>NZ_LOYJ01000091.1:0-8624 GCF_001526245.1 Burkholderia sp. MSMB1498
CAAATCGGCAGCATGATTGCCTCGGACGTTCCACTTAAAAATCTCAGAAAACTGTCCGAACGAGTGAGGCCACCTCTTTCTAGGTTCGAATAGCCTCACAAGCAATCGAATTCACTGGCAGCCGGGCGTCGCCGGCCGCACCGCGCACGCCCATGCCTGCACCGCCTTCAGTTTGTCGATTTCGCGCTGGTCGTCGCCGGCGACCCCAAAAACGCGTTCCGCAACCGCTGGGTCGATGTCTGCAACGGCGGCGGCACCATTGCCCACGCCGGCGGCGCTGGCAGCTCCGGGCAGACCGTCGGCACCGGCTGCAGTACAGTTGCGGACGGCGACGCGCAGCCGGTCAGTGCCAGCAGCCAGAACAGCGCGCAGGCTGCGATTTTCGGTTTCATGGTCGGTTCGCTCCTTCGTGAGTTGTGCATCAATGGCGGCCACCTGCGACGCGGCAGCGTCGTGGGCGGCGATCGCGCGCTGCTCCGCGGCAAGCGCCGCGTGCGAGATCGTCGTCAGGTCGTTCGCGTGCCGCTGCGCGTCCGCCGAGCGCGCTGCCTGCTCGTCGGCGAGCAGGCGCGCGCCGATCAGGTGCTCGACGCCGGCACCGACCGCCGCGCCGAGCAGCGCTGTCAGCAAATACGGCCACGCGGATTTCATGAAGATCATTTCGGCTCCTTCTCGTGCAGTTGCTTGAGCTCGTCGGGCGAGTAGACGAAGCCCGGCAGCAGGAACGCCTACACGCCTCCAGACTGGATCGTTTTCCCTTCAGCCGTTACAGGATCTAGCAAAATGAGTAGCGGGGGCTGCTAACCCGGCGCACGCTCTGTTAACCTCTTCGTCGTTTCGCTGACGAGGGGGTTATGGCAAAACCGATACTCGATGACGAATTGTGATCACTAATCCAACCGCTGCTGCCACCACCGAAGCCACGCCGCACGCGATACCCGGGACGCAAGCCGCACGACGACCGCGCCGTGCTCACCGGCATCCTGTTCGTGCTGCAATCCGGCATTCCCTGGGAGATGCTTCCGCAGGAAATGGGATGTGGCTCGGGCATGAGTTGCTGGCGCAGACTGCGCGACTGGTAACAGGCAGGCGCCTGGGACCGGCTGCACGAGGTGCTGCTGACGAAACTTCGAGCGGCCGATCGCATCGACTGGTCTCGCGTGGTTATCGATTCTTCCTCCATTCGCGCAGTGGGATCAGGTCAAAAACAGGACCCTATCCCACCGATCTGGCGCCAACCGCAACGACGTCGCTCAACTACTGCCTCTGATCAGGGCCATTCCTCCCATTCGCGGCAAGCGTGGACGGCCGCTGTCAAAGCTCGTCGTCGTGCAAGCGAGCGGCTACGACCACGGCAAATATCGCAAGCTTCTGCACGCTGCCGGTATCGCCACGCAGATCGCTCGCCGTGGAGAGCCTCACCGCAGCGGCCTTGGCAAGACACGCTGGGTCGTCGAGCGTACCCTCGCATGGCTACACAGTCGGCTCCGAACAATTCGTTTTTCTCTGCGTGTGGCGCGACAAACAAGATGAGAGTGTCGCGGCAAGGTTGATGATGCCGATGTTGATTGACGCAGGCAAGTGTTTATTGACTGACGCGCTTTTTTGATTGTCGCTGATGCGCGTTTGTTGATTGACGCTGGCACGTAAAGCATGCCGCGCGTTAATCAGGTTGTGGCGCTTGCACAGATCCTTCACCGGCTCGTCCCGGCTCTCGGCCTCGCGCAAGATCCGGATGACCTGCTCGTCGGTAAATCGCTTCTTCATCGAGTTCTCCTTGCCTCTAAGATAAAAGAGAACTCACTTGCCAAATGGCTACAAGAAACGTCTTGGGTCAATTTTGGCCGGTCGACTTTAGTTACTCATACGTCATCGTAAAGTCGACCGCCGCGTTGGCTGCGCCACCCGTAATTTTCGAATCAGTCTGGTAGTATGCCGCTTTCAGCGGAATGGTAAAGTTTCCGCCGCTGCCGTGGTAATCGCTAACTGGGATAGCCTCCTGCAACGGCACCGCGCTGCCCGAATTGTCCATCAGTTGCAGCCCAACACCCGTGGCGCCGCCAGCTTGGAGGGTGATCACCGAGTTGAACTTATCCTTGATCGGAGTAGTTGGGTCCAGTTGATATTTGATGCTGTTCATACCCCCCGGACAGTTTTTCAACATGATCTTGAAATCCTTCGGCGTGGTTTTGGTGTCGACACCCTCGAAATCCCCTGCCGAGACCGTGCCCATATCGACTGGGACATTGGGCGTTTGGCAAGTCGACTGCGTAATTTGAACCGCGGTTATTTTGTACGTAGTCGGTGTCGGGCTGCCAGACATTTTGCGATCGTTATTCCATGGGGTCCCTTGGACCACAGAAGTCGCACTAACGGTGCCAGGTGATACTTGATCGGCGAGTTTCACGAGCGCAACAGCCAGTTGGCTGCCGCTCTTGAAATTACCGTTTGTTTGATGTTTGCAAAATTCCTGGTAGAGAAGTATCCCTCCATTATCACTTGCAGCGCTAAAGGGCGTCCACTCGCTTCCACACGCAGTGTTATGAACCCGCGTAGATAGTGCCAAGCCGATGCCGGGAACATTGGTTTTTCTTACCTGGACACGACCTCCGCTCTCCGGAGGTTCAACAACATCATCCAGGTCATTTACCGATGCATTGCCCCCTATGTAATGAAGGTCCATGCCGACCCCGTCACCGAATATGCTATTTTTGGTTGTCCACGAGTATGTTTCTCCATCTTCCGGTGATTTAATCCAATCGGTTAACAGAGTTCCGGGGGGGGCATCGCGTGGCACGGAAATAGGAGACGGTAGATTTAGCAATCGGGTTGGACCGACACCATCGACCTGGGGCGCTGCTGCATACGTGGCGGCGCCCCAGACACCGATTATCGCCGCGATGAGCATTCCAAGGCAATGCGCTTTTCGGTCTTGCACGAGGAGAGCGTCAGCTGCGCCTGGCTGTTTCGGTTCAGCCCTCCCGATCCTGCGGTTCCATATCATAATTATTTACTCATCGGCGTACAAAACTAGCGTTTTACCCGTCAGAAAAGACTGAAACTCTGCATGCCGCCCGACGTTTCCCCGCTTATTCGAGTCGAGCTGCTCGAAATAAATCAACAAATTGGATAGCAGGCATGCCATTTTTAAAGCAAATGCGATTATGATTTAATATTTCACCATATATAGTATGCAGCAGCAAACAATGCACGCCTGTGGGATATGGCCTAATTTTTATCGGAAAAATCCGAGTGTTCGGCTATGGCAAGAGAAATATGAGCGATGTCGCAACTTGCGATGCCCCCAGGCACGCGGTCGAATCGAGACTCGGACATATCCGAGTCTTTTTCAGTGTGTGCTGAGACACGTGAGCCGCAACCAATGAAATAATGAAATCCTATTCTTTTGAGGGGGACGCTATCCATGAAATCACGATTACGTCAATTTGCGCTCGCTGGTGCCGTTCTTTTTGGAGGAGTGAGCACAATGACGTCAGTTCACGCGTCGGACGGTACCGTTACGTTTACGGGGACAATCTCTGCACAGACCTGCCAGGTAGATACTTCGACCAAAAAGCTGTCTATTACGCTTCCGACGGTATCCGAAAAGGCACTAAACAAGGATGGCAGCACTGCCGGTGGTCAGGCATTTACTATCAAACTCAAGGGCTGTGCGACGGGTCAAGATGCCAAGGTGCTGGCGAGTTTCGAGCCAGGCTCTGATGTCGACATAGCCACTGGCTATCTCAAGAACAGTGACAGTGCCACTGATGGCGGTGCGGAAAACGTCCAGCTCCAGTTGCGTGGAGCGGATGCCAACGTCATCAAAGTGGGAGACCCGTCGAGCATCACACCGACTACGATCGAAGACGACGGCTCGGCCAATCTTCACTACTCCGCGAACTACATTGCGGTTGGTGGCGCCGCAATTGCGGGGAATGTTGCCAGCCACGTGACATGGACGCTGAATTACGAGTGAAGATGACGTTTCAATAACGCGCCGATCTACAGATTTATAGGTGAAATTTTTATGAAAACAAAGCAAAAGAACGTGCTCAACGCGAGCGCTGCGTTGCTGCTGGGAATGGGCGTAATCGTGTCGGCCTACGCTTCGGACGGTGAAGTGGATTTTCAAGGAATCGTGACGGCGCAAACCTGCACTGTTGACGCCACCAGCAAAAACCTGAATGTGCCTTTGCCGACAGTATCAGCCAATTCTTTGGCAAAACCGGGAGATGCGGTCGGTTCGCAATTGTTCACGATAAAGGTAAGCGACTGTTCGAGCGGTACGAAAGCGGTGGCGGCTGCGTTTGAGGCGAATGCAAGCCTCGACGCGAGTACCGGCAACCTAAAGAATCAGAGTGATGATACCGCTGCCGCAAAGAATGTAGAAATTCAACTAATGAACTCGGACAGTTCCCCGATTACCGTGGGTAATGCATCGACGGTGAAATCGACGCCGGTTGTCAGCGGGTCAGCATCGATGGATTACAGGGCGAAATACGTCGCCGTCGACGGTGCAGCCACGGCAGGACCTGTGCAGAGTCACGTAACGTACTCGCTCAATTATCAGTAATGCACGCGTACTGGCGGCGGACGGTCTGCCGTCGACGTGTCCGGCTCATTCAAGGAGAAACAGTGTCGATCCGTCGAATTTTCTCAGGGAGTCTCTCACATGCCTGCATGGCCGCTGCGTTTCTGCCGATGATGGCCCACGCGGATATTGTGCTTCCGAGTACGCGCATCGTCTATCCGGCTTCAAGCAGGGAAGTCGGAGTGCAAGCGCTCAACAAGGGCAAGCGACCGGTGCTTGTGCAGGCGTGGCTCGATATTGGCAATGCGTCTGCAAAGCCTGAAGACGTCGATGTTCCCTTCACGCTGACTCCCCCTGTTTTTCGCGTTGAGCCGGGCAAGGGGCAAACCATGCGTTTGCGGTACACGCAGGAGCCGTTGCCGCAGGATCGCGAGTCCGTGTACTGGCTCAACGTGCTGGAGATTCCGCCGAAAGCTGAGGCCCCGAAAGGAGAAAGCTTACTGCAGCTTGCCTACCGAACGCGCATCAAGGTGTTCTTCCGACCGGCGGGGCTACGAGGCCGTCCCGATGAGGTTCCTGCGCAGATCAAGTGGACGATACGGCCGGGTGAAAACGATGAATGGGTACTCCATGCCGACAACCCGGCACCATACGCGGTGTCGTTTGGTCAGGTTTCGCTGAGAACCGCACGAGGTGCAGTCGATGCCGGCCAAGGCATGGTGGAGGCCTTTAAGTCGGCCGATTTTTCGCTGAAGAACACGAGGAGTCGGCCTGAAGGTGCGATGCAGGTCAACTACTCTGTCGTCAATGACTATGGCGCTTCGAGCAAGGGGACGGCATCCGTTCAGTAGTCGGGACATGCGTTTCACCTGACGCCATCGCATTTATTCAAATATTCTTGCGAGCAATATACCGATAGCAACATCGCGTACGTCCGTAACAGATATCGATATGCATAGTAGTCCTTGTTATAGAATGAGGCCGATCGCTATGTGGGTTGGGATCCTGCTGTCGATTGGTATGCCCCAGGCTTGGGGGGCAGCACAAGCATCAGAGTCTCCTAACGCGGTCGTGGACTTCGATCCCAGCTTTATGGTCGGGCCGGCGGTGGACGTGCGCCGCTTTTCGAGCGGAAACGCGGTGCTGCCTGGCACATACGATGTCGATTTGTATTTGAACGACTCACCGCTCGGGCGCCGCGAGGTGCATTTCGAACTCAGGAGCGGTAACAAAAGTGCTGAACCCTGCTTGACGCGTTCGCTGTTAGATGCTGCCGGGGTCGACATAAGCCATTGGCCTGAAGCAACCCGAGACAACGCACAACAATGTATTGATCTGGGAGTGCGCATTCCGTCGGCATCTTATAAGTACGACGGGTCGAGCCAGCACCTACAATTGAGCGTGCCACAAGCCGATCTACGCAACATGGCACGTGGTGAGGTAAGTCCATCGCGCTGGGATAGTGGCATCACGGCCGGAATGTTACGCTACGACATGAACGTCTACCGTTCATCGGCCTATGGTCGTACCGACAACAGCCTGTATTTGGGAATGGTGGCTGGTATGAACTACGGGGGCTGGCGGTTACGGGAACGCATGTCGCTCGACTATACGAGAGGCATCGGCGCACAGTGGCGGTCCATCGAAACCTACGCACAGCATGATCTGACGAAGTGGAAATCGACACTGACGGTCGGCGACAACTCAACCCGTGGCGAGATATTCGATAGTTTCCAACTGCGTGGTGTCCAGATCGCCAGCGACGACCGCATGCTACCGGACTCACTGCGAGGATACGCTCCGGTCGTGCGGGGTGTGGCGCAGACTAACGCGAAAGTCGAAGTTCGCCAGAACGGCTACGTGATCTATCAGACGACGGTGGCGCCTGGCCCTTTTGAAATCCGTGATTTGAATCCGACTGGATATGGCAGTGATCTTCAGGTAACGGTGACTGAGGCTAACGGGTCTCAACGAATGTTCTTCGTACCCTATGCCAGTGTACCTCAGCTGCTGCGCGCGGGCAGTAGTCGCTTCAGCATCGCGGCAGGTCAGTATCGTACTCAATGGGGGCACGGCGATGGGCATCCGTACGTCGCGCAAGTCATCTATCAACGCGGTCTGAGCAATTTGATCACGGGCTACACCGGGTTTGTGGCGGCTAATGGATATGTGGCCGGTTTGTTCGGGGCGGCGCTCAATTCGTCAATCGGTGCATTTGCGCTGGATATAACGTCCGCACGCACGTCACTGCCGGGCGTGCCGATCCGACAGGGAATCAGCTGGCGGGTAAGCTATGCCAAGATTCTGCCTCAGACTAATACGAGCCTAACAGTGGCCGCTTATCGCTATTCGACGTCGGGTTACTATAGTCTTGCCGAAGCGATGCAGGCGCGTAGTAACATCCGGAATTATGGAAGCATCTATACGGATGGAGCCTATCGGACCCGAGACCGGGCGCAACTGACCGTGAGCCAACGGTTGGGCGAAAGTGGCTCACTGTATGCGATGGGTAGTGTCGTCGATTACTGGAACCGCGGAGGGCGAGATCTCCAATTTCAGATCGGGTATTCAAACGGCGCGAGATGGGGAAGTTATAACATATCCGTCCAGCGCACACGAGATTCGTCCGGCAGACAGGACAACCAGATTTACGTAAGTGTGTCGATACCGTTTGGTGGTCAGATCGAAAGCAAGCCAGTCTTTAGCGACCTGAACGCATCTGTCAGCATTGGCCACAATCAGACATCGCTGCAGACAAGCACAAGTGGCACGGCGGGTACCAACAATGCCTGGTCGTACGGCCTGAATGCTGGCTATAGCGGCGGCGCAGGTACTCGAGCGACTTCGCTCGGAGTATCTGGCAGTTACAACGGCGGCCGCGGTTCGGCAAATGCGTCCGCATCAGTCGGTAACGGCGCGAACCAGCAAGCGCTTGGTGTGTCGGGTTCGATAATTGGGCACGCCGGTGGCATTACCTTGGGACAGGCTATTGATCCAGACGACGCGGTTGCATTGATCGAGGCCGATGGCGCGAAGGACGCTGCTGTTACGAATGCGCCGGGCGTGAAGGTCGATAGCTCGGGATATGCCGTGGTGCCCTATCTCACGCCATATCGAAGCAATACGATCACGCTTGACCCTCAACTCTTACCGGATGACGTTGAGCTGGAGAGCACCAGCGAGGACGTTGTGCCGCGAGCGGGGGCGGTAGTAAGGACGAAATTCCCGACGAAGCAGGGTATGCCGATGCTGATGCGGGTAAAGACTGCGAGCGGCAACGTTGCACCGATGGGAGCCAACGTGCTGAACGAGAAGGGGGAAAGCATGGGATGGGTCGGACAAGGCGGCATGATTTTCGTGCGCGGTGTGCCGCAAAAGGGGCGGCTGCGGATTCAATGGGGCAACGACCATGGCAACGCCTGCGTGTTCGATTACGCTCAATCCGGTCGAGGCAGAGGTATAGCCGGGAGTTGCGAACAGGATGACACCGGTGACGATGTAGCAGCTGTTCCGGCACACGTTGCGCAGCAGTAAAGTGCATGGGCGCTGTTGAGGCGAAGCCGGGACGCGCTGGGCGAACCTCGCGTCAATGCAAAACGGGTGTATCGCGTCATGCGCCGCCACGGCCTGCTGCTCGAACGCCGACCTCGTCATGCCCCGTCTACGCGTCGGCACGATGGCAAGGTCGCGGTGGACCAAAGCAACGTGCGCTGGTGCTCGGACGGTTTCGAATTCCGCTGCGACGACGGTGCCCCCTTGCGCGTCGTCTTCGCACTGGACTGCTGCGACCGGGAAGCCATGAGCTGGGCTGCGAGCACCGGCGGCTACACCGGTGACATGGTGCGCGACGTGATGCTTCAGGCGGTCGAAAACCGTTTCGCCGGTGCGTTGAAGGCTGACAGCGAAATCGAGTGGCTGAGCGACAACGGTTCCTGCTACATTGCCGACGAGACGCTGACGTTCTCGCGGGAAATCGGCCTGAAGCCCGTCACGACACCTGTCAGAAGTCCGCAGAGCAAGGAGTAGGTTTCACATTGCACCTTGTCCGGTAGTTGGAGCGGCGATGAAGGTTGCTTGTGTTGCTTTGCGT
>NZ_LOYJ01000092.1:0-96827 GCF_001526245.1 Burkholderia sp. MSMB1498
ACGCGGCGGCGGAGGCGGTGATTCGGGAGAACGACGGCGGCCGGTGACGAGGCGCTCGCGGCATGTCGAACGACGGGACGCGGCGAATGTTCGTCGGGCGCGATCGCCGCATTGCCGGCGGCGATCGCGAGCCGCCCGCCGCGCGGTGACATCGCGATGCGGGTGCGATGCGCTTCAATCGTACGGATGACGAAGCATGTCGATGGTCGATTCGCGCTCGATTCGCGATTGCAGGCGACTTGTTCGTCGAGCGATGCGGCGCGGTTGCCTTCGTGACGGAGCGGGAACGACGTGAAGTCGTGAAGCGCAGCGCGAACAGGGCATGGCCGACGCGCGACGCGGAAGGCGAGCGCTCCAACGGTGCGCTCGCCCAAGGCGAACGAAGCCAATCGACTTCGTTCGTCTTGGCATCATCGGATACGCGCGCTTGGCAACACGGGAAATCCGGCGACGAATCCGCGATCCCCGCATATGCAACTCGCGACGAAGTCACGTTCGTCCCGGCAAGCTTCTGAAGCGAACGCGGTCGCCCGGAGCCGCGCCGCGAGCGCCGGGACGGCGGGGCGGCGGGACGCCGAACGCCCGCCCGTCTTCTCATGGCGATTTACTCGCGCCGGTCCTTCGCGTCGCGGGACAAGTGGCCCCAGAGGAACTCATATCCGATCGCTTCGTGCTCGGCCGTGTCGATTGCGTCGGCGCTGCCGTGGCCGCCATCGGTTTTTTCGAGCAGCCATACGTTCCGGTGCCCTTGCGCATGCATGCGCGCGACCATCTTCCGAGCATGCGCGGGATGCACGCGATCGTCGCTCGTCGACGTCGTGAAGAGCGCCGGCGGATATGCAACGTCGTGCGCGACTCGATGATACGGCGAGTATGCCGTGAGCGTCGGCGCATGGCCGGGATCGTCAGGATCGCCAAATTCGTCGAGCCACGACGCGCCCGCATGCAAGTGCGGATAGCGCTGCATGTCGAGCAGCGGCACGTCGCTCACCACCGCGCCGAACAGGTCCGGGCGCTGGATCATGCATGCCGCCACCAGCAAGCCGCCGTTGCTGCCGCCGCGGATGCCGAGCTGCCCGGCCGTCGTCACGCCGTCCGCCACGAGCCTTTCGGCGACGGCGATGAAATCGTCGAACGAGCGCTGCCGCTCCGTTTGTCGCGCCGCTTCGTGCCATCGCGTGCCGAATTCGCCGCCGCCGCGAATATGCGCGAAGACAGCGATGCCGCCTTTTTCGAGCCAGCCGATGCCGAGCAGCGGATCGTAGTCCGGTGTGAGCGCAATCGCGAAGCCGCCGTAGCCGTACAGCAGGCACGGACGCGGTGCGCGACCCGCATCGTCCAATGCGTCGCGCGGGCCGACCAGCGTATACGGCACCAGCGTGCCGTCGCGCGAGCGCGCATGTTCGCGCCGCACCGTCAGCGTGGATGCATCGAATTGGGTCGGCCAGCGATCGAGCAGCGTCCATGCCGACAGGTCGTCGTCGGCGAGGTCGGCGAGCGAGTATTCGGGCGGCGTCAGGTAATCGCCGACGCTCACGTACACCTCGTCATCGAACGTCGGCTCGACGGGCGACACGTCGACCTGCGCGAGCCCGCGCGCCGGGAACGGGCGCGCGCGCCAGCGCCAGGCGCCGTCGTCCTGCTGCTCGGGCAGCCAGAGCAGCGTGCGCGTGAGCACGTCGTCGAGCCACGACACCAGCAGGTAGCGGCGAGTGTGCGTCCAGCCGCACGCCGACGTGCGATCGTTCGGCTCGAACAACGTAGCGAACGCGCGCTCGCCCGCGACGAACGCATCTTCCCGGATCGCGAGCAGGCTGCCGCCCGTGTAGCGCGCGCCGCCGCAGGTCCAGTCGAGCCTCGGCTGGAGCAGCAGCCAACCGTTCCAGTAGCCGACCTCGACGTGCGCCGGGGCGTCGTAGCGAATCCATGCGCCGTCGTCGCCGAGGCGATACGTATTCGCGTCGTAGAAGTTGATCGCCTGCTCGATCATGTGGTGCCGATCGACCGGATCGTATTGCGCGTCGACGGAGATGTCGCCGCGTGCGCCGCGAAACACGACGGGCGCGTCCGATAGCAGGGTGCCGCGCGTCCAGCGCCTGACTTCGCGCGGATAGCCGGAGCGCGTGACGCTCGGGCCGCCGTTGTCCCAGCCGACATAGACCGTGTCGCGATCGATCCATTCGATCGAATGTTTGCCGGCCGCCTCGATCGAGAAGCCGCCGTCGACGAACCGGCGCTGCTCGATATCGAACTCGCGCACGACGACCGCATCGGCGCCGCCGTCGGACAGCACGATCAGCGCGCGATCGCCGTCCGGCTCGAGGATGAGCTCGCCGTCGAACACCCATTGAACGTCTTCCGCCGCGCCGAGCGCGTCGAGATCGATCAGCGTCTGCCACTCGGCGCGGCCGCTGCGCCAGCTCGCCCACGGCGCGCGCCGCCACAGGCCTTTCGGATGGCGCTCGTCCTGCCATACGTCGTAGGCCCACGCTTGCCAGCGCTGCGGGATCACGGGCCGCTCGCGAGGCAGCAGCGCCTTCGTGAAGCGCTCGACGAGCGCGCGGTAGCGTGCGCCGTCGAGCCATGGCGCGCCGTGCGTGCGCGCATTCTGCGCGTCGACCCAGTCGACGCTCGCGGGGCTTTCCAGTTCTTCGAGGAAGCGGTACGGATCGGCCTGATCAGGCCAGGAAGCATGAGGCATGGCGTATTCACAATGAGCGTTGCGTGTAATGGTAGCGTAAGGCGTGATGTGCCTGCGCTTCGATTGCTGGGCCGACGGCCCGAGCGTCCTTCGCGCGAGCGCGTTGCCGCGGCGTGCGCGAGCGACGCGCGCACGCTTTCGTCGTACGTGAGAACGACGAGCGCCGGCGTCGCACGTGTCGCGCTTCCCGCCCGAATCAATCCGACATCGCGACTATCTCCCGCATGCCCGGCCTCATTTCGAAATGAAAAATAATTGGTTCGGCTTTTGCGGCGGCTCTTTCATAGTGGAGCCTTGATGGCTATAGACGGCGCTCGGACAGCGCTCGCCGTCGAGCCCGGCCCATGTCTCGTGCACGATGCGCGATACCCACAAGGAGACGCCATGACGGTTGAACTCGAAGAACGCTCCACACATGCGGTGCTCGAAGCCGCACGCGAAGCCGCGCGCGCGGCGGGCTTGCCGTATGCGGGCGGCATATCGCCTCGCGACGCATGGGCGCTCGTCACGGCCGGCGCCGCGCGGCTCGTCGACGTGCGCACCGCGGAGGAGCGCGCGTTCGTCGGCCACGTGCCGGACAGTCTGCACGTGCCCTGGGCGACCGGCACGAGCCTCACGCGCAACCCGCGCTTCGCGCGCGAGCTCGAAGCGAAGACGGGCAAGGACGCGGCCGTGCTGCTGCTGTGCCGCAGCGGCAACCGTTCGGCGCTCGCCGCGGAAGCGGCGGCGAAGGCGGGCTTCACGCAAGTCTTCAACGTGCTCGAAGGCTTCGAGGGCGAGCTCGACGATGCGGGCCATCGCGGCGCGATCAACGGCTGGCGGTTGCACGGGTTGCCGTGGCAGCAGAGTTGACCGATGCGGTCGGTTCCGGTGCGGCAACCGGCATCGACCGGCCGTGAGTAGCGAGCAGCAGTCAGCCAGCAACGAGAAACAACGAGAAGCAACAAGGAGCGGCAGCCGTGGCGGTATTCGACATCGACGACATCGTTCAATCGCTTCAAACCGTGCGCCAGCGCTGGCGCGAAGTGCAGCGCCGCTCGCTCGAGCCGGGCGGGCGCGAATTGCCGGCGCGAGAGGCGCTCGCGAGCATCGTCGAAACGCTGAAGGGCGTGCTGTTTCCGATGCGGCTCGGGCCGCCCGATCTTAGGCAGGAGAGCGAAAATTTCTACGTGAGCCATGCGCTCGACGACGCGCTGCACGCGCTCCTCGCGCAGGCGCGGCTCGAGCTGCGCTACAAGGGGCGGCACGACGCGAGCGCGCAGGCCGAGGCCGCGATCGAAGCGAAGACCGACGCCGCGGTGCGCGCGTTCGCCGCGCGCCTGCCCGCGATCCGCGCGCTGCTCGACAGCGACGTGCTCGCCGCGTTTCATGGCGATCCGGCCGCGGGCAGCGTCGACGAGGTGCTGCTCTGCTACCCGGGCGTCCTCGCGATGATTCACCACCGGCTCGCGCACGAGCTGTACCGCCTCGAATTGCCGCTCCTCGCGCGCATCGTCGCGGAGCATGCGCATGCGCAGACGGGGATCGACATTCACCCCGGCGCGCAGATCGGCGGCGGCTTCTTCATCGACCACGGCACGGGCGTCGTGATCGGCGAGACGGCGATCATCGGCGAGCGCGTGCGCGTCTATCAGGCGGTCACGCTGGGTGCGAAGCGCTTTCCGCGGGACGCATCCGGACATCTCGAAAAAGGCCTCGCGCGCCATCCGATCGTCGAAGACGACGTCGTCATCTACGCGGGCGCGACGATTCTCGGCCGCGTGACGATCGGTAAGGGCGCGGTGATCGGCGGCAACGTCTGGATCACGCAGGACGTCGCGCCGGGCAGCCATGTCACGCAGGCCGTCACGCGCAGCGATCCGGCGCGGCCGGCCGACGTGCAGGCCGACGCGCCGGCTGGCGTGCCGGGCGCGAATGGCGCGAACGGCGCAAGCGACACGGCGCTTTCCGCCGCGGGAGCGCTGTGATGACGGCGCTCGTCCAACGTTTCGGCGCGGCGATTCGCCAGTTGCGCGAGGCGCGCGCGTGGTCGCAGGAGCAACTCGCCGAGCATGCGGGCTTGAACCGCTCGTACGTCGGCGAGATCGAGCGCGGCACCGCGATCGCTTCGATCGTCACCGTCGAGAAGCTCGCGCGCGCGTTCGGCGTGCCGATCGCGCGGCTGTTGTCCTCCGGCGTCGACGTATCCGAGGCCGCGTCGCAAGGATTCGGCGTGTCGCCGGCATCGAACGCGTCGCTGTCGACCGCGCGCTGAATCCCTGTTCGATCTCCCCGAATTGGCGTCTATAGCATGTTGAGCCGCCCAAATGGCGTCTCGATAATGCGTTCTGCTGATAAGCATTCCAGATTTAGTTCTATAGCCCCCGGAGTCCTCTATGTCGACGATAGTGAGCGGCCAGACGGCGCTCGGCGACAACGCAGCACGGCAACTCGCCAATGCCACCAAGACTGTTCCGCAGCTTTCCACGATCACGCCGCGCTGGCTGACGCACCTGCTGCAATGGGTGCCCGTCGAGGCCGGCATCTATCGTCTGAATCAGGTGAAGAACCCGGAAGCGGTGCGGGCCGCCTGCACCGCGCGCGAGGACGAGGGCGCGCTGCCGAGCACCTTCGTGCCGTACGAGGAAGCGCCGCGCGAATACTTCCTGAACGCAGTGAGCACGGTGCTCGACGTTCACACGCGAATCTCCGATCTCTATAGCAGTCCGCACGATCAGATCAAGGAGCAACTGCGCCTGACGATCGAGACGATCAAGGAACTGCAGGAAAGCCAGCTGATCAACAACCCCGATTACGGGCTGCTCGCGAACGTCGCGGAAGAGCAGCGCGTGTTTCCGCTGACGGGCGCGCCGACGCCCGACGATCTTGACGAATTGCTGACGAAAGTGTGGAAGGAGCCTGCGTTCTTCCTCACGCACCCGCTCGCGGTCGCCGCGTTCGGCCGCGAATGCACGCGGCGCGGCGTGCCGCCGCCGACCACGAGCCTGTTCGGCTCGCAGTTCCTGACGTGGCGCGGCATTCCGCTGATTCCGTCGGACAAGGTGCCGGTTGCCGACGGCAAGACGAAAATCCTGCTGCTGCGCGTCGGCGACAAGCGGCAGGGCGTCGTCGGCCTCTATCAGCCGGGCGTCGCGGGCGAGCAGGGGCCGGGCCTGTCGGTTCGGTTCATGGGGATCAACAATCAGGCGATCGCGTCGTATCTGATTTCGCTGTACTGCTCGCTCGCCGTCCATTCGCCGGATGCGCTGGCTGTCCTCGATGACGTGGAGATCGGCAAGTACCATGACTATCCCGACACCTACCGTTAATCCTGCCGCGAGCGCCTCGAGCGTCGCGCCGCCGCATGCGCCGCTGCCTGCCGGATTGCCCGATCCGGCGACGCTCGCGCGCCTCGCGTCCGAGTTTCTCGCGGCGTTGCCGGGGCAATCCGCCGCGCCCGACGTCGGCGCGGGAAGCGGCGCGGTCGGCGGCGTGCCGTCGGCGCTGCCGGCCGCCGCGCCGCTTCTCGCGTCGGCGTCGAATCCCGCGCCGGCGGGCTCGCCGCTCGCCGGGCCCGGCGGCACCGGCACGGGCATGCCGGGCGTCGGTGCGCCGCCCGGCAAGGTGCCCGGCGCGAACCTCGCGCCCGCGCCGACGCACGTGCTGTCGCTCGGCAATCGCGCGCCCGCGCTCGCGCCGCACGCGGCGGCGCAAAACGGATTGCCGGACAACGTCGTAGCGATCGCGCCGGCGCTCGAGCCGCGCGCGGGCGGTGCCGCACTCGGCGTGCCGCCCGTGCAGGAGGCCGTCGCCACGCAATCGGCAACCGACGCGTCCGCGACGGCGATGCCGTCTGCGTTCGCATCGTCGTCTTCGCCGTATTACTTCGTCGACCGCGCATCGCACGGCTGGCAGCGCGACGCCGCGCAGATCGTCGTGCCGCAGGACGGCATCGCGTCGCCGCGCGCGTTCGGCCTGCCGGACGAGCAGGCGCTGCGCGACCTGCTGCCGATTCAGCGGCCGCAGGCCGATCGACACGGCGCGTCGCGCTACTTCATCGACGATGCGCGGCCCGCGGCTTCGCATTCGCCCGGAGCCGGCGCGCATCCGCCGTTCGACGTCAACGCGATTCGCCGCGACTTCCCGATCCTCTCCGAACGGGTGAACGGCAAACCGCTTGTCTGGTTCGACAACGCGGCGACGACGCACAAGCCGCAAGCGGTGATCGACCGTCTCGCCTACTTCTACGCGCACGAGAATTCGAACATCCACCGCGCCGCGCATACGCTCGCGGGGCGCGCGACCGACGCGTACGAGCATGCGCGCGCGACCGTGCAGCGCTTCATCGGCGCGGCGTCGCCGGACGAGATCGTGTTCGTGCGCGGCACGACGGAGGCGATCAACCTGATCGCGAAAACGTGGGGAGTCCGGAACGTCGGCGAAGGCGACGAGATCGTCGTGTCGCATCTCGAGCATCATGCGAACATCGTGCCGTGGCAGCAACTGGCCGCATCGAAGGGGGCGACGCTGCGCGTGATTCCCGTCGACGACACGGGGCAGGTATTGCTCGACGAGTACCGGAAGCTGCTCAACGACCGCACGAAGATCGTCTCCGTCACGCAGGTGTCGAATGCGCTCGGCACGGTCGTGCCGGTGAAGGAGATCGTCGAGCTCGCGCATCGCGCGGGAGCGAAGGCGCTCGTCGACGGCGCGCAGTCGATTTCGCACATGCGTGTCGACGTGCAGGCGCTCGATGCCGACTTCTTCGTGTT
This sequence comes from Burkholderia sp. MSMB1498, assembly GCF_001526245.1. Taxonomy (NCBI): domain Bacteria; kingdom Pseudomonadati; phylum Pseudomonadota; class Betaproteobacteria; order Burkholderiales; family Burkholderiaceae; genus Burkholderia; species Burkholderia sp. MSMB1498. The sequence goes on from NZ_LOYJ01000092.1 coordinate 7,453, forward strand.
CTCTGGGCACAAGATCTACGGGCCGACCGGCATCGGCGTCGTGTACGGCAAGCGCGCGCTGCTCGACGACATGCCGCCGTGGCAGGGAGGCGGCAACATGATCGCGGACGTGACGTTCGAGCGCACCGTGTTCCAGCCGCCGCCGAACCGTTTCGAGGCGGGAACGGGCAACATCGCCGACGCGGTCGGGCTCGGTGCGGCGCTCGAATATGTGACGCGCGTCGGCATCGAGAACATCGCGCGCTACGAGCACGATCTGCTTGCCTATGCGACGGGCGTGCTCGCGCCGGTGCCGGGCGTGCGGCTGGTCGGCACCGCACGCGACAAGGCGAGCGTGCTGTCATTCGTGCTGAAGGGCTACGAGACGGAAGAAGTCGGGCGGGCGCTGAACGAGGAGGGTATCGCCGTGCGCTCCGGGCATCACTGCGCGCAGCCGATCCTGCGTCGCTTCGGACTCGAAGCGACGGTGCGTCCGTCGCTTGCTTTCTACAACACGTGCGACGAGGTCGATGCGATGGTCGATGTGGTGCGAGGGCTCGCGGCGCGACGCGGGTAGCCCCGCGCGCCACATCGTGACGATGCCGGCTCGGTCGATTCGCGCGAAACGACCGGGCCGGCTGCCGCATCGACGAACAACTCGAGGCCCGGCTTCCGGTTGATTCGACATACGAAAAAAAGACCCGGCGCGAGCCGGGTCGAAGAGAGCGATGCAGGCGGCGAGGGCCGCGCCGGCCACGAGCCTGCAGCCGGCCGATCCTCGCCGCCACGACATCACTCCGCGTGGTCGTTGCGTGCGCGGCGGCTCGATGCTCGATCGACCGCCGCGCGTCGCGATCAGATCATCCGTTCGAACGCGCCATCCTTCATCACGAAGCGATGAACGAGCGCCGCGAGCGCATGCATGCCGATCAGCACGATGAAGAGCGTCGCCGACAGGCTGTGCCATTCGCCGATGCTCGCGCCGAGCGAATGAGGCGATGCGATCGTCGGCAGCGGGACGATGCCCGCGAGCTTCAATTGCCACGTGCGGCCGTTCGCATTCAGCCAGCCGAGCAGCGGCACGGCGATCAGCGCGGCGTACAGCAGCTTGTGAACCGCGCTCGCCGCGAGTGACAGCAGCGCGCCCTGCTGATGCGCGGGCGGGCTGCGGCGCACGATTGACCACAGCGCGCGCGCCGCAATGACGGCGATCAGTGCGGTGCCGAGCGCGACATGCCAGGCGACGAGGCCGGCGGGCGGCGCCGTGCCGTGCACGTCGGGCATCGTCCAGCCGATCACGAATTGAGCGAGCACGAGCGCGGCAACGCTCCAGTGCAGGATGCGGCTGAGCAGGTCGTAGCGAGCTGGCGTTCGGGTGGCGTGTGTCATCGCGCGGATCGTCATATAGGTAAGCCGTTCGTAGGGATCGGTCGGCGCGACGTGTCGTGCGCCGTCGTACATTACCGGGCTCGATCGATTATGGCGGCCGATTCTTATGGAAATCTTAAGGCCGGGGCGTGGCCGCGCAAATGGCGGCGCACCACGTGCGATGCGGCGTGCGTCGCCGCTCGGCCCGCCGGCTGATCGGGCGCCGGCTCAAAGCCAGTTCGGCCGGCCCATGTGCGCGGGGTGCGGGCCGTCGACGTAGGAATCGGCGACGGTCTGCCGCGTCGCGCATCCGCTGGCCGCGGCAAGCGTACTCAGACAAAGCAGAAAAATGAGAATGCGTTTCATGTCGTTTCTTCGATGCGGGCTGCGGTTTCGCGTGCCGCCACTGTGCCGGGCGTGCGCTTAAGCCTCGCTTAACGGTCCAAATCGAACGCCGCGACACGATCGCGCAGCGTTTGCGTTCTCGCCATTCATTATGCAAAAATATATAATGTTATTTTGTAGATTGTGGAGGTGAGGCGATGGGTGCTGCCGGTTCGTCGATCGAACTGTCCGGGATGCGCGCGTCGGCCGACGCCGCTTGCGCGCTGCTGAAGGCGCTGTCGAATCCGGATCGATTGCTGATGATGTGCGAGCTTGCTCAATGCGGCGAGCTGTGCGTGAGCGACATCGAAGCGCGGCTCGACATCCGCCAGCCGACGCTATCGCAACAGCTCGCCGTGCTGCGCGAGAGCGCGCTCGTCGAAACGCGGCGCGACGGCAAGAACGTCTACTACGCGCTCGCGAGCGAGCCGGCGATCGCGATCATGTCCGTGCTCTACGAGCAATTCTGTGCAACGAACAAGAAGGGGAAGCGCCGTGGCCGTTGATCTCGTTCATTTCACGCCGGGCCTCTCGTTCGCGGGCGGCCTGATGATCGGCGCCGCAGCCGCGCTGCTCGTGCTCTTCGACGGCCGCATCGCCGGCATCAGCGGCATCGTCGGCGGGCTGCTCGCCGGCCGGCGCGGCGGTGCGGGCTGGCGCGCGGCGTTTCTCGCCGGCATGATCGCGGCCGCGCTCGTCGCGAGCGCGCTCGACTGGTTCTCGATGCCCGTCGTCGACGCGGGCTGGGCCAGGGTGATCGCCGGCGGCGTGCTGGTCGGCATCGGCACGCGCTATGCGGGCGGCTGCACGAGCGGACACGGCGTGTGCGGGATCTCGCGCGGCGCGTTGCGCTCGATCGTCGCCACGGCGGTGTTCATGGCGGCGGGCATCGCGACGGTGTTCGTGCTGCGCCACGTGTTCGGAGGGTGACATGAGCGTGTTGTTCGCATTCCTGTCCGGCTTGCTGTTCGGCGCCGGTTTATTGGTGTCCGGGATGGCGAATCCCGCGAAGGTGCAGGGCTTTCTCGATCTTGCCGGCAACTGGGACCCGTCGCTCGCGTTCGTGATGGCAGGCGCGATCGCGGTCGGCTCGGTCGCATTCGCGTTCGCCAAGCGGCGCGAGCGCTCGTTGCTCGGGCTGCCGATGCAGATCCCGCCGCGCGGGGCCGTCACGCCCAGGCTCGTCGCGGGCAGCGCGGCGTTCGGCGTCGGCTGGGGGCTCGTCGGTTACTGTCCGGGGCCGGCCGTCGTGTCGCTCGGCCTGGGCGGCGCGAAGGCGTTCGGCTTCGTCGCGGCGATGCTGATCGGCATGGCGGCGTTCGAAGGGATCGAACGCGCCGGGGCCGGGCGTTGAACGGCGCGCGCCGGAGAGGCGCGGGAATGCGTAGAATCGGGGTCTTCCTGTTTCTGCCTTCGACTGCCCGATGATCGCTATCCGTTTGCTCGAGCCCGTTCACGCCGCCGCGTTCAAGGCCTTGCGTCTCGCCGCGATCGATGCGTCGCCGAGCGCGGTATGGCCGACGCGCGACGAAGAAGCGGCGCGATCGACGGCGGAAGTGGAGGCGCGGCTTCGCGCGTCGGACACGCAGGCGGTGTTCGGCGCGCTGGCCGCCGAAGACGAATTGATTGGCATCGCCGGCGTGCGCAGGGATGCGCTCGTGCAGGTCGGCCATAAGGCGACGCTTTGGGGCGTGTTCGTGGCGCCCGCGCATCGCGGCGCCGGGCTCGCGCGACGGTTGATCGACGCCGCGTTGACGCACGCGGCGCGCGATTGGGGCATCGCTCAGGTCAATCTATGCGTGAACACGGAAAACGAACTCGCGAAGGCGCTGTATGCGTCGCTCGGCTTCGAGACGTTCGGCGTCGAGCGGCGTGCGATGCGTGTCGGCGATCGGTTTTATGACGAGCAGCACATGGTTCGGTTGCTTCGTTGAGCGCAGCATGTGCGGTGGTCAGGCGCGCCCGACGGCTTGTGTCGTCGCGTCGCGGCCGCGTTTCGGCGATGTCGCGTTGCGCGTTGTTCGCGCGACCTCTATCGCCCGGCGCTCTTCGCCGTGCTCGTTCCTATTGCGCGATTCGGGCCGGGCGGACGCCGGATGACGGTCGGCACACGCCGGCGCTGTGATTGCCGGGAACGCGCATTTCCCGATGTCTGGCGGCAGCGGTCCATTTCATCGAGCGATTCCAAGCGGGCTCGCACGATCGCGGCGCGGCGTCATCAAGCGGCTGCTTGCGTTTGCTGCCGTTGCTGCTGCGCCGCCTCGTTCTCCTGTTCCCATTCGTACCAGTCGTCGCCGAGCAACTCGATCGGATGTTGAGTGCGGTCGGAGCCGTTGCCGCATGACAGCGCGTCGACCGAGCAATATCGATCGCATCCCCAGCAATTGCGTTCGGGGTGTTTCGGATGCAGCGGAAATTTCTTCGCCATGCCGGGGGGCCTCGCAAAATGCGTTGGAGGGTGTCGCGGCGGCGATGTCAGACGGCGCCTTGGCGGGCGGGGTAGGCGGCTGGGAAAGGCGCGACGCGCGCACGACTTCGTGCGTGGTGAGCTGACAGGATTTCTGTCGCCGCGACCAGCATATTTTGTCGAGCGGGCGACGCGCGTTCCTTGATGTCGCGCATCGAATCGCACGGTGCGACGCCGCGTCGCGCGGCGTTGCACCGTGTTGCGGCATGTCGCTGCCTGTTGCGGCATGTCGCGCCGGCGGCGGCCGCGCGGCGTCGATCCGTGTTGTCCGTGTCGACTGCGTCGGTCGACGCCGGACACGGCGCTTACCGGCTTGCGGCTTGCGCAGCGAGGTGCTGGCGGATCAGCGTCAAGTAACGGTCACCCACCGTGCGATCGATTTCGGCGCGCCGGGGCGGCTTGCGCAGCGAGATCGGCGGCCAGACGCCCAGGTAGCGGCAAACGGCCGACAAATAAGGCTTGCGGACGCGCCCCATGTGCCGAGCCGCGCGCTCCACGCGTTCGTCGCCGACCTGGCTGCGCAGCCAGGCGAGGATTTGGCGATCGGTATCGTTGACGATGCGAATCAGGTGCTCCATTTGACACCTCACTGGCTAAAAACACAGTACTGTTAATTTATCCAGTATTTGTCGTATGTGCAACTGCATTAAATAGGGTGCGAATTGGGGCGCGAAGGGCGCCGGCAGTTGGAATGCGGCGCGGCGCGGGACCCACGCGGTAGCGCAGTGAGGAGAACGCGGCGCGAAAAGGGGGGGCGCACGCTCAGGCGAGACGGGTTCGTTCAGCCGCGCAGCGTTCGATGCCGATGAATGCGGCGAGGCGGGGAGCGGCCCGGCGACGAACGAATCTCATGCGCGGCGTCGATCGTCGGCCGGAGGCCGGAGGCCTTCTCGGCGGCAATGGAACCTCGGCGCGGTTGCGAGGGCGGCATGACGAACGCGAAGCGCCGCGCTTTCCGCGAGCGGGGCATTCGCGGTCGTGCGTCCGAGAAGGTCAGACGGGCAAGCGCAGCGAAGCCAGCGTCGCGCGCACCCTCGCCGAAACGATGCGCACGGCCTTGCCGGGGCCGCGGCATCGCCATGCGGGCGTCGCCGGCCGTTCGATCCGTTCGGCGACGATGAAGCCCATGACCGCGATCGTCGCGGGCACGTGCGCCGGTCCGGCCAGCAGCGGCAGCAACATCAGCGCCCAGCAATTCCCCGCGCACGACGCGCCGCTCGCCAGCCCGAAGCGCAGCGCGTCGCGTTCGGCGGCCATGCCGAACGCCGCCAATGGCGGCCGGCGATGGCAGACGTTCAGGAACCACTGCTTGGCGGGCGAAGCCTGCCAAAGCAGCGCGAGCGCAAGCCCGGCGCTCATTCGCGCGACGGCGCCCGGCGCGGCCCAGGTCAGCGCGATCGCGGCGATCTGCAAGCCGATCCACGCGGCGAGCCAGACGGCCGCGTAGCCGGCGACGAAGAGGAGCGCCGCCCGCGTGCGGCGGCGCGCGAAACTGCGCTCCAGTACATGCCGCAGCGGCGACGCGGCGAGCGGCGCCATCATCGCCGCGACCATCAGCACGGAATCGGCCGCGAACTTCGCCGGCGAGTTCGACAAATACGCGAGACGCAGCCAGGTCGACAGCGGCACGCGCCAGTCGCCCGCGATCGCGCAGAGCGCGGGCGGCATCAGGCCGCCCGCGCCGACGATCAACGCGGACCACGCGATCACGCTGATCGACGCGAGCGCGACGAGCGGCGCGTCGAGCCGTCGCTCGGCGAGCTTCATCATCGGCCCCGCGTCACGTGCTCTGCCGATACACGCTGATGCGGCCGATGTTCACCTGCGACTCTTCGGCCACCGGCGTCGCCGCGACGAGCCGCACGTCGAGCTTGGACGGCGGCAACGCGCCGGCGAGGTGCAGCGCATCGATCACGTGCGAGATTTCGAGCACGAACGTCACGCCGTCGCCCGCGTGTCCGTCCTCGGCCACCGTCGCCTTGCTCACGCCGAAGAGCGCGACGCAGCCGGCGAGATGGTCGGGATACTTCGCGGGGTCCTCGCCTTCGGGAACGTTGATGTAGACGTTGAGGACGGTCGCGTCGTCGAGACCGCGGACATTCTCGAGGTTCAGGAAGATGCGGTCGGGCGTCGATGATGTCGCGGCCGCGGTCGCCGCCAGATTGGCGGTGAGCTTGCGGTGCACGCCGGCGTCGAGCGTGACGGACGAGCGCGCCTCCGAGCCCGCCACCGGGACGTGCTGGTCGCTTGCGCCGAACAGCTCGACGATCTTCGGATCGGTCACGGCGAAGTCCTCCTGCGGCGTTTCGGCCGTCGCCTGCGCGCGCAGGCGGCTCACGCGTGCGGCCGTCAGCGGCGTCGCGGTCGGCGCCGATACGTCATCGTAAGCATAGCCGAGCTTCGACAGGTCGCTCATTTCGCCGGGCGTGTAGGTCCAGATGTCTCCGTGCGGCATCGGCATCTTGAAAGGCCGCTCGCCGATGGCGGCCGGGCCTTTCAGCCAATTCACGGCGGTCGGGTCGACGTGAGCCGGGGGATTCCTTCGCCAGACTTCCCACAGCCGGTCGATGTTCGCGTGGTGCAGCCAGAAGATCGGGTCGAGGCCCGCGATGTCGGGGTGGGACATCAATCCGGGCAGGCCCGTCGCCCGATTCTTGCCGCCGACGATGCCGTGCACCGCGTCGTGCGGCTGCGTCTCGATTCCGCCGTGCACCCGGCCGCTATGGCTGAAGCCCGTATCCACCCCGCCGAATCCGGGGCTGCCTCCGCTCGCCACGCCTTCGAAATCGGGATCGCCGAGTGCGTTCATGTTGATCCACTGGGTCGGCACGTAGACTTCGCCGTTGTTGTACGGGCCGTAGCGCTGCTTCACGTACAGCGGATTGTTGCCTTTCCCGTCCGGCCAGTCGGGCGACGCGAAGGCCTTCGGCAGAAGATCCTGGCCCGGCTTGAAATAATTCCAGTAGGGCAGCGCCCAGTTCTTGGGCCCGCGCAGCTTCGCGATCTCGTCGCGCACGACGGCCTCCAACGCGAGCAGGTAGCCGCGATGCCAGGGCAGGAAGTACCAGCTGCCGTGCTGGCATTGTCTCCAGAAGGTCTGGTAATCGGCCGTGCTCGGCATCTTGTCGTGCGCGTTCAGGTAGCCCACGCGTTGCCACAGGTCCTTCTGGAATCCGTGGATGGCCGCGTAGAAACGCCAGCTGGCCCGATCGTCGAGCGCGCGCGCCTGCATCGCCTTGACGCCGCGTGCGTACCAGAGAATCGGCTCGGCCCAGTCGGCACCCAGATCCCAGATGTTTTGACGTAAGTAAGTCATGCTGATTTCCCCTTTTTTATAAGCGTGCAGCATGCCGCGATCGGATTGGTCGAATCCGATCGTCCAAACGACTATCGATCAATTGAAATGGATAAAGCGTTATCCGATGGAAAGGAAGGTCACGTTAATTGTTGGTCATTGTTCAAACGGCGATTCGGCTCGCACGGAAAGCGCCGGTCTTTGTCGAGGCAACGAGTTCCGGCTTCGTTTTCTGGTTTTGGGCATCGGGCCGTCGCCATGAAAATGCTAGTTCATTTTCTGTCCGTTTTCATGGGTAAATGAGATGTTGCGGAAAATTGGCGATTCGATCGGATCGATTCGATTCTGGGCGATGCCGGTTTTGCCGAGAAGATTGGTGTTTTCCACTCGGGGATTCCACGCGAGCGGGTTCGTTGCGGATCGGGCCGTGTTTCGTCGGGCGTCGTCGGGCGTCGCGGGGATCTCGAATCGGGGCAGCGGGCGAGCTGCGGCGCCGGCGAAATTCGATTCGATGAGCCGGCGCAGGAAGCGGGTTTCGAGGAATCGAAAAGATCGATCTCTTCGGTAAACAGTTAAAACGAAGTGCGTCGAACCGGCCCGGTCGAGATCGTCGATGAGCTGATTGCAAGCGTCGCGCGCTCCAATCGTATCGAGTCGCGGCGGATTTTCTCAGAGCGTTTCCGATGTCATGTCGCGATGCGCGTCGCGACGATCACCGAGCCGCATCCAATTGAACGCGAGCAGGGCGCAACCGGGCCACCGGCTCGAGCACGGGCTCGATCGGCTCTCGCCGCGACGCCCGCGCCCCGATCGCACGCGTCACGTCGTCGCGACGAGAAACGCCTCGCCGCTCGACGGCCGCAGGCCGTCGGTCCGGCCGCGGAAATAGCGCCGGACGAGATCGTCGGTCGACACGTGCCGGGCCTCGCGCAATCCCGCCTCGCGGGCGAACGCGAGCATCTCGGACGGGCCGAAGAAGCTGACGAACGGCGTGCCCGCCGCACGTGCCCGCGCGTAGACGGCTTCGTGCTGCGCGCGCTCGGCGGGATCGTCGATGAGTTCGAGCGGCAGCAGGAACGTCATCGCGAGCGTCGAGCCGGGCGCGAGCGTCGCGATCTGGCGCAGCGTGTCGGCGATCGCGTCGCGCGTCAGATACATCGAGACGCCGGTGGACGACACGACGGCCGGCCGTTCCCCGTCGAAGCCGGCCGCCTTCAACTGTTCGCGCCAGACGCCGCCCGCCTCGAAATCGACCGGCACGAGCCGCAGCCAGTCCGGCACGCCATAGCCGAGCGCGATCAGGCGCTGCCGCTTCCATGCCTGCGTGGCGGGCTGGTCGACCTCGAATACCCGCAGATGCGACGCGAGCTTGGCCCTGCGCTGCGCGAACGTGTCGAGACCCGCGCCGAGCACGACGTACTGGGCCACGCCATGCGCGGCCTGCTCGCAGACCAGATCCTCGACGAAGCGCGCGCGGCCGACGATCGACGCCCGGTAGCCGCGCGTCGCTTGCGCATCCATGTCCGGCCGGCTGCGCCAGCCTTCGTCCGGCGCGGCCAACTGCAGGCCGATCTCGTCGTCGAGCACGTGCGGCGGCGCATCGATCTCGACGTGCAACGCGCGCCACAGCGCGACGCGCACCGCGGTGCTGTCCGGCGCTGCGATCGATTGGTTCGGCATGACGCTCCCCCTTCCGTGGACGAATTTCGTCGGTACGTCACAGTGTATCGATCGTGCGGCGCCGCCCCAAGCGGGGGCGCGATCCTCGCTGCGCCGCTGACGGGGCGAGGATCGGGGCGGCCCGTTCAGGCGAGCGTCACGGCCGCGCCGCTTTTCCGTCGAGCGCGGCAGGCATCAGCTCGACGTAGCGCGCGTCAGTCAGCGTGCGCAGGAACGCGACGAGATCGTCGACGTCGGCGTCCGTCATTGCGGGCGGCGTGCCGGGGCGGCGATTCATCGGCGTCGAATTCACGTTGATGTTGCCGCGATACGCGGGCGGCACGTCGTCGAACGTGTCGCGGCCGTGATACCAGTGCGCCGGATCGGTCGAGCGCGTGTTGTAGAACGCGACTGCGTCGCGCAGCGTGTCGAACACGCCGTTGTGCATGAACGTCTCCTTGATCGCGACGTTGCGCAGCCCCGGCGTGCGCAGGTAGCCGCACCATTGCGTCGGCCCGGGCCAGCGCAGCTTCGCCGCGGTGTCGCACAGGCCGTTGTCGAAGCGGCGCGGATCGCGGTTCGCGGGCAGCGCGCGATTGCGCGGCACCGCGATCGCGTCGTAGCCGAAGTCGGTGAAGAGCGAGCGCTCGGGCCGGCTCGCGGTGTCCGACAGCGTGTGGCAGCTCATGCAGTTGCCCTTGTCCGGATTCTTGAAGAGCGCAAGCCCGCGCAGCTCCTGCGGCGTGAGCGGCGCGCGCTTCGTCACGTATGCGTCGTAGCGCGACGAGAAGGGCGCCATTTCGTCGCTTTGCAGATACGCCTGCACCGCTTCGCCGAGCGCGCGCGCCATCCGCTCGGGATCGCGGCGCACCGACGGGCCGAAGCGCTCGGCGAGCGCCGCGCCGAGCTCGGTGCCGTCGATCTTGCGCATGAGCGCCGCGGGCGACGCGTTGTTCATCTCGTTCGGATCGAAGAGCGGGCCGCGCAACTGCTCGGCGAGCGTATCGGCGCGGCCGTCCGAGAAAAGGCCTCCGAACGGCGCGGGCGCGAGCGCGTCGTCGTCCTGATAGAAGTGGCGGCGCGGCACATAGCGCACGTACAGCAGCGAAGGCGCGTTGCGGCTGCTGAAGCGGCCGGGCCGGCTGCCCTGCGGCACGCGCGGGCCGGCGAGCGCCGCGCTCGACAGCGTCGGCGCGAATGCGCGGCCCGGATCGTGGCAGCTCGCGCACGACGTGCCGCGCGGCTGCGACAGCCGGGCATCGAAGAACACGCGCTTGCCGAGCGCGACGAGCGCCGGCTCCGGGCGGAACACCGCCGCAGTCGGATCGACTTTCGACGCGACCTGCGGCGTGTGTCGGCCAATCGTGCCGACGACGCGCTGCGGCGGCGCGCCGGGAAGCAGGGTCGCCGCCGCCGAGCGGGGCGAGGCGGGCGCGGTGTCGGGCGTGATTTTCGTATCGGCTGCGTTCGTCGTGCTAGTGGCGCCCGTCGCGGCCGTCGTGTGAATCGCGCTCATCGTGTTCGTCGCCGCCGAACCGGACGCGAAGGCAATCACCGATGCGCACGCGACGAGCGCGCCGCATGCGGCGCGCGCGATGGCCGGGATGATGCGATGTTTCTTCATCGTGCGAGCGAGCGGGATGTGCGGTGAGAACGGGGCGGTCGCGCCGCGTCGGCTGCGCCGGCCGACGGATCGGCAAGCGCCATCGCGGGCGCGCGCTCGTCGAATTCGAGCGCGCGCCGGGCGGCGAATGCCGGTGGTTTAACGTGCGCCGCCCGACGATGCGCGGGGGCGCGGCCGAATCGCGCCACGGCCGGCACCGCCGTCGCATGCGGGGCGACGGTATCGACGGCGCCTGCTTTCGGCGCGCGGGCCGGCGCGGCGCGCCGCGCGCGTTCCGCGCATGCGGGCGCACGCCGCGTCGCCGCGCGTCGCTTGCGGCCGGTCACGGCGTGACGAAGCCGGTCTTGTCGCACGCGAGCGTCGTGCCCGCCTGGTCGCAGGTCGCGAGCAGCTTGCCCGCCGCCGTGTACGCCTTGAACGTCCAGCCGCGCGCGGGCGACGCGCGCCGCTCCATGATCAGGAAGCCGAAGCTGTTGTTGTGCGACAGCTTGTCGATGACGACGCCGGGTGCGGGCGTGAGGTTTGCCGGGAACGGATCGGGCAGCGCGACGTCGAGGTTGTCGCCGCCGTTGCCCGATACGATCGTCGCCGGATGGCCGGACGCGAAGTTGATCGCCTGGAAGTCGTGCACGTGGCCGTGCAGCGCGACCTGCACGCCGGGCGGGTAGTACGCCTGCGCATAGAGGCTCGACATCACCGACTGCAGCGCGAGATTGCCCGGCGCGGGCGTGCTGCCCGGGATCGGCGCGAACGCGAGGATCGGATGATGGTTCGTGAAGATCGTCGTCGACATGCCGGGCCTGTTCGCGAGCGCGGCCACCGTCTGGAACTGTTTCTGGTAGATCTGGAATTGCGTGTCGGTCGTCTTCAGCGCCGCGCGGCCGACCTTCGCGGTATCGAACACGATTACCTGCGAGCCGGTGCCGAGCGGCACCGCGTAGGGCTCCGAATAATTCGCGTTGCCGTCGTTCGCGGGATCGTTGCACGAGCGCGCGTCCGCGTACGGGCGCGGATCGAGGAAGCGGAACCAGCCCTGGCCCGCGCGCGCGCATTCCTCATGATTGCCGCGCACGACCACCCACGGCGCTTTCGCGAAGAGCGGCGCGGCGGGCTCGAACAGGTCCGCGCGCCAGGTGTCCCAGCCGTAGCCCCACGGGCTGTTCCTACAGCCGGCGATGTCGGGCGGGCACGCGTTCTCGCGATAGTGATAATCGCCGACGTGAAGCACGAGATCCGGATTCAGCTTCGCGACGCTCGCCGCGATCGTCGCGAACGGCCACACGGTTGCGTCGCTGCACGCTTGGAATGCGTTGTCGGCCTTCTTCATCCGGCAGCCGGTGTCGGCGATGATCGCCACGCGCTGCGGCTCGGCCTTCGGCAGCGGCAGCGCTCGTCCGGCGACGGTCACGTCCTTCGCGTTCGCGGGCAGTGCCGTTTCGCAGACGGATACCGAAAAGCTCGACGGCTTCGAATCGGCCGGATCGCTCGCGGTCGGGCGTTGCGCGGCGGTGCCCGCGGCGACGCGCAGCGTCATCCGCGCGATCTTGCCGTCGGCGCTCAGTTGCGGGCAGACGGCGGGCGCAGGCTCCGCCGACGCCGCGGCGGGCGGCGCGTAGCTCGTGATCACGCGGGCGATGGCCTGGTTGGCGTCGCCGATCTCGACCCACGCCGCCTGGATGTTCGCGGGCGCGCTCGCGGCGTCCGGCTGGTTATCGATGCTGCTCGTGCAGGCGTGGAACAGCGTGGCGCCCGCGAGCGCCGGCAGAAGCGCGGCGGCGCGGCGAAGAATCGGTCGTGGCATGGTCGTTTCCGTTGGAAAGACGTAAAAGTACGCATGGCCGATGTAATAAATGTGAAGGCGGCGTGACATCATCGCATGGCGATGGCGATGGCGATGGCGATGGCGATGGCGATGGCGATGGCAAGGGCAAGGGCAAGGGCAAGGGCAAGGGCAAGGGCAAGGGCAAGGGCAAGGGCAAGGGCGAGGGTCGAAAGCAAGGGTCGAAAGCAAGGGCGGCGCGAACGTGAGTGAGCCTTTGAGGCGCGCCGCACACCACGCACCGCACACCACGCACCGCACACCACGCACCGCACACCACGCATCGCGGCACATCGACCGCCCGCGCTTGCCGATCGATCGCCGTTACGCGCCCCGATTCTCACCGAACCGAAACAGCCGCGCGGGCGTTTCGACGAAGATCGCGCGCCGCATCGCGTCGTCGCGCATCCATCGTTGCGCGAGCGTGAGTGCGCGGCCGAACGTTTCGGTTCGCTCGAACTGCGTATGCGGCCAGTCGCTGCCCCAGACGAGCCGCTGCGCGCCGAATTCGCCCTCGAGCGCATCGAACGCTTCGCGCGCGCGGGCTGCCGCTTCGTCGGGCGCGAGCGGCCAGTTGCGGTAGACGCCGGAAATCTTCACCCATACGCGCCGCGTCGCGGCCGTGCGCAGCAGATCGCGGAAGCCCGCGTCGGCGATGCCGTGCGCCGGGTCCGGGCGGCCGAAATGATCGACGACGACGTTCACGCTATGCGCGAGCAGCGGCGCGATCAGCCGCCGCAGCCGGTGCGCTTGCGCGTGCAGCTCGACATGCCAGCGCAGCGCCGCGACGCGCTCGAGCGTCGCGCGCCATGCGGGGCCGTCGAGCGCCGGGTCCGGCATCCCGATCAGATTCAGCCGGATGCCGACGATGCCCGCGCGATCGAGCGCGTCGAGCTCGTCCTGCGCGCGGCCCGCGTCGATCACCGCGACGCCGCGCAGACGCCGCGGCTGCCGCGCGAGCGCGCGCAGCAGGTAGCGGCAGTCGCTGCCGAGAAAGCTCGGCTGCACGAGCACGCCGTGCGAGACGCGATGCGCGTCGAGCTGGGCGAGGTACGCGTCGAGCGTTGCGTCGTAATCGGGCGCGTAGCGGCGGCGCCCGGCGAGCGGCAGCCCCGTTTCGAACACGTGCGCGTGCGCGTCGACGCCGACGATGCCGCCGGCTTCATCCCGGATCGCCGCTATGGGCGCGCGGGCCGTTCCCTGTTGCTCGCTCAACGCTCGATGCTCCTCATGCCGTGAATCTGCCGCCCGAATCCGCCGCGCCTTCAGCGATGCTGCGCGCGCGGGGCGGCGACGCCGCGGGTTCCCGCGCCGGCAGCGGCGTTCGCGCGCTCGTCGAACGTGCGCCCGCGCGTCTCGGGCAGCATCAGCACCGCGACGACGACGATCGAATACGCGATCGCCGCGTCGATGCCGATCGCGGTGCCGAGCGGCATGCCCGCCGACATGTGGCCGACGAGCACCGGAAAGCCGGCCGACGCGACGCGTCCGAAGTTGTAGCAAAAGCCGACGCCCGTGCCGCGGGTGCCGCGCGGATACAGCTCGTTGAAGAGCGCGCCCATGCTCGCCGGGATGCCGGCCGCGAAGAAGCCGAGCGGAAAGCCGAGCACGAGCATCGCGGCGTTGCCGAGCGGCAGGAACAGATAGGCGATCACGGTCGCGACGCAGCACGCGGAGAACGCGAGGATCGTGCGGCGCCGTCCGATGCGGTCGAGCAATTGCGCGCTCGCGACGCAGCCGCAGAAGAACGCAAAGATGATGACGGCCAGATAGCCGCCCGTGCCGAGCACCGACAGATGCCGCTCCGCTTTCAGATACGTCGGCAGCCACGTCATCAGCGCGTAGTAGCCGCCGTGCGCGCCGACGCCGAGCAGCGCGCCGATCAGCGTGATGCGCAACGTGTCCCGCGCGAAGATGCCGACGAGCGGAGCCGCGGCGGCGTGCGGCGCAGCCCGCGCTCCGGATGCGTCCGCCGCAGGCTCGACGATGCCGCGCCGCACGTAGGCGATCAGCAGCGCGGGCAGCAGGCCGACGGCGAACATCGCGCGCCACGCGAGCTCGGCGGGCATCAGCGAGAACGCGAGCGCATAGAGCAGCACGGCCGCCGCCCAGCCGAGCGCCCACGCGCTCTGCACGGTGCCCATCGCCTTGCCGCGATGCTCGGCGCGGATCGTCTCCGCCATCAGCACCGCGCCCGCCGCCCATTCGCCGCCGAAGCCGAGGCCCTGCAGCGTTTTCAGGACGACGAACTGCGGATAGCTCGTCGCGAACGCGCAGAGGAACGTGCCGACCGAGAAGAACGCGATCGTCCATTGCAGCGTTCTCACGCGGCCGAAGCGGTCGGACAGCATGCCGGCCGCCCAGCCGCCGATCGCCGACGCGACGAGCGTCGCGCCGCCGACAAGGCCCGCCTGCGTGCGCGACAGCGACCATTCGGCGATGATCGCGGGAATCACGAGGCTGAACATCTGCACGTCCAGCGCATCGAGCGCCCAGCCGCCGAAGCAGGCCCAGAACGTGCGCCGTTCCCGGGCCGAGATCGTGCCGAACCATTTGAACACTGTCGTCTCCTGTTGCCCGACGGGCGTTGCGGCGCGCCGCCGCGGTTCGCGGCGCTCGCCCGTCGGCGCGCATGCGCGCGTTCGCGTGTCGGTGCGCTTGCGCCGTTTGCGTTAGCGGATCTCCGCCTGATAGATGAACTCGCTCGCGGGGCCGCGCGAGCGCCGCCATTCGAGCGGCCGGCGGTCGTAGCCGTACGCGAGCCGCTCGATCACGACGGCGGGCGTGCCCGGCTCGATGCGCAACAGGCGCGCATGCACGGGGCCGATCGCCTCGACGGTCAGCGTCTCCGTCGCCGACGCGACGATCTGGTTGCAGTGCGCTTCATAGACCGGGTACAGCAAGTCGCCGATCGCGTCGAGCTCGAGCCGCGCGAACGCGGCGAAGCGGTCGTAAGGCAGCCAGATTTCCTCGGCGAGCATCGGCGCGCCGTCGATCAGCCGCAGGCGCGTCATTTCGATCACCGGTTCGCGGCTCGGAATCTGCAGCGCGGCGGCGACGGCCGACGGCGCTTCGACGATCTCGCGGCGCAGGACCCGGCTCTCCGGTATCCGGCGCTCGCCATGCCTGCTCTGGAAGCGGAAGAAGCGGAACAGCGAGCTGTCGAAGCTCGCGCGCCGCACGAACGTGCCGCGCCCCTGGAAGCGTTCGAGCATCCCGTCGGCGACGAGCAGGTCGACCGCCTTGCGCACGGTGCCGATCGCGACGTCGTAGCGCGTGGCGAGCGCCTGCTCGGTCGGGATCGCCTCGCCCGGCCGCCAGTGCCGGGCGGCGATGAGCGCGGCCAGCTCGTCGCGCAGACGCTGATAACGGGGCAGACGGTCGTCGGTGGCGTGCATGGTTTCTCCCAATTCATCTATATGTTTGCATGACTTGTGGCGAGGCGAATCGGTGAAAACCCGATGAGTGCCGCTAAATTCCGACGTGAGACGCGGGTTATTACGCATTGCCGCATTCCACTATTCAACCAATCATCTATATGAATTTTGAACCAGGAGACAGCAGGTGGACGAGTCCTCAACCCGCGAACGGGCGGTCATGACGAAAATCGCGCGTCGGCTGATGCCGCTGCTCGTGATCATGTTCCTGATCGCGTTCATCGACCGGCAGAACGTCGGCTTCGCGAAGCTGCAGATGGTGCACGCGCTCGGGATGACCGAGGCGTCGTACGGGCTCGGCGCTTCGCTGTTCTTCATCGGATACCTGCTGTTCGAGGTGCCGAGCACGCTCGCGCTGCACCGGTTCGGCGCGCGCCTCTGGCTCGCGCGCATCATGATGACGTGGGGCGCGATCACGGTGCTGCTCGGCTTCACGCATTCGACGGGCGTCTTCTACGTGTTTCGCTTTCTGCTCGGCGTCGCGGAGGCGGGCTTCTATCCGGGCGTCATCTATTACCTGACGCTGTGGTTTCCGCAAAGCCACCGCACGCGCGTGCTCGGCTTCTTCACGCTTGGCAGCGCGCTCGCGAACATGCTCGGCTCGCTCGCGGGCGGGCTGCTGCTGTCGCTCGACGGCCGGCTCGGGCTCGCCGGGTGGCAGTGGGTGTTCGTCGCCACGGGGCTGCCTGCCGTTGCCGTCGCGCTCGTCGCGCTGCGCTTCCTGCCGGAGTCGGTCGAGCGCGCGACGTTTCTGTCCGACGACGAGAAGCGCCTCGTGCTCGCCGCGCTCGAGCGCGAG
Source organism: Burkholderia sp. MSMB1498 (assembly GCF_001526245.1). Lineage (NCBI taxonomy): Bacteria > Pseudomonadati > Pseudomonadota > Betaproteobacteria > Burkholderiales > Burkholderiaceae > Burkholderia > Burkholderia sp. MSMB1498. The sequence goes on from NZ_LOYJ01000092.1 coordinate 24,284, forward strand.
GCGTCGCCCGACGCGGTGTCCGAATCGCCGTGGCGCGCGCTCGTCGATCCGCGCGTGCTGATGTTCGCGCTCGCGTACATGCTGATGTCGACGTCACTGTACGGCGTCACGTACTGGCTGCCGACGCTCTTGAAGAGCAGCGGCGTGCCGCCGTCGACGAACGGGCTGCTGAACATGATTCCGTGGGCGATCTCGGCGCTGCTGTTGCTGTGGCTGCCGGCGCGGCTCAAGCGCGAGCGGATCGTGTTGAAGGCGATGGCGCTCGTCGCGGGCGTGGGCGTCGCCGGTTTCGCGCTGAGCCTTGCGCTGCCGGGCCTGCCGCTGCGCTTCGCCGCGCTCGTGCTGGGCGGCGCGTGCATCCCGCTGCTGTATCCGTGCTTCTGGTCGCTGCCGCCGCGTTTCTTCACCGGCGCGCGCGCCGCGGCCAGCATCGCCGCGATCAACTCGATCGGCAATCTCGGCGGCTTCTTCGCGCAGAACCTGATGCCGTACGTCGGCAAGGTCGCGGGCAGCGCGAGCGCGCCGATGCTCGTGCCCGTCGTGTGTCTCGCGACGCTCGGCGTCGGCATGCTGGCGGTCGCGACGACGCTCGGCCGGCGGCCGCGCGCGGGCGTCGCGGCTTGAGCGCCGCGTGACGCGGCGACGGCGTCTCGGGCGGTCCGGGCGCGCGTGAAGGGGGCAGGTCACTTCGAGCCAGCGACCTCAACACGCTCGCAGATGATTTGGATCGACTACGTTCCGCCATGAAAGCAGAGGCGGTTACGGCGGAGCAAGATATGGAAGTTGCGAAGGTCGCAAGTGCCGGATTTGCAGCGAGGAATGGGGATGTGCCGTCTGTCATCGGTCATTTGGCCGGAGTCGGCAAATGGTGTCTTGATGTTGCAGCGAAAGTCGCCCCAGAGCTCGCGACGGCAACGTTAAAGGCAATGCTTGGCCTCGATAAAGGATAGGAAAACGCCGGTAGCGCCGGCACACGGAAAAGACGATGCCGAATATTCCGAGGATGGTCCAAACGGCGCACGTGATCCAGGAGCGAGCGGACACCGTGCGTAAGCGCTCGACATGTACCGTCTGTTCGTGAGAGCGCGGCATAGGCGATCTGATTCCCATCAGATGTAATGGGAATCAGATCGATGAAGCCAGTAGTGCATGGAAGACAACCGGGATCGAGGAATTACACGAAGGAGTTTCGGGAAGCGGTTGCTGCTGAAGCGAACGATCCGAATCGTTCAATTGCCGAAGTAGCCCGTGCGCATGGCTTGAACGCCAATATGGTCGCGCAGTGGCGGAGGAGCTTACTGGAAGCGCAACGCGCAACGCCGATACCAAGCGTCGCGCTGCTGCCTGTTGAGGTGGTCGATCTGCAAGCGAAAGACGTCCCAAACCACGCTCTGCCGCAAACGCTGGATGTGTCTCGTCGCGCGCGATCGAGATCGAACACCTGAAGCTGACGATCGCCAAGCTGCGCCGGATGCAGTTCGGTAGAAAATCGGAGAAGCTGAATCGCCAGATCGAGCAGCTTGAATTGCGGCTGGAAGACCTGCAGGCCGACGAAGGCTCGGCCGATATGGTCACCGCTGCTGCGGTAAAGCGGCCGAGTCGCGAAGGTGTGGGCCGCAAGCCGAACGCTTCGGCCACCCTCTCAGAGGGGCGTCGTTCGTGGACCGCATACACTATATCGAGCAGCCGGGTTCGGTCGGGGCTACTCCAGTCACAGCGCCCGTCGCACGTTCGCGACCAGACTACTCGCCCAAGGGCATCCGATTGAGACCGTTCAGCTTCTGCTGGGTCATTCCCACCTCGATCATGTGGCCCCTTATCTGGAAGTATCGAAGACGGCCCGGTGCCACGCAATGGCCGATCTCGGCGGGGTGTTCGACGAGGATTGATTGTTGTCCCCGATGGGGATATAAAGTCGGAAGTGAATTTGACCGATAAAGAGACGCATGACAACCAAGGAAGATCTCGCGGAACTTCCCCAGCAGGAACTGCTACGCGTGGCGATGGATCGACTGGGCATGACGCGGGCGGAGTTCGCCGCGCGGCTGAGTATTGCCGTTCGCACGCTGGATAAGTGGCTTCTGCCGGACGGCTCCCCTGACGCACGCACAATGCCCGATATGGGCCGATCGTACGTGCTCGAGATCCTGCAATGGCAGAAAAAACGAAAGCCCTTTTGACCACCCCTAATGGGGATAGGTACTGTTCCTCAATGAACCTCGCTTCGAGAAGCAAATGTCGAATCAAACTGCCGCGCTGCTGAACATGATCGACGCCGACAAGGCGACGCTCGACGCTGCGCGCCCGCTGCCGCCGCACACGGTTGCATCGCTGCGCGAAAAGCTGTTGCTGGAGTGGACGTATCACTCGAATGCGATCGAGGGCAACACGCTGACACTGCGGGAAACCAAGGTGGTGCTCGAAGGCATCACGGTCGGTGGAAAGTCACTTCGCGAGCACTTCGAGGCGACGAACCACCGCGACGCAATTGTCTATGTCGAGGACATCGTGTCGAAGGCGGAAACACTGTCGGAATGGCAGATCCGCAACATCCACAGTCTGGTGCTGAAAGGCATCGACGCCGAAGAGGCGGGCCGGTATCGCCGCGAGAACGTCGTGATCGCGGGCGCGAGCACGACCTCGCCTGACTTCAGGCATCTGCCTGCCGAAATGGCCGCGCTGATCGACTGGTGCGAGGCGACCAGCGACATGCATCCGGTCGAGCGGGCGGCGGAACTGCATACGCGATTCGGGAAGATCCACCCGTTCGTCGATGGCAACGGGCGGGCGGGACGGCTGCTGCTCAACTTCGAGCTGATGAAGGCGGGCTATCCGGCCGCGATCATCCGCAAAGAGGATCGACTTGCCTACTACGACTCGCTCGACAAAGCCTGCGTCAGTGGCGATTATGGCGACATCACGCGCCTGGTCGCCGAATCAGTGCAGCGCTCGCTCGACACGTATCTCGACGTGCTCGGGCTGCGTCATGCCTCCGCACTGGATACGCCTGCGACGACGCCGGGTTTTCGGATGTAAAGGAGGAAAAGAGAGAACATGAACTCCAAACCGACAGGCTACCTAGCTCTAATTGCGCAAAGAGAGGCACTGGATGCGCAAATCAACGCCGCCCGCGAAGCCGAACGTGAAGTGGCGATCGGACAGATCAAGGCACTGATGAAGGAGTTCGATCTCAGCGTTCTGGATCTGCAAGAGAAAGTGCATAAGCGCAACTCGATGCGCATGTCGGCTGTTCCGAAGTACCGCGACCCGGCGACAGGGAAAACCTGGTCTGGCAGGGGGCGACAGCCAGCATGGCTCGGTAACGATCCTGCAGTGTTCCTAATTCAGCCCGACCTGCTCGCCATCTGAGTAGGGTAACCGCTCTTCGACCATTGATAGGAAAGGAGCTGTACAAAGATCTCATGAGACGCGGGAAACCAAAACTTACCCGTCAGGACGCCGAGCGTCTTTTTGCGGGATTACCAAGCGGGAACACGAGCGCGTCCGGCCGGCCGGTGAATCCATTCGAAGCCAGCGCGCTCGATACGGTCCAGCGTGCCGATGACGAAACCCGGCTCTGGAAAGACAATCTGATCACGCTACCGAACGCGTTCGCTTTGCCCGCCGGCTACGCGTCGCTGTCTCACTTGTGCGAGGCGATAGCGCACATTTTACGGGTGAGATGGGTTAGGGAAACTGGCCACGAGGTTGTTGCCGAGTTTCCTGAAGGATGGAAGGCCATTCGTCCGGCCACTGGCCCCATTGAACTGCGAGATCCGTCGAACGTGGTGCGAGCAGTATATGGCTGGGCCGAGGATGCCGAGCTGCGGCTGTTGCCACGTTATCTGGTCGAGACACAGTCGAACAGTTCGACCGGGATGGGCAGCTTGCTGGTCCGCGATCGCGCCACTGGGCAGATTCTCGAGCGTTCCTCGATCTGGTCCTCACTGACAGGCAGCAACCATCCGGATTGGGCTCGGCTTTCAGGGTGGCTCAGCTTACGCTATCCGCAACATCTCGATCCGTTACGGTACTGGGACGATTGTGAGGCTAGTGCTGACCAGGTCGGCACCTAGGAAACCGAGATGGCGCGCCACTACGTTACACACGAAGGCCCCTAGGAGGTGGCCTCACTCGTTCGGACAGGTTTCTGAGATTTTTAAGTGGAACGTCCGAGGCAATCATGCTGCCGATTTGATCGCATCCAAAGCATCCAAAGCATCCAAAGCATCCGAAGCGTTTGGAGCATTCGAGGTATTCGAAGTGCTCGAAGCGCTCGAAGCATCCGATCGCTTCGTCGCGATTTAGCCGTCGGCGTGTTTCGTGACACAATCGCGAGCCCTGTCTCGCCGGCAATTTTCTTTCGGCCACGATAAGCATCACGAGGAAAACTTGGGCTACAAGCTCATCGCCTTCGATTTCGACGGCACGCTCGCGGATTCGCTCGCGTGCTTTCTTCATGCGCTGTCTGAGTCCGCGCGGCATCACGGCTTTCGCGCGATCGACGACGCGCTGCTGCCGCAAGTGCGCGGGATGTCGGCCCGCGAGATCGTCGAGCTGCTCGGCGTGCCGCAGTGGAAAGTGCCGCGCATCGCCGCCGACATGCGGCGGCGGATGCAGGCGCGCGCGCCCGACGTGCGGCTCTTTCCGGGAATCGACGCGACGCTGCGCGCGCTCGCGCAACGGGGGACGCGCGTCGCCGTCGCGACGTCGAATTCGGAGGCCGTCGTGCGTGCGATCGCCGGCCCGGCGACGTGCGCGCACATCCGGCATTTCAGTTGCGGGATTTCGCTGTTCGGCAAGGCGCGGCGCTTGCGGTTGCTCGCGCGCGCAAGCGGGTTCGCGCGCGCCGACGTGCTGTACGTCGGCGACGAAGTGCGCGACGCCGAGGCCGCGGACAACGCCGGGATCGCGTTCAGGGGCGTCGCGTGGGGCTATACCGCGCCGCAGGCGCTGCGGGCGCATTGTGGACTGCCGTTGATCGAGCGGCCGGAGGAACTGCTGGCGCTGTAGCGCGCTCATGTCGCCGCGCCGGTCCGATGCGGCGTGAATCGCGCGCGGCGTGGAGGGCGGGCCTCGCCGTCTCACTGTCGCGCTGCATAAACGCCTCACCATCCCACCATCCCACCATCCCACCATCCCACCATCCCACCATCCCACCATCCCACCATCCCACCATCCCACCGCACCACCGCACCACCGCACCACCGCACCACCGCACCACCGCACCACCGCACCACCGCACCGCCGTCTAACGCCCGGGATCGCTCCGCCAAGTCGCGGCGGTGACGAACGACGCGGCACGCCGGGGCCGACGCGTCACCCTGATGCGCCGTATGGGCGAGCATGGGCGACCCCAGTGATGCGACAGGATCGGCGGTTTCGGTCGCTCGCGCGTCCCGCGTCCTGCGGACGATCGCCGACCGACGGGCGCCGCGAGTCGCGAGTCGCGCCCGCGCGGCCGCCTGTCACGCGTCGCTCATGACTCGCTCGCGCCCGCGGTCTTGCGCGGGCGGCGCGGGCGCGCGGTCGACTTGCGCGGAGCCTTCGCGGGCGCCGCTTCGGCCGCTGGTTCGCCGGCGGCGACCGGGGTGGCCGCATCCGCATCGGCCTTGGCGGCCGGCGCCGCTTCGGCCGCGCGCGGCTTGCTTTTCTTCGCCGGGGCCTTGCGCACGCGCGAACGCGCGGGCTTCGCCGCTTCGGTTTCCTGCGCTTCGGTCGTCTCGTGCGTGCGGGCCGGTTCGTGCGGCTCGTGCGCATCCCGCGCTTCGCGGGCCGGGTGCGCCTCGCGCGCGTCATCCGCGGCGCGCTCGCGCCGGGTTTCGCGCGTCTCGGCGAAGTCCGCACCGAGGATCTCGGCGTCGGCATCGAGGCTCGCAGCGTGGCTTTCCGCGCCCGGCTCGACGATCAGCGGCATCTGCTCGGGCACGCGCTTCTTCGCGCCGCGGCCCTTGCCGTGCCCCTTCTTGCCGGACGGCTTCGCGCCCGCGTGGTTTTCCTCGGCGGCCGAGGCCGTCTCGAAGGGCTTGATCGTCTCGACGGCGGCCGGCTGGATCGAGCGGAACACGAACGTGCCCGATTTGTCGTCGCGGCCGATCTCGAGGAGCCCGCGCGCCTGCGCTTCCTCGAGCAGGTTGCCGAACGCGCGGAAGCCGTAGTACGACTCGTTGAAATCCGGCTTGCGCCGCTTGATCGCGCTCTTGAGCACCGACGCCCAGATCTTGCCGCTCTCGCCGCGCTCGGACGCGAGCGCGTCGAACGTCTCGACGGCGAGCGAGATCGCTTCCGCCTTGCGCGCGTCGCCGTCGTGCTTGCGGTGCTTGTCGTCGTCGGCCGTGCGCTTCGCGCCCGCCTCGGCCTTGCGCGCGTCGCGCTTCGCGAGCGCGCGCTGCTGCTCGCGGGCGAGGTCATCGTAGAAGATGAATTCGTCGCAGTTCGCGACGAGCAGATCCGACGTCGAGTTCTTCACGCCGACGCCGATCACGCGCTTCGCGTTCTCGCGCAGCTTCGACACGAGCGGCGAGAAGTCCGAATCGCCGCTGATGATGACGAACGTGTCCACGTGCGCCTTCGTGTAGCAAAGATCGAGCGCGTCGACGACGAGCCGGATGTCCGCCGAATTCTTGCCCGACTGCCGCACGTGCGGGATTTCGATCAGCTCGAAGCTCGCTTCGTGCATCGCCGCCTTGAACGTCTTGTAGCGATCCCAGTCGCAATACGCTTTCTTGACGACGATGCTGCCCTTGAGCAGCAGCTTCTCGAGCACGGGCTTGATGTCGAATTTCTCGAACTTCGTGTCGCGCACGCCGAGCGCGATGTTTTCGAAGTCGCAAAAGAGCGCCATGTTGACGCTGTCCTGGGGTAAGGCCATGGGGTCTCCAACCTGAGTGTCGGGTCGATCGTGCGATCGAGGATGGCGCACATGATAGCGGGTCGGCGCGGTCGCGCGGAAATCCGCGTGTTCGACGGCGTGCGCGGCGATGTGCGCGGGGGCTCGGGCGGCGGTGCGAACGGTGGGCCAAAGAATGCGCGGCACGCGCGCTTGTCGTGGCGCGCCGACGCGAATGCGCGGCGCGTTTCGCGCACGTCTGCGGGGGGGCGGCATCGTTCGAGCGCGCGGCGTCGTGCGCTCGGAGGCGATGGAGCGGCGGCGCGATTGCGCGACGGCACGACGGCACGACGGCGCGACGGCGCAACGGCGTAACGGCGCGACCGAGTGACCGAGCGGCCGAGTGACCGAGCGGCCGAGCGAGGCCGCCCGCGCTTTTTTCGCGCGATAGCCGCCGGCTGCATGGGCGGCGCGCGCGAAGCGCGTCCGGCTCAAATCGGAAAGCTCGTGGTCGACAGAATCTCCTTCAGCACGACGAATGTCCGGATTTGCCGCACGCCGGGCAGATACAGCAGTTGCTCGGCGTGCAGCCGGTTGAACGTGTCGCTGTCGCGCGTGCGAATCAGCATGATGTAGTCGAATTCCCCCGTCACGACATGGCATTCCATGCAGCCGGACACCTTCTGCGCGGCCTGCTCGAATGCGTCGAACGAATCGGGCGTCGAGCGGTCGAGCACGACGCCGATCATCACGAGCATGCCGGCGTTCAGCGCCTTCGGCTCGAGCAGCGCGACGATGCCGCGAATCAGGCCCATCTCCTTCAGGCGCTCGACGCGGCGCAGGCACGCGGGCGCGCTCAGGTTCACCTTCGCGGCGAGCGCGACGTTCGAGATCGACGCGTCGCGCTGCAGCACGCGAAGGATCGCGCGGTCGACACGGTCGATGTCCGCGCCGGCCGGCTGGGCGACGGCCTTCGGCGTGGATTTTTTTGTTGCGCGCATGATATGTCGTTCCTAATTAAATTAATCGAATGACTTATACGCCGTCATAAAAGTAGGTGATTGGCAATATGTTCGCAACCCTGTTTTTCCCGATCGTTCTTACCATGGGACGTCGCGGCGAATCGCGATCGGGCTGCGCGGCGCGCGGTTCGATGCGTTCGCGCGCCCGAATCTTCGATGACAGGAGCGATCGATGAATCTTCAGAAATTCCCGCGTTATCCGCTGACCTTCGGCCCGACGCCGATCCAGCCGCTCAAACGCCTCACCGCGCATCTGGGCGGCAAGGTCGAGCTGTACGCGAAGCGCGACGACTGCAACAGCGGCCTCGCGTTCGGCGGCAACAAGACGCGCAAGCTCGAATACCTGATTCCCGACGCGCTCGCGCAAGGCTGCGACACGCTCGTGTCGATCGGCGGCATCCAGTCGAACCAGACGCGCCAGGTCGCGGCGGTCGCCGCGCATCTCGGCATGAAGTGCGTGCTCGTGCAGGAGAACTGGGTCAACTATCACGACGCCGTCTACGATCGCGTCGGCAACATCCAGATGTCGCGCATGATGGGCGCCGACGTGCGCCTCGTGCCGGACGGCTTCGACATCGGCTTTCGCAAGAGCTGGGAGGACGCGCTCGCCGACGTGCGCGCGCAAGGCGGCAAGCCGTACGCGATTCCGGCCGGCTGCTCCGATCATCCGTTGGGCGGCCTCGGCTTCGTCGGTTTCGCCGAGGAGGTGCGCGCGCAGGAAGCCGAGCTCGGCTTCAAGTTCGACTACGTCGTCGTGTGCTCGGTGACGGGCAGCACGCAGGCGGGGATGGTCGTCGGCTTCGCGGCCGACGGGCGCGCGGACCGCGTGATCGGCGTCGACGCGTCGGCCAAGCCCGCGCAGACGCGCGAGCAGATCCTCAGGATCGCGAAGAACACCGCCGATCGCGTCGAGCTCGGCCGCGACATCACGAGCGACGACGTCGTGCTCGACGAGCGCTTCGGCGGCCCGGAATACGGGCTGCCGAACGAAGGCACGCTCGAGGCGATTCGCCTGTGCGCGAAGCTCGAAGGCATGCTCACCGACCCCGTCTACGAAGGCAAATCGATGCACGGGATGATCGAGAAGGTGCGGCTCGGCGAATTCCCGGCCGGCTCGAAGGTGCTGTACGCGCATCTCGGCGGCGTGCCCGCGCTGAACGCGTACAGCTTCCTGTTTCGCGACGGCTGACCCGGCGCGTCGGGCCGCCGCGCGTGTTCGCGCCGATGAGCGGGGCGAGGCGTTCGTGCGACGAAACGGCGGCGGCGCGCTGGTGGCAGCCGCCGTCGTCGCCGACGCTCGTGTGCGTCGTCGGCGACGACACGCTGCCCGCCGCGTGCTGCGGCGCGCTCGCGAAGCGGCTCGCCGGCATGCCGCAGATCGCGCTGCTCGGCTGCGCCGAACCGGCGCGGCTGCATGCGTCGTGGGTCGATGCGCGGTCGAGCGCGGCGGCGCGGCCGCCCGCCGAAATCGCGCCGCTCGAGCGCGCGCTCGGCCGGTTGTCGCGCGACGCTCGGCTACTGTTGTGGTCGCAGCAGCCCGCGACGCTCGACTGGATCGGCGGCGTGCACGGCCATCGGACGTTCGTCGTGCGCCATTGTCCGCTGACGTGCGACGAGATCGAGCTGCAACGCGCGGTCGACGCGGCGCTCGCGCTGCTGAGGGCCGCGATGCGGTCGCGGATCGACGCGGAATATTGACCCGGTCAGCGAGTGCGGCGTGTCGGGCGGAATTCGGGCGGCGTCGGCGATGTCGGTTGTGTCGGTCATGTCGGCATGCGTTTGCCGGCGTGGTTGCCGATCATCGGCGAAAGCCCGTCGTGCCGGGCATGCGGTGATTGGGGCGGCGGAATCGGCATCGGTCATCCGGCGGCGTTCGCCGCTCACCGCTCACCACTCACCACTCACCACTCATTGCTCATTGCTCATTGCAAGCTGCTCACCGCTAGCCGAGCGCCCCTCACTACTCGCCGTTCGGCGGCTCGACGAGCCCGCGGCGGCGATCCGCACCCGGTGCGCCGGATCGACCGCCTGGGTCGAATGTCGAGATGGTGCGTCGCGGCCGCGACGCAAACTCCAGTAAAGATCGCAATAAAGATCCCCGCAAAGCTCCCAGCAAAAACCCACGATGAAACCGAAATCGCGCGTGCAACAGCGCGGCGCGTCGCGCCGGCAGCCTGAGCGAACCGGCGAGCGTCCGCCGCGCTCGCGCGCCGCATGGCCGGTTCGCTTCGCGACGCGCGACGCTCGTTCGCGTCGCGGCCGTCGCGGGCCGCATCGTTTCCCTACATTCGTCGTATTCCGGCAACCTTGGAGAACGCCATGGGCATACAAAAGGTTCAGCAAGGCGCGACTGCGCTCAATGTCTCTTCCGAATCGTCTTCCGGGCAGCACGCAACCGGGCAAACACAGGCGCGGCAATCGTCGCAGCGCGGCGCCGGGGCCGCGCTCGGCGGCCTGAAGGATCTTCAGAACCTGAAGCGCGGCGATCTGATCATGGAGCACGGCAACATGCACGCGGTGATGTACGCGGCGGGCGACAAGCCGCTCGTCCACTCGACGAACGGGCGCTTCTTCGGCGTCCTTCAGCAAGGCCCGGATTACCTGACGAAGAAGTTCGGCAACGAGACGCCCAAGAAGCTGCCGGTGTACCGGATGAAGAACGCCGAATCGCCCATTCCCGAGGAAGCGGCGCGCATCGGCGAGCAATGGGCGCTGCGCTCGCGGGAGTCCAACCCGACGAAGACCAAGACTCCATTCGGTGAGGGGCGCTTGAACGATGCAGACGAAGACAAGGCCGAGGAGTGGTCGCCTGAAGCGACGTTTCGCGCGGCGCGCGCCGCGCTCAGAAGCGATGAAGACATGCCGCTCAGCAAGAACCAGGGCGTCAGCTGCTCGCAGTTCGTCACGTACGCGTATCAGGCGGCGGCGCTGAAGAAAGGCGGGGATGCGTCCAACGGCGCGCCGGAACTGCTCGACCACGTCAAGCAGGCCGGCGCGCATCAGCAAGGCGCGCTCAAGAGTGCGGCAAGCAAGGACGAGCGGCTGCAGCAGCAGACCGAACTGGTCCGAGACGCGCACGGGCGAGCGACCGAAGTCATGCCGCATACGCTGCAGGTCAACGCGAAACACATGACGGCGGACGTTCTCTCGTCGCAATTGCGCAAGCCGGGCGGCGATTTCGAGCTCGCGGGGTATGCGGTGCCTTACGAGAACGGCGACGAATCCGGCGTCAAGCTGTTGCCGAAGGACGATCCCCGCGCGAAGCAGAAAATCTCGGAGATCGGCAAAGCCGGCGACGCATGAGCGCGTTCGCGCCCGCTTCCGGCACGCCGCGCGCGGGCCGCGGCCGCGACGCCGGCGGTCCGCCGCTCGCGGCCGACGAAACCGCGGAACGCGGGATCGGCGCGGCGACCGTGCAACCGGGCAGCCGTGCAGCCGGGCTCCGGCCGCTCCCGTCAAATCCCGCTCGGCGCGGCCGCGCGCCTGCCGGCCGCCTCAGGCCGCTCGCGCGCGCCTCGCGTCGCGCACCGCCTGTCCCTCTTCGGCGAGATCCCAGAACAGCCCCGCCATGATCTGCAGCGATTGCCGCGCGACGCTGCCGAGCAGGTGCTCGTTCGGCGCGTGCTGCGAGCACGCCGCGTACGAATGCGGAATCCACAGCGTCGGCAGCCCGAGCAGCTCGGCGAACACGTCGTTCGGCAGCGAGCCGCCGAGATTCGGCAACAGCGCGGGCGCGTCGCCCGTCGTCGCTTCGATCGACGCGAGGCTCCAGCGCACCCACGGATCGTCCGGGTCGAGCCGCGTCGCCTCCATCCGCGTGCCGCGCTCGGCGATCTCGATGTCGGAGAAGCCGTGCGCGTCGAGATGCGCGCGCAGCCGGTTCAGCAGATTCGGCCCGTCGCTGCCCACGACGTAGCGCAACTGGCAATGCGCGTGCGCATGCCCGGGGATCGCGTTGACGGGTGCATCCGGATTGCCGGTCCTGAACGCGAGAATTTCCAGCGCGTTCCAAGCGAGCACCCGCTCGATCGGCGTGAGGCCCGGCTCGCCCCAGTCGCGATCGACTTGCGGATCGTTCGGGCCGCCGCCGACATCGAGCGCGCGCAGCGCGTCGCGCACCGGCTGCGGCACGCCGCCCGGCCGCCAGCCGTCGACGAGTATCCGGCCGCGCGCGTCGACCATCGTCGCGAGCGCGTTCGCGAGCCGGATGCCGGGGCTGCGCAACAGGCCGCCCCAGTTGCCCGAATGATGGCCGCCGTCGCGCAGCCCGATCGACAGCGTGAAATTCAGGTTGCCGCGCGAGCCGAGGAACATCGTCGGCCGCGCCGCCGCGACGCGCGGCCCGTCCGACGCGATGAAGAGGTCGGCCGCGAGCGCGTCGCGATGCGCGGCGCAGATCTGCGCGAGCCCGGGCGAGCCGGTTTCCTCGCCCATCTCGATGATCGCCTTCACGTTGTAGCCGAGCCGGCCGCCGCGCGCGTCGATCACCTGCGCGAGCGCGGCGAGGTTGATCGTGTGCTGGCCCTTGTTGTCGGCGGTGCCGCGGCCGTACCAGCGGTCGCCGTCGACGACGATCCGCCACGGCTCGAGCCCCGCGCGCCACTGCGCGTCGTGGCCGGGCACGACGTCGCCGTGGCCGTACGTGAGGACGGTCAGCGCGCCGGGGGCCTCGATGCGCTCGGCGATCAGGAACGGGCTGCCGCCTTCGAGCGGGCTGTCGACGATCGTCGCCGTGAAGCCGAGCGCCGCGAGCGACGGCGCGATGTGATCGGTCAGGTACGCATAGAGCTGCGGCTGCGACGACGCGAGCTGGCTCTCGGTGCGCACGGCGACGCGCGCGTTCAGTTCGTGCAGGAAGCGGCCGTCGTCGAAGTACGACGCGGCCATGTCGATGGCTCGACTGCGACTCGTCATGTCTGTCTCTCCATGTTGAGGGTTCAGGCGGCGCGCTGCGCGCCGGCGGCCGGCGGATCGGGCAGGCCGAGGCCCGGCTCCGGCGTCAGCGCCGACGCGAGCAGCTTGCGTGTATACGGATGGCCCGGCTGCGCGAAGATCCGCCCGGCCGCGTCCTGCTCCACGATGCGGCCGCGCTCCATCACCGCCACGCGATCGGCGAGATGCTCGACGACGCCGAGGTCGTGGCTGATGAACAGGTAGCTCAAGCCGAGCTCGGCCTTCAGGTCGAGCAGCAGGTTCAGGATCTGCGCCTGCACGGACACGTCGAGCGCGGACGTCGGCTCGTCGCACACGAGGATGCCGGGGCGCAGGATCAGCGCGCGCGCGATCGCGACGCGCTGCCGCTGGCCGCCCGACAACTGGCCCGGATACTGGCCGTGCGTGCGCTGCGGCATCCCGACGAGGTCGAGCATCCGGCGCACTTCGGCGTCCTGCTCGTCGCGCGTGCCGCGCCGGTGCACGCGCAGCGGCAGCCCGACGATCTGCGCGACCGTCTTGCGCGGGTTCAGCGACGAATACGGGTCCTGGAAGATCGGCTGGATGCGCAGCGCGGTGCGCCGGGCGTCGCGCGGGTCGACCTGCCGGCCGTCGAGCAGCACGCTGCCCGAGGTGGGCGGCAGCAGGCCGAGCAGCATCTTCGCGAGCGTGCTCTTGCCGCAGCCGGATTCGCCGACGAGCGCCAGCGTCTCGCCGCGATGGAGGCGCAGCGACACGCCGTCGACCGCACGCAGCGGCGTCGGCGCGTGGAAGAGGCCGTGTTTCAGCATGAACGTGCGGGTGAGCGCGCACAGTTCGAGTGCGACGTCGGTGCCGGGCGAGGCAGCGTGGAGGTCGGCGTCGACGCCGGCACGGGGCGGCGCGGATGCAGCGGATGCAGCGGATGCAGCGGATGCAGCGGATGCAGCGGATGCAGCGGATGCAGCGGATGCAGCGGATGCAGCGGATGCAGCGGATGCAGCGGATGCAGCGGATGCAGCGGATGCAGCGGATGCAGCGGATGCAGCGGATGCAGCGGATGCAGCGGATGCATTGGACGCGGAAAGCGGAGCGGCGTTCATCGGCTGATTTCCTCGCAAGCGGATTCGACAAGCACGCAGCGCGCGCGATGGCCGCCGCCGGCGTCGACGAACGCCGGCGTCTGCGCGCACGCGTCGCGCGCGAGCGCGCAGCGGTTGCGGAACGCGCAGCCGTCGATGTTGCCGACGAGCGACGGCACGACGCCCGCAATCGCGTCGAGCCGCGAGCCGGGCCGCGTCTTGCCGCGCACCGGAATGCAGTTCAGCAGGCCGCGCGTGTACGGATGCGCGGGCCGCGCGAACAGCTGCGCGGCGCTCGCGGTTTCGACGACTTCGCCCGCGTACATCACCGCCACGCGATCGGCGATCCGCGACACCACGCCGAGATCGTGCGTGATGAACAGCACCGCGGTGCCGAACTCGCGCTGCAGCTCGCGCAGCATCCGCAGGATCTCGGCCTGGATCGTCACGTCGAGCGCGGTCGTCGGCTCGTCGGCGATGATGAGATCGGGCTCGCACATCAGCGCCATCGCGATCATCACGCGCTGCCGCAGCCCGCCCGACAGTTGATGCGGATACTGGCGCAGCCGCTCGGCCGCGTGCGCGACGCCCGCGCGTTCGAGCAGATGCACCGCGCGCTCGCGCGCCTGCGCGAGCGACGCGCCGCGATGCCGGCGCAGCGCCTCGCACAGCTGGTTGCCGAGCGTGTACGCGGGATTGAGCGAGGTCATCGGGTCCTGGAAGATCATCGCGATCCGGTTGCCGCGCAGCCCGTTCATCGCGCGGCGCTCGAGCGACAGCAGATCGATGCCGTCGAACGCGAGCCGATCCGCGCGGCGCTGCGCGTGCCGCGGCAGCAGATCCATCAGCGCGAGCGACGTCATCGATTTGCCGCAGCCGGATTCGCCGACCACGCACAGCAGCTCGCCGCGCTCGAGGCGCAGGTCGATGCCGCGCACCGCGTGCAGCACGCCGTTCGGGGTCGGCAGGTCGACCCGCAGATTGTCGACTTCGAGCAATGCAGCCATCGGGCTTCTCCTTGACGCCGGTCGGTCAGCGGCCTTCGGGCGCGCTCAGGTCGCGAACGCCGTCGCCGACGAGATTGATCGCGAGCACCGTGATCGCGAGCGCCGCGCCCGGAATCAGGATCACCCACGGCTGGAAGAACATGTACGCCTTGCCTTCGGCGATCATCAGCCCCCACGACGGCATCGGCGCGGGCACGCCGAGCCCGAGGAACGACAGCGTCGCCTCGAGCAGGATCGCGTGCGCCATCTCGAGCGTCGCGACGACGATCAGCGCGCCCGAGACGTTCGGCAGCAGCTCGCGCAGCAGGATGTAGGGCGTCGATGCGCCGACGGCCTTCGCGGCCGCGATGAATTCGGCGTCGCGCAACTGCTGCGCGATCGAGCGCGACACGACCGCGAAGCGGTCCCACAGCAGCAGGCCGAGCAGCACGATCACGGTGGCGAGCGAGCCGCCGAGCAGCGAGGACATCGCGAGCGCGACGAGCACGACGGGCATCGCGAGCCGCGTCGTGATCAGGTAGCTGATCGCCGCGTCGACGCGGCCGCCGAAGTAGCCGGCGAGCACGCCGAGCGTCGTGCCGATGACCCCGGACAGCGCGGCCGCCGCGACGCCGATCACGAGCGACACGCGCGCGCCGAAGAGCAGGCGGCTCAGGTAGTCGCGGCCGAGCTTGTCGGTGCCGAGCGGGTAAGCCCAGTTGCCGCGCGCGGCGTCCCACGCGGGCGGCAGCAGCCGGCGCGTCAGGTCCTGGCCGTACGGATCGTGCGGCGCGAGCCACGGCGCGAAGAGGGCGGCGAGCACGGCGAGCGCGACGAGCGCCGCGCCGATCGACAGGCCCCGATGGCCGAGCAGCCGGCGTGCCGCGCGCCGCCACGCGGGGCGGGCGGGCGCGTCGATGCGCAGGGCCGGGAGAGAGTGCGAGCGCAAGGGCATGGGCCGCTCCTGTCGGACGGGAAGCTATCGGGCGCGAATGCGCGGATCGAGCGCCGCGTTCGCGACGTCGGCGAGAAAGGTCAGCGCGACGTAGAACATCGCGATGATGAGGACGACGGCCTGCACCACGGGGAAATCGTTGCGCGCGATCGCATCCCACGCGAGCTGGCCGAGCCCTTGCAGCGAGAACACCGATTCGATGACGACCGAGCCGCCGAGCATGAAGCCGAGCTCGACCGCCGCGAGCGCGACCACCGGAATCAGCGCGTTGCGCAGCGCGTGCTTGAAGACGACGCGCGCCGGGCTCAGGCCCTTCGCGCGGGCAGTGCGGATGTAGTCGGCGCCGAGCACGTCGAGCATCCCGGCGCGCGTGAGCCGCATCATCGCGGGCGTCGCGTAGTAGCCGAGCGCGACGGCAGGCAGCACGAAGTGGCGCCAGTCGTCGTTGCCGGCCACGGGCAGCCACTTGAGCCCGACCGCGAACACGAGGATCAGCGTCAAGCCGAACCAGAAGCTCGGCATCGCCTGGCCGATCACCGCGACGAGGAGCGCCGCGCGATCGATCCAGGTGTCGCGGTACAGCGCGGCGACGACGCCGAGCGGAATCGCCACCGCCACGGCGAGCGCGAGCGCGACGCCGCCGAGCTTCAGCGTGATCGGCAGGCGCTCGGCGATCAGATCGGCGACCGACGACTGAAAGAAGTACGAGCGGCCGAAATCGAGGTGCGCCGCGCGCCACAGCCAGTCCGCGTACTGCGCGGCGACAGGCCGGTCGAGCCCGTACTGGATGCGCAGCGCGTCCACTTGCGCGGCGGTCGCCTCGGGGCCGGCGATCGCGGTCGCGAGGTCGCCGGACAGATGGAGCAGCGCGAAACTGACGATCGACACGGTGAGCGCGACGGCGATCGCGAGGCCCAGACGGCGGAACAGATAAGCTGACATGGCGCGAGGTACGGATCGGTTGGGTTCGGTTCGGTGAAGGGCGCGGCCGGATGCGGCGGTCAAGTGTCGAACGAGCGTCGATCGGCTGCGGACGGTCGGGGCGCGGCGCGCGCCGGCCGGGCAGCGGCGAATCGGGCGCACGGGCCGATCCGGCTGCGCGGGCGATCGGCGCGGCGCGCGCCGGCCTACTTCCAGCTCGCTTCGTAGAAGCGCGGCAGCTCGTCCGGATAGGCGCTGAAGTTCAGCGCCGACGCGTACGCGTAGTTCGTCGAATACGAGAAGAGCGGCGCCCAGTACGCCTGCCCGCTGATCCGCGCGAGCGCCTTCGCGTAGTTCGTCTTGCGCACGGCCGGGTCGCTCGACGTGTCGGCGGCATCGAGCCATTTCTCGACGGTCGCGTCCTTCGCGCTGTCGTCGGGGCCGCCCTTGAAGTAGACGCTGACGAACGCGGACGCGTCGTTGACCGAGAACGAGCCCCAAGCCTGGAACGTGAGCGGCGTCTTGCCCGAGCGCTGCGCGGTGCGCAGCGCCGCGTACTGCAGGTAGTGCAGCCGCGCGTTGATGCCGACCTTGCGCAGATCGCCGATCAGCGCCTCCGCGTACTCGCGCTCGCGGTACGCGTACAGATCGGTGTCGAAGCCGTTCGGGTAGCCCGCCGCCTTCAGCAGCTCGCGCGCCTTCGCGGGGTCGTAGTCGTACTTGACGACGCCCGACGTATCGCAGCCGAACTGCGTGCGAAAGCACGGCGCGTAGACGGGCTGGCTGCCGCCGCGCACGAGGCTCTTCGCGAGCGCGCCGCGGTTGATCGCGTAGTTGACCGCCTGCCGCACGCGCGCGTCCTTGAACGGCGAGTTCGGCGCGGACGCGCCCGCCGCGTCCATCGACAGATAGCCGATGCGCATCGTCTCGCCGCTTTGCACGGTGAGGTTTGGCATTGCCTTCAGCGAATCGGCCTGGTCGGCCGGCACGCGCCAGATCCAGTCGACGGCGCCCGTCATGAGCTGCGCGGAGCGCGTCTCCGGATCGGGGATCACGACGAACTTGATCGTGCCGATCCTCGGCTGGCCGAGCGGGCTGTCCTTGAAATAGTTCGGGTTCTTGACCATCGTCACGCCGACGCCCGGCGTCACCGCCACGATCCTGTACGGCCCGGTGCCGACGGGCGCCTTGCCGAACCCCTGCAGCCCGACCTTCTTGAAGTACGCGGCCGGATAGATCGGCGTGGGGCCGGACAGGTATTCGAGCGCCGCCGGGAATGGCGCCTTGAGCCGGATGCGAACCTGGTAGTCGCCCGTCTTCTCGGCGCTCTGAATCCAGTCGGTGTTCTGCCGCGTGACGACCTTCGAATCCGGCGCGACGACGTAGTTGAACGTGAACGCGACGTCGTCGGCCGTGAGCTTGTCGCCGTTGTGGAAGGTCACGTCGCGGCGCAGGTCGACGACGAGCGACGTCGGCGATTCCCACTTCCACGCCGTCGCGAGCTGCGGCTTGTACGCGCCCGTCTTCGGATCGCGGTAGATCAGCGTGTCCCACGCCATGTGCGCGATGATCACGCCTTCGCGCAGGTTGTTGTGATACGGCGAGATGTTCTCCGGCTCGCTGTCGGACGCGTAGACGAGCGTGTCGTTCGTCTTGCCGGCGTGCGCGGCGGGCGGCAGCGACAGCATCAGCGCGAACGCGAGCATCGGCGCGAGCGCCGCGCGGGCGGAAAAGCGGAGGGCGGGGCGAACGGCGAACCGACGATTCATCGCAAGGCTCCTGGAAATCCGGGACGGGGCGGCCGGGCGGGGCCGCGGCGGGCATGGGGGCCACGCTCAGGAGCCAAGCGTAAACAGCGAATTTTGTTGCGACTATTATCGAAAGAATAAGTCTGCGTTGCCGAAACGGCATCGCGGCGCCGGCGATCGCGAGGAGGCGCAATGAAGCACCATCAACTGCAGGACACCGCATTGCGCTACTTCCTCGAAGTCGTGCGCGCGGGATCGATCAGCGAGGCGTCCGCGCGGCTGAACGTCGCCGGCTCGGCGATCAGCCGCCAGATCGCGCATCTCGAGCAGGTGCTCGGCACGCCGCTGTTCGAGCGCCGCTCGCGCGGGATGGTCGCGAGCGCGGCGGGCGAGATGCTCGCCGCGTATGCGTTTCGCACCGAGCTCGAGGCCGACCGGCTCGTGCAGGACATCGACGCGTTGCAGGGGCTGCGGCGCGGCCAGGTGCGCGTCGCGATGTCGGAGGGCTTCGCGATCGAGTTCGTGCCGCACGCGATCGCCGATTTCCGCCGCACGTATCCCGGCATCGTGTTCCAAGCGGCCGTGTGCGCGCCCGCCGACGTCACGCGCCGCGTGAAGAAGGGCGAGGCGGACGTCGGCGTGACGTTCAGCCGCACGCCCGAGAGCGACATCAAGGTCGAGCACCGGCAGAGCGCGCCGGTGATGGCGGTGATGCGCGGCGATCATCCGCTCGCGCGCCTCGAGCGGGTGTCGGTGCTGCAGATGAGCGCATATCCGCTCGCGCTGCCCGATCCGAGCACGACGATCCGGCAGCTGTTCGACGTCGTGTCGAGCCGCCAGAACCTGACGATCGAGCCGGTGATGGTCAGCAACAACATCGTTGCGCTGCACAACTTCGCGATCGCGTGCGATGCGATCTCGATCTCCGGCGAGGTCACGGTGCGCTCGCGGCAGGCGCGCGGCGAGCTCGCGGTGCGGCCGATCGCCGATCGCGGGATGGACGCGCGCGCGGTGGAATTGCAGACGCTCGTCGGGCGCACGCTGCCGAAGGTCGTGCAGCTCTTTCTCGAATTCCTGCGCGCGCGGCTCGCGAGCGACGGCAGCGGCAGCGGCGACGGCGGCGACGCGACGTTTCATTGATGCAACGGAATGGGCGGTTGCGCGGCGCGGCGCGCAACGCGGGCGTCACGTGACATGTTCCGTAACGTCGGCGCCGCGTGCGCCGGGCCGCGCCGCCGCGGCCTTGAGGCGACGGCGTTCGCCGCGCGCGTGGCGGCTGGCACTCTTATTGCTCCTGACTGGGAAAGAACCGATTCAGGGAGCTTCACATGGGATTCGTCGGGGTCGAGCGCCGGCGCGTGCGCGTCGCAGAGCCGAATGAGATCGACGGCGAGACGCTGATCGCCGAGGTGGCGTCCGAGCCGCTCGCCGCGCACGGCGGCGCGCCGTCCGACGGAACGCCGCCGCTCACGCTGTACGGCGCATATCAGCAAGGCTTCGCCGACTATCTCGGCGGGCGCGCCAATCCGTATCGGATCGGCAGCCGCCTTGCCGGCATCTGGCACGAAGGGCACGCGGAGGCCGCGTCGAACGACGCGCTCGATTTCGCGGCGCGCGCGCGAGCGTGCTGGGGCGCGCGTGCGGCGGCGAGCCCGATCGCGTTCTTTCGCCGGCGCGGCTAGCGGGCTGCCGAAAGACGGGGGCGCGAGGGGCTCGCACGAAGTTTGGGGGGGCGCCCCGTCGCCGAAGCCGCGCCCGAAGCCGCACGAGCGGTTTGTCGCGCATGCGGAGAGGGCGACGATTTTCTCCGGCATCCCGCCCGCAGAATCCCGGCAGCGTGCCGGGGCCCGTTCACGCCGATTTCGCGCGAACGGCGGGCTGGCGCGGGCCGCCGGGCGGGCCGAGCGCGAGCGGCTTCGCCGCTCAGCCGAGCGCGCCGCCGCGCGGCAAGCCGGCGAGCGCATGCGTGCGCATCACCTTCCGATACCACAGCGTCCACATCATCAGCGCACCGTAGATCGCGTAGCCGACGAACGGCGCGACCACGAGCACGCGCTCGACCGGCCAGTTCCAGATCATCCACGCGCGCAGCAGATTCTCGGCGACGAGCCCGGCTCCCCAGACGAGCGTCATCAGCCGCATCGCCGACACGAACGCCGGCCGCTCGACCCACAGCGCGTCGATTCGCGCGGCGCCGTCGTGCGCCTCGCGCGCGACCGTCGCCCGCGCGAGATGGAACACGAGCGGCTTGGGCAGCGCGAGCGAGCCGAGGAACGCGACGCCGATCGCGCCGGACGCGAGCGATTCGCGCATCAGCAGCATGCGCGGGCTGCCGCCCGCGAGCGCGGCGGCGATCGACAGCACGATGCCGAACAGCACGACCGCGGACAGCGCGTCGATGCGCCGGAAGCGCGCGAGTTCGATCGCGCTCCAGACGAGCGGCGGCACGGCCGACGCGATCAGGCCGCCCGTCTCGCCCCAGTGCGGCACCGCCGCACGATAGGCGGCCCAGGGGAGCAGCAGGTTCACCGTCAGTTCGGCGACGAGACCGGGGCGTATCTTCATGGCGGCGACGGATTCCGTTGGGTTGGCCGGGGCGCGATCGGCGCGGACCGGGGAGCGGGCGCGGGCGCGCGGCCGGCCGTTCGATTCGCTTCAGGCACTGCGCTTCAGGCACCTCGCTTCGAGCACCTATCATGCCGGATTTCGCGAGCGTCGAGCGAAACGCGCGCGCAGGGCAAGCGGGCGAAGCGCCGCGCGCGCCGTCCGAGGGGGCGCGGCGCTTCGCCCGCTTGCCGCTACGCGGGCTTGCCCTGCGCCCGGCGCTCGAAGAAGTCGAGCGCATGCTGGCGCGTCGTGATCGGCGCGACGCTCGCGGCCGGATCGTGCCCGTCGCGCCGCGACGTGCCCGTCACGAGGCTTTTCTGCAAATCGTTGAGCGGCGCGGTCGGCGGCGGATGGACGAAGTCGGTCGCCGGCGCGGCGATCGTCGGCAGATCGGTGCGCGGCGTGCTGCGCGTGAAAAGCTGCGCGAGCGTCGGCGCATTCGCGATCCGCGCGCTCTTCAGCATCCTGTCGGGCGGGATGCCGAGCCAGTCGCGCAGCGTCGCGAGGATCGACGTGTGGTCGTACGGGACGTTCGTCGGCGAGCGGAACACGGTGCCCGCCTCGATGTACGGCGACACGACGACGGCCGGCACCCGCACGCCGAAGCGATCGAAGTCGAACGTTTCGTCGCCGGGGGTGCTCGCCGCGTCGGGCGGCGTCGCGTTCGTGGGCGGCCGCACGTGATCGAAGCAGCCGCCGTGCTCGTCGTAGGTCACGACGAGCAGCGTGCGCGGCCAGCCGGGCGATGTGCTGAGCGCCGTCCAGATGCCGTGCAGGAATGCGTCGCCCGCGCTCACGTCGTGCGGCGGATGCTGGTCGTTCGGCTCGAACAGGAAGCTCGGCTCGATGAACGCGTACTGCGGGAGCGCGTCGTGCTTGCACGCGGCGACGAAATCCGGGAAGTGCCTGAAGCGATCGGCGTACTTGTCGTCCCACAGCGTCGGAAACATCGTGTGCGTGAGCGACGGCGTGACGAGCGTGTCGCTGTACACCGCCCAGCTCGCGCCGATCGACGACAGCGCGTCGAAGATCGTCGGCACGTTCCATTCGAGCGGATCGGGGATCTCGCCGTTGTTCACGCGCCCGTTCGACGTGCCCGCGTGCGCGAACGCGCGGTTCGGCCAGGTCTGGCTCGGCACCGACGCGAACCAGGCGTCGGACACCGCGTACGCGCGCGCGAGCGCCGTGAGCGTCGGCAACTGCGCGACGCTGTGGCATTGCATCACGTGGCCGGGATCGGTCGTCTGCGTCGTTTCGTAATTGACGACGAAGCCCTGCATCGGCGGCCACGGCGCTTGCGCGTCGCGCGGGCCGAGGATCTGGCTCGTCACGTTGACGAACGTCTCCTGCGGATCGGGAATCACGCTATTCGTTGCTTCGAGCGTGACGGCGATCGGCTTGCCGGACTTCGACGGATTCGACATGCCGGGCTTCAGGCCGTCGAACTGCGGCGAGCTGCGCGCGGGCAGCACGTGCGCGGGCTGCGTGCCGGGCGGGTAGAGCCAGCCGAGCATCGTGTCGAACGAGCGGTTCTCGAACATCACGACGACGACGTGCTCGACGTTTTCCAGGATCTTCGCCACGATCTTCTCCTTTTTATGCGCGGACGGCGTCGCTGGCCGTCGCGCGCCTTGCTTGACGAGCGCAACGGATGGATTAGGTATATCCGATATTTCGGGAAAAACAAGGCGGCGACGAAATCGTCGCCGGCGCGCAATTCCCGCTCCCGCTCGGCGCGGCCGAGCCGGCCGGCGCTGTCGCGACGCCGGCGCGGCGAACGATCCGATCGCCACGCGCGGCGGCGTTTTCGCGGCCGCGCAGGGCCGCGCGGCGATCCGCCCCGCGTCATGCACCGCAGAGCGCTCGGCGCTCGTGAGCGCCGAGCGGACGACGCATCTCAGCGGCGGCGCGGCCCGGCCGCACGAGACGATGCGCGCGGCGCGCGATGGCGCGGGCCTAGCAGGCTGTTGAAAACGACTTTGAGGGGTGCTTGCAGACGGTTTCGCGGGTCGTCCACCGCTTCCCGAAGTCGTGCGGGCGGCTTGTAGCGCGTTTTACGAGGTCGGAAATTGTCAGCCGTAGTCCTCGCGAGAGAATTTCAGCAGCCTGCTAGCGGTGTTCGCGCCGCAGCCGCGCGATCGCCTGCCACGCGCAGCCGGCCGTCGTGCCCGCGATGCCGAGCATGACGATGAGCACGCCGAGCCCGAAGCCGGGCGGCATCTCGCCGGAATCGGACGGAAACGGCTTCGCGAGCAGCGCGCACGCCGTGCCGCCCGCGATCAGCGCCGCGCACGCGAGCCAGTACCCGCGCCCGCGCGTTCGCGCGAACGCGCCGCGCAGCGACCAGCCGAGGCCGAACAGATACAGCAGCGCGAGCGCGCCGAGCCCGGTCCATTCGGCGAATGTCGTCGCGCCGGCTGCGGCGGCGAGCGTGGCGGGAGCGGTCATCGGAGCGGCACCTCTTCACCTCTACGGGGCGGGAAAATCGGAAAGACCTGCTATCTTAGCGAATCGCGCGGAGCGCGCGCGGGACGCGCGCCTTGCCCCTGTCCCGCGCGCGGCTACGCCAGCGGAATCATCGCAGCGTGTCTAGAATCGACGCTTTCCGACCGACGAGGAGCAGCACGATGAATTTGGAGTTCGTAGCCCCCGCATCCGCATCCGCGGCCGCCACAGCCGCGGTCACCGCAACGGACCCTGCCGCGCTTGCCGGGCGGCTCGACCGCGTGTTCGCGACGGCGCTCGCCGAGCGGCGCGTCGTCGGCGCGGTCGCGCTCGTCGCGCGCGATGGCGAAGTCGTCTATCGGCGCGCGCATGGGTTCGCGGAGCGAGAAACGCGGCAGCCGATGCGCGAGGACACGCTGTTTCGCCTGTCGTCGATCACCAAGCCGATTGTCACCGCCGCGGTGCTGCGCCTCGTCGCCGACGGCCGGATGGCGCTCGACGCGCCGATCACGCGCTGGCTGCCGGCGTTCGCGCCGAAGCTGCCCGACGGCCGCGCGCCCGCGCTGACCGTGCATCAATTGCTCGCGCACACGGCGGGGCTCAGCTACGGGCTGCTCGAAGAGCCCGGCTCGATCTATCACGCGCTCGGCATTTCCGACGGCATCGATCTCGTCGACTTCGATCTCGAGGAGAACCTGCGGCGCATCGCGGCCGCGCCGCTCGCGTTCGAGCCGGGCAGCGCATGGCGCTATTCGCTCGCGCTCGACGTGCTCGGCGCGGCGATCGAGCGCGCGACCGGGCTCGAGCTGCCCGACGCGGTCGCGCAGCTCGTCACGACGCCGCTCGGGATGCGCGACACGGGCTTCGTCGCGGCCGATCCCGCGCGCTTCGCGGTGGCGTACGCGAACGCCGCGCCGGAACCCGCGCGGATCACCGACAACCTCGACGTGCCGCTGCCCGACGGGCAAGGCGTCGCGGTGCGCTTCGCGCCGTCGCGGGCGTTCGACGCGTCGGCGTTTCCGTCGGGCGGCGCGGGCATGTACGGCAGCGCCGACGACGTGCTGCGCATGCTCGAGACGATCCGCACGGGCGGCGACGGCTTCCTGCCCGCCGCGCTCGTCGACGCGATGCGCACCGATCACACGGGGCCGGCCGCCGAGACGCGCGGCCCCGGCTGGGGCTTCGGCTACGGCGGCGCGGTGCTGTCCGATCCGGCGCTCGCGCAGTCGCCGCAAAGCGCGGGGACGCTGCAATGGGGCGGCGTCTACGGGCATTCCTGGTTCGTCGACGCGGCGCGCGGGCTTACCGTGCTGCTGATGACGAACACCGCGTATGAAGGGATGTCGGGGCCGTTGACGGTCGAGGTGCGCGACGCGGTTTACGGCGGGTGATTCGCGGCCCGCCTTTGCGGTGCGCGCGGCGCGAAGAAGGACGGCGCTTGGCCTCGCGGCGGCGGGCGCGGGCGGCGTCGGCGGTCCGGGCGGTCTGGAAGGTCCGTGCGGCGGCGGCTTGGGCCGCCGCACGGGGGCGAACGCATCGCGGCGACGCTGACGCACTCGCGCGCCGCGCCGAGTCGCGTCAAACGGAACCGAGCCGAGCGGGCCGACCCGAGCCGGGCCAAACCGGGCCAAACCGGGCCAAACCGGGCCAAACCGGGCCAAACCGGGCCAAACCGAACCGGGCCGGGCCGAACTGAGCTGAACTGAGCTGAACTGAGCCGCCCCGAACCGAACCGAACCGAACCGAACCGAACCGATCCGCGCCGCCCGCTCGCTCGCCTGCGCCCGCCGCCGGAGCCGCCCGCGTCCGTCGGCGCCCGCGTCCGTCGGCGCACGCGCCGCGCGAGCCCTTCTCCGGCGACGCGGCTTACCGCGGCGGCTGGCCTTCCGGCCCCGCATGCTCGGGCGCGCGATTGAGCAGA
Organism: Burkholderia sp. MSMB1498; assembly: GCF_001526245.1. Taxonomy (NCBI): domain Bacteria; kingdom Pseudomonadati; phylum Pseudomonadota; class Betaproteobacteria; order Burkholderiales; family Burkholderiaceae; genus Burkholderia; species Burkholderia sp. MSMB1498. The sequence goes on from NZ_LOYJ01000092.1 coordinate 49,711, forward strand.
TGCGTGCGCGTGTCCGCCGCGAGCGACACGTAGCGCTCGTACTGCCGCAGCACGTCGGCGATGATCTCGTCGCCGCGCAGATACTCGATGTCGTAGCCGAGCCGCCCGTCCGCGAAGAACGTCAGCACCTCGTACACGTGCTCGCGCTGCGGCTCGGGCTCGGCCGCCTCGCGGATTCGGAACGCGGGCGCGGACTTGCGCGACACCCGCGCGCCGTACACGAAGTCGCGCTGCGCGGGCGCGGGCACCGTGAGGCGCACCGCATCGTCGTCGTCGCGCGCGACGTGCGCGTCGACGCCGCCCGCCTTCAATTCGTCCGCGACCTTGCGCAGCGCGGGCTCGACTGTCCGCTCAACGAACTGTCGCGCCTCGGCGTCGGTCGTCTGCCGCAGGATATGCGACAGGCGGTGCCGCCAGTGCTGGCCGGTCCAGAAGCTCGTCGCGGGCGCCATGTCCTGCGAGTAGTGCGCGTGGTCGGCCTTCAGGCCGCGCCAGAGCCCGTAACAGAGCGCGAGCATCACGAGCGCGACGGGCAGCGCGGCGACGAGCGTGAGCGCCTGCAGCGCCTTCAGTCCGCCCGTGACGAGCAGCACCGAGGCCGTCACGCCGAGCACCGCCGCCCAGAAGAGCCGCTGCCACACGGGCGAATGCGCGGCGCCGCGCGTCGCGATCGCGTCGATCACGAACGCGCCCGAATCAGCCGACGTCACGAAGAACACCGCGATCAGCACGATCGCCGCGATCGACAGCAGCCGCGTGAGCGGCAGGTAGTCGAAGAAGCGGAACAGCAGCGCGTCGACGTTGGATGCGGTCTGCGCGAGCGCGCCCGCGGCCGCGTGCGTGTCGAGCCAGATCGCGCTGTTGCCGAACGCGGTCATCCAGACGAGGTTGAACGCGGTCGGCACGAGCAGCACGCCGATCACGAACTCGCGGATCGTGCGGCCGCGCGAGATGCGCGCGATGAACATCCCGACGAACGGCGACCACGACACCCACCACGCCCAGTAGAGCAGCGTCCAGCCGCCGAACCAGCCTTGCTCGTTCGGCGTCTCGTACGCGTACGTGCGAAACGACAGCGACACGAGCTTCGACAGATATTCGCCGAGGTTGTCGCCCATCGCGCGCAGCAGGAACGACGTCGGCCCCGCGATGACGACGAACGCGAGCAGCGCGAACGCGAGCATCAGGTTCAGCTCGGACAGCCGGCGCACGCCCTTGTCGAGCCCGCTCGCGGCGGAGAGCCCGGCGAGCGCGACGACGACCGCGACGAGGCCGACGCGGAACGCATCGCTGCCGGTGTCCCAGCCGGCGACCGTATGCAGGCCCGCGCTCAGCTGCAGCACGCCGTAGCCGAGCGTCACCGCGATCCCGGCGAGCGTGCCGACGAGCGCGAACGCGTCGACCGCGTGGCCGATCCAGCCGTTCACGCCGTCGCGCAGCACCGGATAAAGCCCCGAGCGCAGCGTGAGCGGCAGGTTGTAGCGAAAGCCGAAATACGCGAGCACGAGGCCCATCACGCCGTACGTCGCCCACGCGTGCAGGCCCCAGTGGAAGAATGACATCAGCATCGCCTCCCGCGCGGCGGCGGGCGTGCCGCCCGCGGCCGTCGGCGGCGACAGGTAATGCTGGATCGGCTCGCCGACGCCGAAGTACATGAGGCCGATGCCCATGCCGGCCGCGAACAGCATCGCGGTCCACGACACGAAGCTGAATTCGGGCTCGGCGTCGTCCGGGCCGAGCTTGATGTTGCCGAAGCGGCTCGCCGCGATCAGCACGAGGAAGATCAGGAAGGTCGTGATCGCGAGCACGTAGAACCAGTCGAAGCGCGTGACGATCCACTGCTGGCCGGCGCCGAAGAGCGCGCCGGCTTCGCTCGGCCGCAGCGCGCAGGCAGCGAGCAGCGCGCCGATCGCGGCGAGCGACGGCACGACGACTTGCGGCTTGAGCGTCGTGCGCGGCGTAGGTCGGGATGAGGGCATGAGCGGATCTCCGGAAAAAGGACGCGTCGCGGGGCGCGCGCCGCGGCGACCGAGCCCGGCATGGGGACGATGTGGACGGCGCGGAGGCGGCGGCGCGCGCGAGGCGCGGGGTGGAGGGGCTGCAACGGCGAGGATGCAGGCCGAAACTGACGAATTGTAAGCTATTCGATGAAGTTGCCCGACAATGCGCGCGCGGATCGCGCCGCGCGCCCGGTGGCGCGGGCTGGCGGCGCTCGCCTGTAGGCAGTGCAAACCCCGATGAAAATTTATTTTTTCTCTTCTTCCTATTGTGTAAATTTACTTTCATCAATCAGCGCATCGTCCCGACCGCCGAATGTCCAGTTCCAGCCCGACCGTCACACCGCTCGACGCCGAACCGTCGATCGCCGCGCGCATCGCCGCCGCGCTGCCGTCGCTCACGCCGATCCATCGGCGCATGGGCGAGTACGTGCTCGCGAATCCGTTCCGCGCGGCGACGATGCGGATCGACGAGCTCGCGAACGCGGTCGACGCATCGATCGCCACCGCGAACCGCTTCGCGCGCGCGCTCGGCTTCGACGGCTATCCGGCGCTGCGTGCGGCGCTCGTGCGCGGCTTCGAGGCGACGCTCGCGCCCGTCGAGCGGCTGCGCTCCGCGCAGGAGCGCGAAGCGGGCGCGCGCGGCGGCGAGCTGATCGACGCGAGCTTCGAGCAGGCGCTCGCGAACCTCGATCGCACGCGCGGGCGGCTCGATCGCGCGAACGTCGAGGCGGCCGTCGATTCGCTGCTCGCCGCGCGCCGGATCTTCCTCGTCGGGATGGGCGCGAGCGCGTTTCTCGCCGGGCTGATGGAGCACGGGCTGTCCGTGTATCGCGACAACGTGCAGTCGCTCGCGCTGCTCGGCGGCCCGACCGACGCCGCGCGGCGCCTGTTCAACGCGCGCGGCGACGATCTCGTCGTCGCGATCGCGTTTCCGCGCTACGTGCACGACACGATCGAGCTCGCGCGCCGCGCGGCCGAACGCGGCGCGCCGGTGCTCGCGATCACCGACGGGCCCGACTCGCCGATCGCGCCGTTCGCCACGCGCGCGCTCTTCGTGCACGCGGAGCGCCGGCTCGCGGCGACGTCCGAGGCCGCGGTGCTCGCGCTGCTCGAGGCGCTGATCGACGCGGTCGCGCATCGCTCGCAGCGCTCCGCGCGCGCGGCTGCCGAAGTGACCGAATTCATGCTGCCGTGGCTCGAGGCGCGGGGCGCGTGCGTCGCGCCGCCGCGCCCGCCGCGCCGTTCCAGGAAAACCGACCGATGACTTCACCCTCAACAGCAATCGTTGCGATTCACGGCGGCGCAGGCACGATCCTGCGTCAGGCAATGACGGCCGACGCCGAAGCGCAGTACCGCGCCGAGCTGAACGCGATCCTCGCCGCCGCGCAGAAGGTGCTCGCCGAGGGCGGCAGCGCGCTCGACGCGGTCAGCGTCGCCGTGCGGATGCTCGAGGATTGCCCGCTCTTCAACGCGGGGCGCGGGGCCGTCTACACGGCCGACGGCACGCACGAGCTCGACGCCGCGATCATGGACGGCGCGACGCTGAAAGCGGGCGCGATCTGCTGCGCGACGCGCGTGCGCAACCCGGTGCTCGCCGCGCGGCGCGTGCTCGAGGCGAGCGAGCACGTGATGTTCGCCGGCGCGGGCGCCGACGCGTTCGCGGCCGCGCAGGGGCTCGAGCTCGCGGAGCCGGGCTACTTCGACACCGAGTTCCGCCGCGCGCAGTGGTTGAAGGCGCGGCAGGCGGCGGGCGCGATGCTCGATCACGACGCGGCGACGGCGTTCGCGTTCGGCGACGGCGACGGCAACGGCAGCGGTAACGGCGCCGTCGCGTTCGCGCCGCAGCCGCTCGATCCGGACCGCAAGCACGGCACGGTCGGCGCGGTCGCGCGCGATCTGCACGGCCATCTCGCCGCGGCGACGTCGACGGGCGGGATCACGAACAAGCAGCCGGGGCGCGTCGGCGACACGCCGATCATCGGCGCGGGCTGCTACGCGAACGACGCGACGTGCGCGGTGTCGTCGACGGGCACGGGCGAGATGTTCATTCGCCTCGCGACCGCGTACGACGTGTCCGCGCAGATCGAATACCGCGGCGCGTCGCTCGCGTCGGCCGCGTACGACGTCGTGATGAACAAGCTGCCGCGGATCGCGGGGCGCGGCGGCGTCATCGCGATCGACGCGCGCGGCAACCTCGCGATGCCGTTCAACACCGAGGGGATGTACCGCGGCTACGCGCGCGTCGGCGAGGCGCCCGTGACCGCGATCTACCGCGAGGAGGCGGCGTGACGCCGCCAGCCGCGCAGACACAGGAGAGCCGGAAGATGAGCGCGAGCCGAACCGCCCCGAGCCTGCGCGAGCAGCGCGTGCTCGAAGTCGACGGGCTGTCCGTCACGTTCCGCCGCGAGGGCGCCGCGTTCGAGGCGGTGCGCGGGCTGTCGTTCCACGTCGATCGCGGCGAGACGCTCGCGATCGTCGGCGAATCGGGCTCCGGCAAATCGGTGACGTCGCTCGCGCTGATGCGCCTCGTCGAGCACGGCGGCGGCGCGATCACGGGCGGCGGGATCGCGCTGCGCCGGCGCAACGGCGCGACGCTCGATCTCGTGCGCGCGTCGCCGTCGGCGCTGCGCAGCGTGCGCGGCGCGGACGTGGCGATGATCTTCCAGGAGCCGATGACGTCGCTCAATCCGGTTTTCACGGTCGGCGACCAGATCAGCGAGGCGATCGCGCTGCACCAGAACAAGAACGCGGGCGAAGCGCGCGCGGAGGCGCTGCGCCTGCTCGATCTCGTGCGCATTCCCGAGGCGCGCCGCGTGTTCGCGCGCCATCCGCATCAGCTCTCGGGCGGGATGCGGCAGCGCGTGATGATCGCGATGGCGCTGTCGTGCCGGCCGGCGCTGCTGATCGCCGACGAGCCGACCACCGCGCTCGACGTGACGATCCAGGCGCAGATCCTTCAATTGATCCGCGGGCTGCAGGACGAGATGGACATGGGCGTGATTTTCATCACGCACGACATGGGCGTCGTCGCGGAAGTCGCCGATCGCGTGCTCGTCATGTATCGCGGCGAGAAGGTCGAGGAGGGCGCGTCCGATGCGATCTTCGCCGCGCCGTCGCATCCGTACACGAAGGCGCTGCTCGCGGCGGTGCCGCGGCTCGGCTCGATGCAGGGCACCGACGCGCCCGCGAAATTCCCGCTGCTGCGCTTCGATCCGGTCACGGGCGATGCGGTCGTCGTCGAGAACGGCGACGCCGCGCCCGCGTCGGGCGACGCGGCATCCGCATCCGCATCGGTTGGTTCGGTTGCCCCGGTTGCTTCGCTTGATTCTGCCGCATCGACCGCTACAACCGCTGCAACCGCATCGACCGCATCGACCGCATCGACCGCATCGACCGCCGCGCCGGCGGCGCACGCGCGCGCCGCCGGCGCTTTCGCGCAGCCCGCGATCGATCCGGCGTCGCCGCCGCTGCTGCGCGTGCGCGACCTCGTCACGCGCTTTCCGGTCAAGAGCGGCGCGTTCGGCCGCGTGTCGCAATACGTGCACGCGGTCGAGCGCGTGAGCTTCGAGCTGCGCGCGGGCGAGACGCTCGCGCTCGTCGGCGAATCCGGCTGCGGCAAGTCGACGACGGGCCGCTCGCTGCTGCGCCTCGTCGACAGCCTGAGCGGCTCGATCGAATTCGAGGGGCGCGAGATCGGCGCGCTGAAGGGCCGCGCGCTGCAGGCGCTGCGCCGCAACATCCAGTTCATCTTTCAGGACCCGTTCGCGTCGCTGAATCCGCGCCTGACAATCGGCTTCTCGATCATGGAGCCGCTCCTCGTGCACGGCGTCGCGAGCGGCAAGGCGGCGCAGGCGCGCGTCGACTGGCTGCTCGAGCGCGTCGGCCTGCCCGCCGACGCCGCGCGCCGCTATCCGCACGAATTCTCCGGCGGCCAGCGCCAGCGGATCGCGATCGCGCGCGCGCTCGCGCTGAACCCGAAGGTCGTGATCGCCGACGAATCGGTGTCGGCGCTCGACGTATCGGTGCAGGCGCAGATCGTCAACCTGATGCTCGACCTGCAGCGCGAGCTCGGCGTCGCGTATCTGTTCATCTCGCACGACATGGCGGTCGTCGAGCGGATCAGCCATCGCGTCGCGGTGATGTACCTCGGGCAGATCGTCGAGATCGGCCCGCGCCGCGCGGTGTTCGAGACGCCGCGCCATCCGTACACGAAGAAGCTGATGAGCGCGGTGCCGATCGCCGATCCCGCGCGCCGACACGCGCAGCGCACGCTGCCCGCCGACGAGCTGCCGAGCCCGATCCGCGCGATCGGCGACGAGCCCGTCGTCGCGCCGCTCGTCGCGGTCGGGCCGGACCACTTCGTCGCCGAGCATCGGGTCGGCGGCGCGTATTGAGGAGGCGCGGCGCAGCGCGGGCGCGAAATGGGCGAGCCGCGCGGCGCATGCATGGCGCGCGAGCGCCGCAGGCGAACGCGGCGCGAGCGCGCGATGTGCGAATGCGATACGCAATTGCGGCACGCGCATGCAAAACGCAGATGCAAAACGCAGATGCAATACGCAGACGCAATACGCGAGCGCGATGCGCCCGCGGGACGAAGCAAACGCCGCGCGCGCGATGCGCGAGCGGCATCGAATCAGCAAAGGAAGTCGAGAAGAGCGCAGCAAGCCGATGACGCGAGGCCCCGGACCATCCGCACGAAACCCGGCCCCGCCGAACGACGCCAGCAGGACCACACGAACCCAGTCACACGCACTTACGAAGCATCGCCAAGGAGCCCACCCATGACTACGCCGCATTCGTTCTTGCCATTCTCGCCGCGCGCGCTTTTCGTCGCCTGCGCGGGCGTGATCGCGATGTCGTCCGCGTCGCTCGCGTTCGCCGAGCGGGCCGCGGTGATGGCCGTCGATTCGACGTTCACCACGCTCGATCCGTACGATTCGAACGACACGCTGTCGCAGGCGGTGTCGAAATCGTTCTACCAAGGCCTGTTCGGCTTCGACAAGGACATGAAGCTCGTGAACGTGCTCGCGACCGGCTACGACGCGAGCGCCGACGCGAAGGTCTACACGATCAAGCTGCGCCAGGGCGTGAAATTCCAGGACGGCACCGATTTCAACGCGGCCGCGGTGAAGGCGAACTTCGACCGCGTGACCGATCCGGCGAACAAGCTCAAGCGCTACAACCTGTTCCGCCGGATCGCGAAGACGGAAGTCGTCGATCCGTACACGGTGAAGGTCACGCTGACCGAGCCGTTCTCGGCGTTCGTCAACGTGCTCGCGCATCCGTCGGCCGTGATGATCTCGCCCGCCGCGCTGAAGAAGTACGGGCGCGACATCGGGCTGCACCCCGTCGGCACCGGCCCGTTCGAGTTCGTCGAATGGAAGCAGACCGACGACCTGAAGGTGAAGAAGTTCGCCGGCTACTGGAAGCCCGGCTATCCGAAGATCGACGCGATCGACTGGAAGCCCGTCGTCGACAACAACACGCGCGCCGCGCTGATGAAGACGGGCGAGGCCGATTTCGCGTTCCGCATTCCGTTCGAGCAGACGGCGGACCTGAAGGCGAGCCCGAAAGTCGACGTGATCGAGCGCACGTCGATCATCCAGCGCTACGTGAGCCTGAACGTGATGCAAAAGCCGTTCGACAATCCGAAGGTTCGCGAGGCGCTCAACTACGCGGTCAACAAGGACGCGCTCGCGAAGGTCGCGTTCTCGGGCAACGCGACGCCCGCGGCCGGCATCGTGCCGCAGGGCGTCGACTACGCGGTGAAGCTCGGCCCGTGGCCGTATGATCCGGCCAAGGCGCGCGCGCTGCTGAAGGAGGCGGGCTACCCGAACGGCTTCGAGACGACGCTCTGGTCCGCGTACAACAACTCGACCTCGCAGAAGGCGATCCAGTTCGTCCAGCAGCAGCTCGCGCAGGTGGGCGTGAAGGCGCAGGTGCAGGCGCTCGAGGCGGGCGAGCGGGTCGCGAAGGTCGAAAGCGCGCAGGACCCGGCGAAGGCGCCCGTGCGGATGTACTACACCGGCTGGTCCGCGTCGACGGGCGAATCCGACTGGGCGATCTCGCCGCTGCTCGCGTCGTCGTCGGTTCCGCCGAAGCTCATGAACACCGCGTACTACAAGAACGACGCGGTCGACGACGATCTCGCGAAGGCGTTGCAAACCACCGACCGCGCGAAGAAGGCGACGCTCTACGGCGATGCGCAAAAGCGCATCTGGGCCGACGCGCCGTGGATTCCGCTCGTGCAGGAGAAGATCGTCTATGCGCGCAGCAAGCGCCTGCAGGGCGCTTACGTGATGCCGGACGGCTCGTTCAACTTCGACGAGATCGCGATCAAGTGACGCGACGCGGCCCGGGCGGCCCGCCGGATCGGCGCGATTGCGCCGAATCCGCCGAATCCGCCGATCCGCGCGCATCGGGCGTAGGCGGCGCGCGGCCCGTCGGCGCGCCGCATCGAGAGGCAAGCGCATGCTGAATTTTCTGGTCAAACGATTGTTCGGGCTCCTGCCGACGCTGCTGAGCGTCGCGGTGCTCGTGTTCCTGTTCGTGCACCTGCTGCCGGGCGACCCCGCTCGGCTCGCGGCGGGGCCGGAGGCGGACGACGCGACGGTCGCGCTCGTGCGCGCCGATCTCGGCCTCGACAAGCCGCTGCCCGCGCAGTTCGCGAACTTCTTCGCGCGGATCGCGCACGGCGACTTCGGCACGTCGACGCGCAGCAAGCGGCCCGTCGCGACCGAGATCGGCGAGCGCTTCATGCCGACGCTGTCGCTGACCGTCGTCAGCATGGCCTGGGCGACGCTCTTCGGCATGGGGATCGGCATCGCGTCGGCCGTGTGGCGCAACCGCTGGCCGGACCGCGTCGGGATGACGCTCGCGGTGTCGGGCATCTCGTTTCCGGCGTTCGCGCTCGGGATGCTGCTGATGGAAGTGTTCTCGGTGAAGCTCGGCTGGCTGCCCGTGGTGCCGGACGGCTCGTGGAGAAGCTACGTGCTGCCGTCGCTCACGCTCGGCGCGGCCGTGGCCGCGGTGATGGCGCGCTTCACGCGCGCGTCGTTCGTCGAGGTGCTGCACGAGGATTTCGTGCGCACCGCGCGCGCGAAGGGCGTGCGCGAGCCGGTGGTCGTGCTCAAGCACTGCCTGCGCAACGCGATGATTCCGGTCGTCACGATGATGGGGCTGCAGTTCGGCTTTCTGCTCGGGGGCTCGATCGTCGTCGAGGCGGTGTTCAACTGGCCGGGGCTCGGCCGCCTGCTCGTCGATGCGGTGACGATGCGCGACTACCCGGTGATCCAGGCGATCGTGCTGCTGTTCTCGCTCGAGTTCATCCTGATCAACCTGACCGTCGACGTGCTGTACGCGGTCATCAACCCGACGATCCGTTTCAAGTGAGGCGCGCATGAACGCGACTGTTCCTACCACCCCGGCCGCCGCGCCGGCCGCGATCCGCACGCCGTGGAGCGAGTTTTGGCGCAAGTTCAGAAAGCAGCACGTCGCGCTCGCGGCGGGGGCGTTCGTGCTGCTGCTCGTCGCCGTCGCGATCGTCGGCCCGCATTTCGTGCCGTACGACCCGGAGAACTATTTCGACTACGACGCGTTGAACGCGGGGCCGTCGGCCGCGCACTGGTTCGGCGTCGATTCGCTCGGCCGCGACATCTTCAGCCGGATCGTCGCGGGCGCGCGGATCTCGCTCGCCGCGGGCTTCTTCTCGGTCGCGCTCGGCGCGGCGATCGGCACGTTCTTCGGCCTGCTGGCCGGCTACTACGAAGGCTGGTGGGACCGCGCGACGATGCGCGTCGCCGACGTATTGTTCGCGTTCCCGGGCATCCTGCTCGCGATCGGCGTGGTCGCGATCCTCGGCAACGGGATGGTCAACGTGATCTGCGCGGTCGCCGTGTTCAGCGTGCCCGCGTTCGCGCGGCTCGTGCGCGGCAACACGCTCGCGCTCAAGCAGATGACCTACGTCGAGGCCGCGCGCAGCATCGGCGCGTCCGACCGCACGATCATCATGCGCCACATCCTGCCGGGCACGGTGTCGTCGGTCGTCGTCTATTTCACGATGCGCATCGGCACGTCGATCATCACCGCCGCGAGCCTGTCGTTCCTCGGCCTCGGCGCGCAGCCGCCGACGCCCGAGTGGGGCGCGATGCTCAACGAGGCGCGCGCGGACATGGTGAACGCGCCGCACGTCGCGCTCTTTCCGAGCATCGCGATCTTCCTGACCGTGCTCGCGTTCAACCTGCTCGGCGACGGGCTGCGCGACGCGCTCGACCCGAAGCTGGAGCGGCGCTGATGGGCGCGCACGCAGCGGGCGGGCCGGATGCGGCGGGCGGCGTGAACGTGACGCGCGCAGCGGATCGGGCGGACGCCGCGCCGCACGTCGGCGCGCTGCCGGCGGGGCCGCTTTGCAGCATCGCCGACGTCGCGGGCGTGACGGTCGGCCACGCGACGCTCGATTCGGGCGGCGTGCAGACGGGCGTGAGCGTCGTGCGGCCGCACGCGGGCGACGTCTATCGCGACAAGGTGCCCGCCGCCGCGGCGGTGATCAACGGCTTCGGCAAGAGCGTCGGGCTCGTGCAGCTCGACGAGCTCGGCGTGCTCGAGACGCCGCTCGCGCTGACGAACACGTTCGGCGTGGCGGCGCTCGCGCACGCGCAGATCCGCGCGGCCATCGACGCGAATCCGCAGATCGGCCGCGCGTGGCCGACCGTCAATCCGCTCGTGTTCGAATGCAACGACGGCTATCTGAACGATCAGCACGCGTTCGCGGTGACGCCCGAGCACTACGCGCAGGCGCTCGCCGACGCGCGGCCCGGGTTCGCGCGCGGCGCGGTCGGCGCGGGGCGCGGGATGTCGTGCTTCGACCTGAAGGGCGGAATCGGTTCGGCGTCGCGCGTCGCGCGCGCGGCGGGCGAATCGTGGACGGTGGGCGCGCTCGTGCTCGCGAACTTCGGCCGGCTGCCGATGCTGACGATCGACGGCGTGCCGGTCGGGCGGATGATCGCCGCGCGGGACGCGGGCGGCGCGCAGGCGGCGGCCGGCGGGCAGGGCGCGGGCGCGGCGCGGGACGAGGCCGGCACCGGCGGCACCGGCGGCACGGGCCGCGCCGGCGACGCGGCGCACGATGCGGGCGACTGCGCGAATGCCCGCGCGAACAGCAAAGCGGCCGGCGGCCTCGCGCCCGACGCCGCCGCTGCGCGGCCGGATGCGCCGCCGCCCGAGCAGGGCTCGATCATCATGCTCGTCGCGACCGACGCGCCGCTGTCGTCGCGGCAGCTGAGGCGCGTCGCGCTGCGCGCGGCCGCGGGCCTCGCGCGCACGGGCTCGGTGTACGGCCACGGCAGCGGCGACATCGCGCTCGCGTTCTCGACCGCGTACACGGTGCCGCACGACGCCGAGCGCATCGCGCTGCCGGCGCTCGTCGCCGACGCCGCGCTCGATCCGCTCTTCGCGGCCGCGGCCGACAGCGTCGAGCAGGCGATCGTCGACGCGCTGTGGCGCGCGACGAGCGTCGTGGGCCGCGACGGCCACGCGCGCCGCGCGCTGCGCGACGCCGCGCCGGAAGTCGAACGATGGATGCGCGCATCGCGCGAGGCAAACCGATGAAAGTGCTGATTTCGACCGATATCGAAGGGGTGGCGGGCGTCGTGAGCGCCGAGCAGACGCGCGCCGGCAATCCCGAATACGAGCGCGCGCGCCGCTGGATGACGGCGGAGGCGAACGCGGCAGTCGAAGGCGCGTTCGCGGGCGGCGCGACGCGCGTGTGGGTCAACGATTCGCACGGCGGCTTTCGCAACCTGCTGCCCGACGGCATCGACGCCCGCGCGCGCGTCGTGCTCGGCAAGCCGCGCACGCTCGGGATGATGGCGGGCCTCGAAGCCGGGCCCGATCTCGTGTTCATGATCGGTTTTCACGCGAAGGCGGGCACACGCGGGCTGCTCGCGCACACGATCAACAGCGGCGCGTTCGCGCGCGTGCTGCTCGACGGGCGCGAAGCCGGCGAGGCCGGGCTCTACGGCGCGCTCGCGCACGAATACGGCGCGCACGTGGCGCTGCTGTCCGGCGACGACGTGTTCGTCGACGAGACGCGGCCGCTCTTTCCGGCCGCGCGCTTCGTGACCGTCAAGGAGGCGACGGGATTCGCGAGCGGCGCGTCGATGACGCCCGCCGCCGCGTGCGCGGCGATCGGCGTCGCGGCGCGGCAGGCGGTCGAGCAGGCGCGCGAGGTCGCGCACCTGGCGCGCCCGCACGCGCCGCGCGCGGCGGCCTGCGAGCTGCGCGCACAGACCGTCGCGGCCGCCGATCTCTTCTGCCAGTGGCCGTCGCTCGAGCGCGTCGACGCGCTCACGCTGCGGTTCGCCGCGCCGTCGATCGAGCACGTCGTGCGAACGTTGAACTGCCTGTCGGCGATGTCGTTCATGCTGCGTTGAATCGCGCTTGCGCGTCAGCGTACGGGCGGCGGGAAATCTGTCAGGTCAAATAGAACGTGTTAGAGGTGTTGTCGAATCCGACATTGACCGCACCGCCGCTCAGCGGCACCGCGAGACTGTTCGTCGGCGTGAACGGGGCGATCATGCCGTTTACGCCGGACGACAGGAACAGATCCGCCCAATCGAGCAGATAGAACGCCGCTTGCGTATTCGTGATCACAGCAGTGGCGTTCATCGTCGATATCGCGGTTGCGCCGTTGACCGTTGCCCGTTGCGCGAGCCCGAAAGCGCCGGACGCGCCGATTTGCAGATTCCGGATGGAGTACGCGCCGGCCGGCCCGATGCCCGCATTGCCGTTGTCGATCTGGCCGTTGCGGAACGAATAGAGCGTCTCGATCCGCGCCGGTCCGTTCGTCGTCGCATTGATCTCGAGCACGTTGCCTGCCGTCAGCGTGGTCGCCGTCATGTAAAGGAAAATGGCGTCGTCGATGACGACGCTGTTGTGCTCGTACGGCGAGAACGCCTGCCATATGACGGACGCGCTCACCGATGCGCCGCGCATGTTCGCCAGTGTCGAGCTGACATAAGTGTCGACCCGTCTCGTCAACGTGACCGCAAGCCGCGCATCGCGGATCTTCGCCACGCCTGCCGAATCGATCGCGATGTAGATCGTGCAAACCGGCATGATCCGTGCGCCGGCCTGCCACTCGACGCGGCAGACCGGCTCCGCGCATCTCACACGATTCTTCTCAGCGTGCCGTAGCTTTCGGATCCGGTGACGGCGCCTCGAAGTCCCTCGACGAACTCCTCCCCACTGAGAACGGCCGGTTGCTGGAGGTAGAACGTATTGGTCCGTTCGTTGAAGCCGACCTGGGCGGCCGGATTCTGGGTGGACAGCGTGATCGGCAGCGCGTTGCTGGCTACCTGCGATATCACCGAGCCATTGTTGCTGTACGACGCGAGGAACAGCGAGAGATTTTCGATCGGCGTAAACGATGCCCTCATGTTGTACGCGACCGGCACGGCGTTGAGCGGCGCCGCGACAGGAACATTGTTGACGACCGCCTGCTGGGCAAGCCCGAAACTGAAGTTGCCGGCCTGGCTGTTGAGGAGGTTGAACGTGCTGGGGCTGCCGCCGTCGGCGCCGGTGAACTGGGCGCGTTCGAACGTGTAGGTCCAGCCGGTTTGAATCGGCGCACCCGTTTGCGACGTCATCATGATCGTGGCGCCCGCCTGCAGGACGGTGGTCGTCGCGTACATCGTGTACTGCTCCTGCCACGAGATCTGGTTCAACTGGAGCGGCTGGAACGTTACCCAGGCGATCGGCAGGTTGCCCTGCTGCAGTGGATCCGAGATCACGCTCTTGACGAGCGTGACATGAAGCCCATTTTGGTAAATGGTATTCAATCCGGTGTTGCTGATAGAAATGTTGATCTGGTAATTCATTCTTAATCCCCTTGAGTGAGACATTAAAGAAAAACCAGCCATCGACGAGCTGGCGCTGCGACATCCCAGGCATACGCGGTTGCCCGGACGATAATCGCGTGATTCGGGATCCGAGTGATATTTCCGGATGCGTCTGTACGTGAGCGGCAAGAAAGCATGTGACGCCAAGTGTCGGTCGAGTACGGGCGCATAGGGCAGCAATCAACATCCGGTTTGCGTGAGTTTCCGCAGCATTTTGGTGAATGGCTGGTTTGATGTTTTCTTTTTCGTTTCGTGAGATAAGCGATCTGCTGGAATCAGGATAGGACGAATGGCGAGGTATTCAAGCGAAGATCTGATTTCAAATGGAATTAAAGAGGCATTCGTCGTCGATCCGCTCCTTGGCTGAAAGAAGCTTTAATTGCGCCGGACATGACGGGATTGGCTCCTGTTTCCGTTCGGGGCCGATCGACCGGCCAGCCGACGATTGGGGGGCGCGGCCCGGGCGCCGCGGATCGTCGCATGGCCGAAAAAAGTGGGGATAAGGAGGGGCGATCCGCCCGAATGGCCGATTGCGTGCGCGGCACGGATCGCACACACAACCGGCGGACGTCGGTTCGTTCAGATATCGAAGAACACCGTCTCCCGCTCGCCCTGCATGCGGATGTCGAAGCGATAAACGGTCACGCCGTTCGCCTGTGCGTCGCGCTTCGCGATCAGCGTCGCGCGGCGCTCGGCCGGCACGGTGTTCAGCGCCGCGTCGGCTTCGTTCGCGGCCGCTTCGTCGTCGAAGTAGATCCGCGTGAACGCGTGCGTGAGAATGCCGCGCATCATCACGGTCACGTCGACGTGCGGCGCGTCCGTCTCCGACGTGCGCGCCGGTTTCACCGTTCGCACGACGAAGCGGTTCTGCGCGTCGGTGCCGGTGCCGACGCGCGCGAAGCCGTTGAAGCCGCGCTGCGCGGCGTCGTCGCGCGACGTCGGATAGCGGCCCTCGCCGTCGACTTGCGTGAATTCGAGCACCGCGTCGCCGACGGCGTTGCCGTCGCCGTCGATCACGCGGCCGACGAGCAGGATGTGCTCGCCTGCCGCGTCGGGCGTCGCGATCTCGGGCGTGAAGAGGCTCTTCAGATCGAAGTTGTACTGCTGCGGGCAGAGGCCGTACGCGAAGTACGGGCCGACGGTTTGCGAAGGGGTCTGTTTCAGCGTCGTCATGCTCAGCGCTCCGTCGGGGTGGCGTCGCGGCCGCGCAGCACGATGTCGAATTCGTAGCCGAGCGCGAAGCCTTCTTCGGTCGTGCCGATCGAGAAGCGCGAGATCAGGCGATCGCGCGCGTCCTCGGGCGTGCCCTGGAAGATCGGGTCGAGCGCGAGGAGCGGATCGCCCGGGAAATACATCTGCGTGACGAGCCGCGAGCCGAAATAGTCGCCGAACAGCGAGAAATGGATGTGGTTCGGCCGCCACGCGTTCGGATGATTGCCCCACGGATATGCGCCCGGCTTGATCGTGAGGAAGCGGTAGCGGCCGTTCTCGTCGGTGAGGCACCGGCCCGCGCCGAGGAAGTTCGGATCGAGCGGCGCGTCGTGCTGATCGACCTTGTGCACGTAGCGGCCCGCGGCGTTCGCCTGCCAGACCTCGACGAGCGTGTTGCGCACCGGCTTGCCGCCTTCGTCGAGCACGCGGCCCGTGACGATGATCCGCTCGCCGAGCGGCTCGCCGTTCTTCGCCGCGTTCTTCGTCAGGTCGTGGTCGAGCGGGCCGAGGTCGCCCGCGCCATAGACGGGCGCGTGCTGGTTGCGCAGCTTTTCCTTCAGCGGGATCAGCGGCTGCGTCGGGCCGCGCTTCACCGACGAGCGGTACGGCGGATGAATGTACGCGGGATGCGACGGCCAGTCGCGCGGCGCGAGCGTCGAGGAATCCATCGGGATCGTCTCCGGGTTGATGGTTGTCAAGGCGGGATGGAGGGACTTTAGCTAATCCGGAAAGTTATGCAAAATGATGTTTTATCGCTAATCGTATAACCAGACGTTATGCAACACCGGATTGCCGACGGCCGGGTCAAGTTCCGGCACCTGCAGTGCTTTCTCGCGGTCGCGCAGTTCGGCAGCGTGCAGAAGGCCGCGCAAAGCCTGTCGATCACGCAGCCGGCCGTGTCGAAGACGATCGCCGAGCTCGAGTCGATCCTCGGCGTGAAGCTGTTCGAGCGCGGCCGTCAGGGCGCGCGGCCGACGCGCGAGGGGCAACTGTTCATTCCGCACGCGAGCGCGTGCGTGCTCGCGCTGCGGCAGGGCGTCGGGCTTCTCGCGCGCGAGAGCGGCGGCGCGGCCGCGACGCTCGAGATCGGGATGTTGCCGACCGTCGCCGCGTCGCTCGCACCCGCCGTCTTGCAGGCGCTCGCGAGCGAATGGCCGCGCGCGGTCGTGCGGATCGCGACCGTCGCGAACGCCGAGCTGCTCGAACGGCTGAAGGCGGGCGCGATCGAGTGCGCGATCGGGCGGCTGTCGGAGCCGGAGCGGATGGTCGGGCTGTCGTTCGAGCACCTGTACAACGAGCCGCTCGTCGCGGTCGTGCGCGCGGGCCATCCGCTCGCGGCGAGCGCCGCGCCCGCCGCGCAGCTCGCACGCCATCCGGTCGTGCTGCCGCCGTACGGCACGATGATTCGCCAGGCGGCCGAGCAACTGCTGAGCGCGTGCGGCGCGCCGCCGCTCGAATCGTTCGTCGAGGTGCTGTCGGTGTCCGTCGCGCGCGCGCTCGCGCTCGAAAACGACGCGGTGTGGTTCGTGCCGCGTTACGCGGCCGAATACGATCTCGCGGCGGGCACGCTCGTGCGGCTCGCGCTGCCCGTCGAGGGCGCGGACGAGCCGGTCGGGCTAATCCTGCGCACCGATGCGCAGCTCTCGCCCGTCGCGCGCTCGCTGATCGAGGCCGTGCGGGCGGTCGCGCGGCGGCGGCTCGGCGCGGCGGGCGGGCGAAGTCGCCGCGACGGGCAGGGTGCGCCGAAGCGGGCGCGCGGCACGCGAAAGCGCGGGGCGTGACGCGCGACGTCCATCCGCTCATTCCATGCCGAGCTTGCCGAAATCGAATCGCTCCGCCGACAGCAGGAAGCCGCTCGATTTCTTGCCCGGCGCCGCGCCCTTGATCTGGCATTGCTTGAAGAACGACACGTACGTGTTCTGATTGAACTCGCTGTCCGGCGCCGGCTCGACGTAGCGCACCCACAGCTCGAGCGTGTCCTTGTTCGGCATCGCGATGAAGTGCCCGGCATCGCGCATCTTGCTGACGTAGGCGCTCGACATCCACCACGCGTACGCGGTCCGGCTGCGCATCAGCTCGCCGCGCGTATCGACGAACAGCACGCATGCGAGCGCCGAATTGGGCGTCGCGCAGATCAGCGCGAGATCGGCCGGCTTGATCGAGAAATAGCCTTCCCAGCTCGGCCGCTCGCCTTTTTGCTTCGGCGGTGCGATCGGCGCGGCCTGGCGGCTCTTGACCTGCACGTAGATCGGCGTTTCCGGCGCGTTGCGATCGACCGGCTTCGGCGCGTCGTCGAGCCGCGACAGATGCCGGTACGCGCGCGTCACGACGAGATCGAAGCCTTTGTCGATCGGCAGCTTGAACGCCTCCATGTTGTGGCGGAAGCACTCGGACATGATGTAGTGCTCGCCCGCCGCGCCGATGTAGAGCAGTTCGGTGGGAATGGACGACGATGATTTGGCGTGGGTCATGGCGAACAGGATGGGTGGGCCGCTAGGCCGGCAACGGCGTGTTGCGATTCGAATGCGTTCGGCGTCGACGTTTCTGTTTTTGAAACGATCGACGTGCCCGGCCGCGCGCGTCGTTCGGCCCGCGCTCGCGCGTGACGCAGAATTATGACGAACGGGACCGCGCGCGCAAGCGCGTCCGCATCGACGAAGCGTGACGAAGCGCGACGCAGCGCGGCGAAGGCGCCATGCCCGGCCGCGCGGGCATGGCGGAATCGATCGCGTGATCGCGCGTGACGTGGGCGTTATCGGCGTCGATCCGGCATTCTTGAGCGCTTTCCGGCGACGTGAATCGAATCGCCGCGCGCAAAGTCAACATCGCGCCGAACGTCCGATAAAATGGCCGCTCGTCGCGTTCCGCGACGTCGATTCGAAATGTCCCCGATCGATTGGCCCGTGTCGCCGATTCGGCGCGCCGAGGCGCTTCGCGGTCGGAATATTCCGATTCTTCCGGCACGGCGGCGCGCGATCGCGCGTCGTCCCGATGCGCGCCGCGCGGCGCGCTTCGGGGCAATGGCCGGCGATCTTTTCCGTGACGAAGCGCGTCGCGCTCATCTAGACAAGCATGAAATCGATACATGCCGGCTTGCGCGGACGGCGAGGACCGTCACACCGGATGCCGCTCGGCTACATGGTGATCGCCGGCGCGGTGGCGGTCGCGATCGTCATGATGTCCATCTGCGCGGCCATCCTGCGCGACAGCCGCGACGACGCGTTCGAGCACGCGCAAGGCGCCGCGCGCAACACGCTGCAGATGATCGCGCGCGACGTCACGCGCGGCTTTCACCTGTACGACGAGACTCTCGCGCGCATCGCCGCGCAGCTCGGCGACAGCAGGATCGCCGCGCTGCCCGCCGACTTGCGCCGCTCGGTCCTGTTCGATTCCGCGGCGGCCGCGAGGGAGGCCGGCACGCTGTACGTGCTCGACGCGCACGGGCGCGTGCAGCTCGCATCGGCGAACGGGCCGCTGCCCACGGCGAGCTTCGCGTCGTACGACTTCTTCGCCGCGCTGCGCGACGCGCCGAGGCCCGGAACGTATCTGAGCGGGCCGTACCGCCTGCCGTCGCGCGACGGCGAGCCGTGCGTCGCGCTGTCGCACCGCGTCGAGCGCGCGGACGGCTCGTTCGCGGGCGTCGTCTTGCTCGCGGTGCGCCTCGCGTACTTTCAGCAGTTGCTGGCGGCGGCCGATGCGGGCCCGCACGGCGCGATCTTGCTGATTCACGCGGACGGGCGCATCGTGATGCGGATTCCGTTCGACGAGAAATTCATCGGCCTCGACCTGAGCGGGACGAGCATCTACACGCGCGCGCAATTCGGCCGCTCGGGCGAGTTCTTCGACGCCGGGCCGATCGATCGCGTGAAGCGCTTCTACCTGTATCGGCGGCTCGACGAAATTCCGCTGATCGTGCAGGTGGCGATCGCCGAAGACGACATCTACGAGACGTGGCGCGCTCGTGCGTGGCGCTTCGGCGTGCTGACGGGCGTGTTCGCGCTGATCTTCGTCCTGATGAGCGCGTATCTCGCGCATTCGCTGTGGCGCAAGTCGACGGCCGAAGCGGCGCTCGCACGGCTCGCGGGCACCGACAGCCTCACGGGGCTGCACAACCGGCGCGCGCTCGACGAGACGCTCGAGCGCGAATGGCGGCGCGCGGTGTACGGCGAGCGTCCGCTCGCGATCCTGTTCGTCGACATCGATCGCTTCAAGCGCTACAACGACACGTACGGGCACCGCGTCGGCGATGAGGTGCTCGCGACCGTGTCGCGCTGCATCGCGCAGCAGGCGGCGCGGCTCGGCGACGTCGTCGCGCGATACGGGGGCGAGGAGTTCGTCGTCGTGCTGCCGGACACGCCGCGCGGCGGCGCGCTCGTCGTCGCCGAGCGTGTGCGGCTCGGCGTGCGGATGCTCGGGATCGAGCACGAAGGGTCGGAAGTCGGGTTCGTGACGGTCAGCGTCGGCGTCGCGGTGTGGCAGCCGGACGGCGCGCCCGCGCCGCGCGTCGCGGCGATCGTCGAGGCGGCCGATCGCGCGCTCTATCAGGCGAAGGCGAGCGGGCGCAATCGCGTCGTCGACGTCGGGCTCGGATGAGGCGGCCGGCAATGGGCGGCTTCGGGGCGCTCGGCGCGTGCGCCGGCGGTTTCGGGCGATTTCGGCGGCCTAAGGGGGTTGGGGGGATCGGATGGCTCGAACGACTCGGATGACGTGAACGAAGCGCGCGACACGCGCGACACGAACGACACGAACGACGCGAACGACACGAACGACACGAACGACACGAACAACGCGAACAACGCGAACGTCTCGAATGATTCGAAGGACACGGCCGACATGAACGAAGCGAACGATGCGACCGTCGCGAGCAGCCCAAACGACTTGACCGGCGACAACGCGGTTGCCCCATAATTGCCGCCCGCCGCCCGCCGCCTCCCCGAATTCGCCCGCCGCCTGACGGCCCGACACGCAAATCCCGCGCATCACCGCAACACGACGGCGCGCCGCCGGACATAGAATGGCCTTTCCCGACACGCGAAAGGTGCGCGATGAGCGAACGACAATGGAGCGCGGTGGACGATTTCCTCTGCGATCAGCTCGCGCCGTCCGATCCGGCGCTGGACGCGGCGCTCGCGTCGAGCCGGGCGGCCGGCCTGCCCGCCATCAACGTCACCGCGAATCAGGGCAAGTTCCTGAACCTGCTCGCGACGATCCGCGGCGCACGCCGGATTCTCGAGCTCGGCACGCTCGGCGGCTACAGCACGATCTGGCTCGCGCGGACGCTGCCGCCGGGCGGCGCGCTGCTCACGCTCGAGGCCAATCCGGACTACGCGGCGCTCGCACGCGAGAACATCGCGCGCGCGGGGCTGGCGAACGTCGTGACGGTCGTCGCCGGCCGCGCGAAGGACAGCCTCGAGCGGCTGATCGCCGAGCGGGCCGAGCCGTTCGATCTGATCTTCGTCGACGCCGACAAGGACAACTATCCGCAATACCTGCCGCTCGCGGTCGCGCTGTCCCGCGCGGGGACGGTGATCGTCGCCGACAACGTCGTGCGGCAGGGGCGCGTCGCGGATCGGCGCAACCACGATCCGGACGCGATCGGCGTGCGCGAATACTTCCGCCTGATCGCCGCGCATCCGCGCCTGTCGACGACCGCGCTGCAGACCGTCGGCTCGAAAGGCTGGGACGGTTTCGCGCTGACCGTCGTGACGGCATAGGCCAAAGCGCGTCGACGGCGTGCGAACGAGCGCCTCGCGGAATTCGGCGCGCGCCGAATTCCGGCTCAATCGGGCCGGGTTCGATGGATGACGACGACCGGATATCGTCGCTTCCAGATGGCGCAGGCGAGCGAATGTCCGATCGCGCTGTTCGACATCGCGCTCGCCAAGCCGGGGACGTACGGAATCGACGCCAGCACGCCGTGGGAGCCGGACGTGACTTCATATTTCTTGGGGAGCTCGATCAGGGTGGTTCAGAGACGATCCCAATCCGTCGCGGTTCGCGACGAGTGGGAGCCGGCGTGATCGATGGCGGCGTACCTGCCGCTCGTCGGGTAGCACGGCGCGCCCACTTGGACGCCCTGGACGGCGCCTCCGTCGAACAGCGCGACGAGCATTTCGCCGAACGTGGTGTCGCAACGCGCATTTTGTATCGCGGGCGCGCACATCCAGCGCGACGGCCACAGGCCGTTCGTGTTCCAGCCCTTGCTCTTGCGGCTCGGCGCGGCCGCATACCAGCCGTAGGGCGGCGTATGCGAGGTGCCGGGCACGGCGAATTTGCCCAGCAGGCCGTTGCGCCTGTTCGCTCGATGCAAGTCGAACGGGGGCCACGCCGACAACAGGGCGAGTTCCTTGTTGGTCGACGCATCGGGATTGGACGCCGACAACGACGTGACGGGAACCTTCGGCTGTTGCGCGCTCGGCGCGGCCTTCGCCTGGACGATCAGGCCCCGGCCGCGGCGAAGCGTGATTTGGCCGTGCCTGGTGAATGCGTCGATCGCGAAAATGGCGGCGTCGCCCAACTCGACCGGGCGGGTGATCGCGTGTCCGTGGCAATCGACGACGCCGTAAGGTTGCATGTCCGCATAGGGCTTCTTGTCGATCCAGCCCATCGAGATTTGAAGCGATTCAGCCGGGTGGGCCGTCGTCAGGAGCGCGTCGCGGACGGCGATCAGAAAGGGCCGGTCGAAGAGCCGCGCCAACTGCTCAAGCTCTCCGAACCGCCCGAACCCGCTGTATTGTCCGGCGACTGCCGCATCGATATCCGCACTGGCGCTCATGGATTCCTCGTCGATGTGTTCTAGGGCCGGTTCACGCTGGTAACGGGCTTGCGCCGGCCGCCAGGAGGGCCGAGCGCGAGGATCGCGACGAAGCGAATACTCGACGTATTCGCGAGGAGCACCGCGCAGCGATCGGTCCTTCTGGCGGCCGGCTCCTCGAAGGATTTTTTCGATCACGGGAACGTGCCCGTGCGCCCGCATTGCGGCGTGGTTCCGTCGTTGCAATGGCGACGGCTGTTGCGCCTCCTCTCTCTCCTTGCCTTGCGGGCGCAAAGGCACGTTCGCAAGCCCGTTACCAACGTGAACTGGCCCTAGGGGTTTGTGTGGCTCGCGAGGGCGAATTGTGCGCCGCCGCCCGCATCGGGCGGGCGGCAACTGCGAGATTTCGGAGCGTGCGCCGTCAGGCCGCGCGCCGCCGCCGCACCGCCTGCGCGAGCGTGTCGAGCACGGGCTCGGTCTGCGCCCAGCTCAGGCACGCGTCGGTGATCGACACGCCGTATTGCAGCGGCACGCCCGGCTTCAGTTCCTGCCGGCCGGCCTCCAGGTTGCTCTCGATCATCACGCCGGTAATGCGCCGCTCGCCGTGCGACAGTTGTCGCGCGAGATCTTCGGCGACGTCGGCCTGCCGCAGGTGCGACTTGTTCGAGTTCGCATGCGAGCAGTCGACCATCACCTGTTCGCGCAGGCTCGCCGCGCGCAGCACCGCGCAGGCGTCCTCGATGCTCGCGCCGTCGTAGTTCGGGCCCTTCTTGCCGCCGCGCAGGATCACGTGCGCGTCGTCGTTGCCGCGCGTCTCGAAGATCGCGGCCATGCCCATCTTCGTCATCCCCATGAACGCATGGGTCGCGCGCGCCGCGACGATCGCGTCGGCCGCGATCTGCACGCCGCCGTCGGTGCCGTTCTTGAAGCCGATCGGGCAGCTCAGGCCCGACGCGAGCTGGCGGTGGCTCTGGCTCTCGGTCGTGCGCGCGCCGATCGCGCCCCATGCGATCAGGTCCGCGATGTACTGCGGGCTCAGCAGATCGAGGAATTCCGTGCCCGCGGGCAGGCCGAGC
The DNA here is from genome assembly GCF_001526245.1 of Burkholderia sp. MSMB1498. Classification (NCBI taxonomy): domain Bacteria; kingdom Pseudomonadati; phylum Pseudomonadota; class Betaproteobacteria; order Burkholderiales; family Burkholderiaceae; genus Burkholderia; species Burkholderia sp. MSMB1498. The sequence goes on from NZ_LOYJ01000092.1 coordinate 72,650, forward strand.
GCATTGATGTCGAGGAGCAGACGGCGCGCCGCGCGCAGCCCTTCGTTGATGCGGAAGCTGCCGTCCAGGCGCGGATCGTTGATGTAGCCCTTCCAGCCGACGGTCGTCCGCGGCTTCTCGAAATACACGCGCATCACGATCAGCAGGTCGTCCTGCAGTGCGTCGGCGGCGGCCTTGAGCCGGCGCGCGTAGTCGAGCGCCTGGTCGTGATCGTGGATCGAGCACGGGCCGACGACCGTCACGAGGCGGTCGTCGCGGCCGTGCAGCACGCCGCCGATCGCCTGGCGGCTCTGCTCGACGAGCGTCTGGACGGCGGGCGGCACGGGCAGCTCGTCCTGCAGCAGCGCCGGGGAGATGAGCGGGCGCACCGCGCCGATGCGGACGTCGTCGATGCGCGTCGTGTCCTGCGTCGCGTCGGCGAAGCCCGCTTCCCGGTCGTGCAGGGGATTGTCGAAGTTTTGCATGGTGGGGTTCCGATTCTGCGCAATGAATCGCGATTATGGCATTCGCGCCGCGGCCCGGGAGGCGGGCGGCCGCGTCCGCGCTGCGCTGCCGCAAACGGCGGTACGGCGCTGGCCGGAGCCGCTCGCGGCCGCGCGGGCTGGCGTGCGGTCGTTTTTCTGTGCGAAGGTGTCGAATTCGGCGAGGCTGGTTCGTCGCTGTGTCGTAGCCGCAGGACGAAGCCGCGCCGCGCAGTGCCCGGCGGCCGCGCGGCGCAACCCACTGACTCGAGGAGAAACGACGATGCGCGTGATGGTGATCGTGAAGGCGACGAACGAATCGGAAGCGGGCAAGATGCCCGGCACGGAACTGCTCGAGGCGATGGGCAAGTTCAACGAAGACCTCGTGAAGGCCGGCGTGATGCTCGCGGGCGAGGGCCTGCATCCGAGCGCGAAGGGCAAGCGGGTGCGCTTTTCGGGCAGCGCGCGGACCGTGATCGACGGGCCGTTCGCGGAAACCAAGGAACTCGTCGCGGGGTTCTGGCTGTGGAAGGTCGCGTCGATGGACGAGGCGCTCGAATGGGTGAAGCGCTGCCCGAATCCGATGGAAGGCGATTCGGAGATCGAGATCCGGCCGTTGTTCGACATGGACGACTTCGGCGCGGAGATGACGCCCGAGCTGCGGGAGCGGGAGGAACGGTTGCGCGACGAGATCGACGCACGGGGGAAGGGGGCGCGCTGACGCGGCGTCCGCGTTCGCGTTCGCGCCGCCGCTGTCGTCGCCATCGCCATCGCCATCGCCATTGCCATCGGTCGCTCGCCGTTCGGGGCGCTTGGGCGCGGGCCGCCCCATGGGCTCGGCGTGTCTCGGCGCCGACGATGGGCGCGGCGCAATGGGCGCGGCGCGACTGAGCGCCCGGCGCGGCGCGCTCCGCGCGTCGCCCGACGCGCGCGGTCCGACGCGGCGAGGAGCGTATCAGGCCGGCCCGAGAAACGGGTTCGGCTTGAATGGCTCGTCAGGCCGCCATTCGTGCGTCGGCGGAGTCGGCCGGAATGCATGCTCTTGCAGCGCGGATCGTCATGCGACTTCTTCGAACGCGCCCGTGCGCACCTCGCCGTCGCGCAGGTAGCGGGCCATCAGCATGCCGCCGGGCGTGGCCGTCGAGTGCGCGAGAGTGAAGGCGCACGCGAGCGCATCGTCGCCGAACAAGCGCTTGCCGCGCCCTAGCATGACCGGATAGATCAGCAGCCGCAGCTTGTCCACCAGGCCGGCTGCGAGCAGCTGGCGCACCTCCCGACACGGTGACGCCGAACGCGTTGGCGGCCGCGACGATCGCGATCAGCACGGCGGCCGACGCGATCACCGTCGCGTGCCCGCCGCCCGTGACGGCGGCGACGTACGCGCCGCCGAACATCGCGGCGGCGGGCGCGCCGGCCGGCACCGCGAAATAGAAGCACCAGCCGACGACGGCCGCCGCTTTCGGGCCGAACGCGTTGCGCACGTAGGTCGACACGCCGCCCGCGTCCGGATAGCGGGCGCCGAGCGCGGCGAAGGTCGCGGCGAGCGGAATCGACAGCACGACGAGCGCCGCCCACGCGACGAGCGACGCGGGGCCCGCGACTTCGGCCGCGAGCGCGGGCAGCGCGATCACGCCGGTGCCGAGCACGGCGCCGACGTAGAGCGCCGTGCCCTGGAGGATCGTCAGCGAGCCGGCATGGTGCGGCGCGGCCGTGGCGCCGCGCTCGACGGGGGCGTTCATCTATCCGGTCTCCTGGTGGGCGTGTTCGACTGTGCGCGCGTGCGCGCGCGGCGGCCGGGCGGCGCGCGACGCGTAACGGGAGCGGCGATGATGGTGGATGGCGGCGGCTTCGGCGTGCGGGCGTTTAGCAGTTTGTCGCGGCCGGCGTGGATTGTTTCGAAACGAGATGAGGAAGCGGGGCGCTTGCTTGAGGCGGCGGACCGCGTTCGGCGGAATGAAGCGGCCCGCGTCGCCGAGTCTCCGGTTCGCCGCGTCTACAATTCACCGACTTGCCGACTTGCCGACTTGCCGACTTGCCGACTTGCCGACTTGCCGGTTCGGTTCGGTTCGATTCGGCGCGGAAAGACGGGCCGGGGCGCCTCTGATCCCGCCTGTCCGCCGCGAACGCTTATTGCGGAATCACGAACGCCTGATGGAACACGATGCCGTTCGGCGTGCTCGGCGCGGTGAAGGAGAACGGCCTCTCGATCTTGCCGACGACGACGGTTCCCTTGAACGTGGCCGGGCCGCCCCAGTTGACGCCGACGATCATCAGCGTGTTGAGGCCGTCGGCGAGATACGGCGTCAGGTCGACCTGGTCGGAGAAGGTGGGATTGCCCTCGGTCTTCCTGTCGTAGACGACCAGGCCGTTGACGGTCGCGAAAATCTCGTTGTCCGCGTTGGTGACGTATAGCGTGGCCATGGCGAAACCTCCGGAGTGGATGCGCTTGGATGAGGGACGATCGGCGGTCGGCTGAAGCGGCGGACGAGCAGCCCATCCGCCGGAGCGGCCGCACCGGCCGGATCGGCTCGGGCGGCGGACGCGCCCGTCGCGGGATGCGGCGAGTGTGCAGGCGTCACCCGTCATCGATTATTCGAGCGGGGCTTGAAAATAACTACCGACCAGTTCTGGTAGGCGGCTCGCCGGGCGTGAGTCCGGATCGAGCCGATTGCGAGCCGGTTGCGAGTGGGTTGCGAGCCGATCGTGAGCCGATTTCGGCTCGATCGTGAGTCAATCGTGATTTGATCGCGAGCCACGAGCCGCGAGCTGTCATTGCCTCCGCCGCGCGGCCGCCCGCGTCATCGATGCCGTGCGAGCCTCGCGCGGGCGTCGTCCCGCTCGACGGCGTCGAGCTCGGGCGCGAAGGCGAACTGCCCGCCGACGAGCGACGCGACCGGCACGCCGTCGCGGAACAGGACCCGGTTGCCCGCGAGCGCGGGCACGCGGTCGCCCGGCAGCAGCGTGCCCGTCAGGTTGAGCGGATCGGCGCCGCTCACGCACTGCATCAGGCCCTCGGCCGGGCGGCGGCGCAGGTCGCGCAGGATCGGGATCGCGTCGGGCAGCGCGAACTGCTCGCCCGCGAGCCCCGCGACGAAGCGGCCGCCGCGAATCTCGCCGCGCGCCTCGAGCCGCCGGTAGACGGGCAGCAGCTCGCGCCAGCTCGGCATCCATCCGGCTTCGCATGCGAGGATTCGCCAGAACACGACGCCGTAGCGGCGCAACAGCGTCCGCGCGACGTGCTCGAGCGCGGCGGGCGCGATCGCATGACGGCCGGACGGAGGCGGCGACGCGCGCATCGCGCGCTCGACGCGGGCGTCGGCAGGCGCGGCGGCGTGTTGCGCGTCGCCGGCGCGAGCGAGGCCGTTGCCGGCACGTCGTCCGTTTTCGCCGCGTTCGCCGCGTTCGCCGTCTTCGCCGGGTTCGCCGGACGGGTCGCCTTCTCCAAATGCGCGGCGTTCGCCGCCGTCGCCGATTTCGTCGAAATCGGCGCGCGTGAGCGGCAGCCGCTGCACGAGCGCCCAGCGCCCCGCGTCGTCCATGCCGCCGATCAGCGCGCCGCCGCGTCGCGCGCGCGACGGCCGGTGCGCGCCGCGCTGCGCGGCCGGCCTGATCAGCGCGCGCAGGCCCGCGAAGCTGTCCGCGTTGACGAGCCCCGCCGCGACGAGCTCGCCGAGCGCGCGCTCGAGCTCGACGGGCAACAGGCGCGCGTGCGCGGCGAGCTCGTCGAAGAACATCGCGCCGTACGCGGCGAGCGTCGCGCGCACGCGCTCGGCGCGCGCGGACAGCGCCGGCTGCGCGGCCGGATCGCGCAGCGCCTGCCAGAGCGCGAGCTCGCGGCGCGGCAGCAGCACGACGGGCGTCGTCTTCACGGGCGCGCTCGCGGCTTTCGCCGGCGCGCCGAGCCGCGCCCACGCGAGCTTGCCGGCGCGGCACGGCTCGTCGAGGCCGCCCGTCACGTAATCGGCGAGCCGCGCGGGCAGCAGCTCGTCTTCCCACGCGCTCGCGGCGGCCTCGAAGCCTTCGAGCTGATGGGCGACCGACGCGAGCGCGTCGTTGCCCATGCCGCGCGTGTCGGGCGCGACGCGCTGCCAGTGGAACAGGAAGCGCATGAAGTCCGCGAGCTCGACGGGCTCGATCTCGCGCCGCAGGCGCTTCACGGTGTACCGGTGGATGCGCGCGAGCAGGTGCCGCTCGCACCATTCGTCGTCGCGCGCGCCCGGCGTGAAGCGGCCGCGCAGCACGTAGCCTTCGCGCTCGAGCGCGGCGAGCGCGATCGCGACCGACGACGCGGGCAGCGCGAGCGGCGCCGCGTGCGCGTCGGCCGAGAGCGGCCCGAAGCCCGTGAGCCGCGCGCGAATCACGTCGACGAGCGCCGCGTCGGGCTCCCACGGCGCGTCGAAGCCGGCCGGCGGCTCGAGCGGCGGTTCGAGCGGGGCGTTCGCGCCGTACAGCGCCCGCATGCACGCGACGCGCTCGGCGGGAAGCCACAGTCCGAGGCCGTTCGCGAGCGCGAGCCGGGCCGCGCGCTTGCCGGCCGCGAGCCGCTCGACGCACGCGCGCCAGCCGTCGTGCGCGTCGATCTCGTCGTCGGACACGCACGCGAGGCCGACGAGCGCATCGTGCATTTCGTCGGGCTCGCGCACGAGCGGCCACGCTTCGCCGCGCACCGAGTCGATCGCGCCCGCGTCGAGCGCGCCGAGATCGTCGGCCGCTTCCGGATCGCTCCAGCGCCGCGCGAGCACCGCCTGCGTGCGGCGCTCCTCGAGCGGCGCGTCGTCGAGGAACGCGTACGGCTTCGCGTTCAGGATCTCGGCCGCGAGCGGCGACGGCGCGGGCAGATCGCGTGCGACGAGCGCGACGTCGCCCGACTCGATCCGCCGCAGCAGCGCGAGCCAGCCTTCGGTGTCCATCGCGTCGTGCAGGCAATCGTCGAGCGTCTGGTCGACGAGCGGATGCCGCGGCACCTCGCGCTCGCCGACGATGTTCTCCGCGCACGCGACCTGATCGGGGAACACGGTCGCGAGCAGATCGTCGCTCTTCATTCGCTGCAGTTGCGGGGCGACCTTGCGGCCGCCCGCGAAGCGCGGCAGCGCGAGCGACGTCGTCGCGTTCCAGCGCCAGCGCGCGTTGAAGAGCGGCGCGTCGAGGAGCGCCTGGATCAGCACGTGCTCGGCGCTCGCCGCGCGCAGATAGCGCCAGACTTCGTCGAGCGCGAAGCTGTGCGCGTGCGACAGCGACAGGATTAGCGCGTCGTCGGTCGCCGCCGCCTGCAGCTCGAAGTTGAACGTGCGGCAGAAGCGCTTGCGCAGCGCGAGGCCCCACGCGCGGTTGATCCGGCTGCCGTTAGGCGAATGGATCACGAGCTGCATGCCGCCCGATTCGTCGAAGAAGCGCTCCATCACGAGCGTGTCCTGCGTCGGCAGCGCGCCGAGCGCCGCGCGGGCGCGCGCGAGATAGTCGGCGATCTGCCGCGCGGCTTCGGCGTCGACGCCGAGCTCGCCGGTCAGCCACGCGAGCACGGGCGCGAGACGGCGCGGCTCGGCGGCGGCGTCGGATGCGGCGGTTTCGGTTGCGGCAGATGCGCTTGCGGCAGATTCGGCTGCGGCAGATTCGGTTGCGGTGACGGCGATCGCGACGGTTTCGGCGTGCGTCGCGGCGCGCGGCGATGCGGCGGCGGCAGCGGGGCGCGCCGCGACGCGACGGCCGCGCGGCGCGGCGATATTTCTCGTTGCATCTTTATCTGCCTCTGCCTCTGCCTCTGCCTCTGCCTCCGTTCCCGTTCCCGTTCCCGTTCCCGCATTCGCGTTCGCGTTCGCACCCGAGTTCGCCTCAGCTCCCGCCCGAGCGGCATCCGCATCGCGTCGCGCGAGCAGCGCGTCGACGTGCGCGCGCAGCCGCGCGACGCCCGCCGACAGCTCGTCGCTGCGCGCGGGCGCCTCGCCGATCCAGAACGGGATGTTCGGCGCCTGCCCGTGCGCATCCTCGACGCGCACGCGCCCCGTCTCGATCCGGATGATCCGGTACGACTGGTTGCCGAGCTGGAACACGTCGCCCGCGAGGCTTTCGACCGCGAAATCCTCGTTGACGGTGCCGATGTTCACGCCCTGCGGCTCGAGCAGCACCGCGTAGTCGGCGTTGTCGGGAATCGTGCCGCCCGAGGTGACCGCCGCGATGCGCGCATTGCGCCGCCCGCGCACCGTGTGCGAGACGACGTCGCGATGCAGATACGCGGCGCGCGCGCCGCGCCGGGTCGTGAAGCCTTCGGCTAGCATCTTCAGCACGTCGTCGAACTGCTCGCGCGCGAGCGTCGCGTACGGCGCGGCCCGCGTCACGCAGCGGTAGAGCGCGTCCTCGTCCCATTCGCGGCACGCGACTTCGGCGACGAGCTGCTGCGCGAGCACGTCGAGCGGCGCGTGCGGGATGCGCAGCACGTCGAGCTCGCCGCGCCGCACGCAATCGAGGAGCGCCGCGCATTCGACGAGCTCGTCGCGCGACAGCGGAAAGAGTCGCCCCTTCGGCACGCCGCCGACCCGGTGCCCGGAGCGGCCCACGCGCTGCAAGAACGGCGCGATGCCGCGCGGCGAGCCGAGCTGGCAGACGAGGTCGACGTCGCCGATGTCGATCCCGAGCTCGAGCGACGCCGTCGCGACGAGCAGCTTCAGCTTGCCGTGCTTCAGGCGCTGCTCGGCGTCGAAGCGGTGCTCCTTCGCGAGGCTGCCGTGGTGCGCGGCGATCGCGTCCGCGCCGAGGCGCTCGGCGAGATGGCGCGCGGCGCGCTCGGCCATCCGGCGCGTGTTGACGAACACGAGCGTCGTGCGGTGCGCGGCCGCGAGCTCGGCGATGCGGTCGTAAATGCGCTCCCAGACATCGTTCGCCATCACCGGGCCGAGCGGCACCGGCGGCAATTCGAGCGCGAGATCGCGCGTGCGCGTGTGGCCCGTGTCGACGATCGCGCAATCGGGCGGCGCGTCGTCGCGGCCGCCGACGAGAAAGCGCGCGACCGCCTCGACGGGCTTTTGCGTCGCGGACAGCCCGATGCGCGGCAGCTTGCGGCCGGCGAGCGCGTCGAGCCGCTCGAGCGACAGCGCGAGATGGCTGCCGCGCTTGTTGTTGGCGAGCGCGTGAATTTCGTCGACGATCACGGTGCGCGTGCTCGCGAGCATGCGCCGGCCCGATTCGGACGACAGCAGCACGTACAGCGATTCCGGGGTCGTGACGAGAATGTGCGGCGCGTGCTTGCGATGCGCGACGCGCTCGGCCTGCGACGTGTCGCCGGTGCGGACCGCGGTGCGGATCTGCGGCGCGGGCAGCCCGCGCCGCGCGATCTCGGCGGCGATGCCGGCGAGCGGCGCCTCGAGGTTCACGTGGATGTCGTTGGACAGCGCCTTCAGCGGCGACACGTAGACGACGAGCGTTTCGTCCGGCAGCGCGCCGCCGTGCGCGAGCGCGTCGCGCACGAGATCGTCGAGCGCGGACAGGAACGCGGTGAGGGTCTTGCCGGAGCCGGTCGGCGCGGCGACGAGCGTCGAGCGGCCGGCCTTGATGTGCGGCCACGCGAGCGCCTGCGCGCCGGTGGGCGCGGCGAACGTATCGGAGAACCACGCGGCGACGACGGGATGGAACGCGTCGAGCGCGCGGGCGGCGGGGCGGGTGGTGGTGACGTCCATCGGAACCGTAGGTGGGGGCGGGCGCGGGCGGCGCAAGGCGGGGCCCGGCCGGATAGTGTGCCAGACGCGCGGGCGGATTGCAGGCGATCGGCGGGCGGGGACGTGGTGCGTTGCGGCGGGCGGCGCGGGGCGTGAGCCGGCCGCGGGAAGCGTGGGCGGCTCATGAATGCGACTAACGGTGGGGTTGTGTTGCGCCGAGGGCGGGGCGATCGTGGCTACAGAACGCAGAACGCAGAACGCAGAACGCAGAACGCAGAACGCAGAACGCAGAACGCAGAACGCAGAACGCAGAACGCGGGCATGCGACATGCGACATGCGACATGCGACATGCGACATGCGACATGCCCGCGGAGATCATGCGCCGAACGAAAATGGTTCCGAAGGCGTGGACGTTATTCGCCTCGCGTCGCCGATGGCTTGTCGGCATCAGGGCTGGCGACGCGCTCGTTGGCCGAACTCGGTGATGCTTCGGGCAACGACTTCGGCTGCACTTTCGGTGGCGACTCCAGCGGCAACTCCAGCGGCAACTCCAGCGGCAACTCCAGCGGCAACTCCAGCGGCAACTCCAGCGGCAACTCCAGCGGCGCGCGATCGCCGTAGCACGGCGATCGCGCGCCTGCGCCGACGCTCGTCAGAACAGCCAGTTCTTCAGCGTGCCGACCGGGTCCGTGAGCAGTCTCCCCGGATCGATGACGAGGAGCTGGAGCGTCTCGATCGAGTGCGGAATGACCACGATCGAATAGGCGATGCGCGCCGCGACGAGCGCCGCCGTCACCTGTGCCGCGCGCGCCCAGAATCGGCGGCCGGTGCGGGCGATGTGCCGCCTGGCCGCGCGCCAGACGCCGACGACCCACCAGACGTTGAGGAGCGACAGCGCGACGTCGGCGAGCACCACCGGCGGGACGGCCGCCAGCGCGCTTGCGATCGCGTCGTTGTCTCCCGGTCCCTGTCCTTCGCCGAGCCGTTCGAACACTCGGGTCATCAGCACCTGGCTGCAGATCGTCCGCAGCGCGTAGATCGGCGATTGATTCAGCCAGAAGGCGATGCCGAGCGAGTAGTCGCCGCGCCAGTGCCGGACGATCCAGCGAAGCGGGCCGAAGCTCGGCAGCGGGCGTGCGGCGGATGAAGGCGGAGGCGTCGTGATGTCGTCGGTCATGTTCTTGTGCGTTGTGTCAGGAACGATCCGGCCTGATCGTCGAAGGGCGCGGCGAGGCCGCGTTCGCCATTCTACCCGCGGCCGCGGCGCGGCCCGGACGCATGCCGGGAGCAGTGTCGATCGGCGGCCGGTTTGCCGATCGTCGGTGGAACGGCTGCCGGCCGAGCCGGCGTCGGTCGGCCGCGCGGGCGTCGATCGAGCGATCGCTTGCCGGCCAATCGTCGGGCGGGCGATTGCTGGCCGAACGATCGTCGGCCAGGCGGTCAGGATCGAACGGATGCCGGCCGGGCGATTGCCGGGCGAGCAATTGCTGGTCGAGCGATCGGCGATCGAGCGATTGCCTTCGAGCGCACGTCGAGCGGGCGCGTCGGTCATGCGATTGACGTTCGAGTCATCATCGCCGTCATCCGTCATCCGTTATCTGTCATCCGGCGTCCGGCGTCTGGCGTTTGGCGTCTGGCGTCCGGCATTCGGCATTGGCATTCGGCGTCTGGCATTCGGTATCCGTCGACGGGCGGCGTCATACCGTGCGCAGCCAGCCGAGCCAGTGCGCGAGCGGCGCCGCGTGCCCCCATGCGGCCTGCGCGAGCCACAGCGCGCCCGCCCACGCGGCCGCGACGACGAGCAGGTCGCAATGCCCGCTGTTCCACCAGTTCAGCGAATGGCGTTTCCACAGCCACGGCACGCCGAGCGGGTTCGGCCAGTCGGCGATCAGATGGACGAGGCCGCCGCACGCGAAGCCGAAGAGCGGCGCGGCCCAAGGGTGGAGATGGCCGAGCGACCGATACGCGAAGACAAGCATCGCCACCCACGCAACGCCCCAGTGCGTGACGGTGCGGTGCGTGACCCAGAGCCGCCGCGAGCGGCGCCACCACGCGAGCTCGAGCCAGTCGGGCGCGGTGCCGCCCGCGACGCCCGCCGCGAATGCGGCGAGGCTGTAGACGTGCCACGGTCCCGCGGCGCCCGCCTGCGCGACGAGCGCCGCGGCGACGAGGCCCGCGGCCCAGCCGCTTGCGTGATGTGCTGCGTGTGATGCCATGCCGGTGTTGCGTCGGCGCGCGGCCGAAATCGAAAAGGGGCGCTATCTTCGCAGATTTGGCGTGCGGCGCGCAGGAGCGGCGAAGAAAAGTTTTCGGCGCGCGCCAAGCGATGCGAACGTGAAGTTGCGCGCGGCGTGGCGGGCGCTTGGCACGGCCGACGCAGCAATCCTTTCGATCATCGCGGTGCGGCAAGGCTGATCGGCATGCAACCGTTGCCAATTGGCGGATGCCGTCTGATTTTTCAGCGCAACTTGGCGCAACTAACTACATTATCGGCAGTGCCTCGGCGCAACGAACGCGTGACGAGCTTCCGACGAGCGCGCGGACGCAGCGGCCGCGCGCTTGCACGAACGGCGACCGGGCAACGCCGGCGTTTCGCGATTCTTCCGCCGTGGGCAACGGATGCGGCGCGGCCGGCTCGCGCGCCGGGGGCACGCATGCGGCGTGCCGCGTACCGATTGCCGCTGCTTGTCATCCGGTGCGAGCCTGTCGCCATGCAATGCAACGCCGCATCCACGAGCCGCGCTCCGGGCCCCGCCGGCCGGCGCGACTACGAAGCCCCATTTTTGTTTACGCGTGCAGCCGTGCTATAAGCCTATTCGTCAGCTTTTCGCGCCCCAATTTGCAAGGAGATCAACATGGGAGACATGCAATGAACGCAACGAACCGCTTCAAGTCGACGGCGCTCGCCGCGCTCGTGAGCGCGGCCTTCGTCGGCTTCCTGCCGAGCGCGCCCGCTCATGCGAAAGGTCCGCAGCGCGTCGTGCTCGACGGCTCGGCCGTCGCCGTCGCCGACAAATACAGCGCCGACGCCGCCGAGCAGATCTTCAAGGAAGGCGGCAACGCGGTCGACGCCGCGGTCGCGATCGCATTCACGCTCGCCGTCACGTATCCGGAGGCGGGCAACATCGGCGGCGGCGGCTTCATGACCATCTACAAGGACGGCAAGCCGTACTTCCTCGACTATCGCGAGCGCGCGCCGCTCGCCGCGACGAGGGACATGTACCTCGACAAGGACGGCAACGTCGTCAAGGGCATGAGCCTGTACGGCGACCGCGCGGTCGGCGTGCCGGGCACGGTCGCCGGGATGTGGGAGGCGCAGAAGCGCTTCGGCAAGCTGAAGTGGAAGCAGGTGCTCGCGCCCGCGATCCGCTACGCGCGCGACGGCTTCATCGTCGACGAGCAGCTCGCGCAGCGCGGCGTCGACGCGTCGAAGGAATTCGGCGGCAAGACGAACTTCGACCAATACTTCGCCGCCCTGAAGGCGGGCGCGAACTTCAAGCAGCCGGAGCTCGCGGCGGTGCTGGCGCGCATCGCGAACGACGGCGCGAAGGATTTCTACGATGGCAAGACGGCCGACCTGATCGCCGTGTCGATGAAAAAGGGCGGCGGCCTCATCACGAAGCAGGACCTCGTCCAGTACAAGGCGGTGTGGCGGCAGCCGGTCCAGGCGAGCTGGAACGGCTATCGCGTGATCACCGCGCCGCCGCCGAGCTCGGGCGGCATCGGCCTTGTCCAGTTGCTGAAGATGAAGGCGGACCGCAAGGCCGACTTCGACGGCGTCACGCTGAACTCGCCGCAATACGTGCACCTGATCGCCGAGATCGAGAAGCGCGTGTTCGCCGATCGCGCGCAGTACCTGGGCGATCCGGATTTCTACAAGGTGCCTGTCGCGCAACTGACCGACGACGCCTACATCGCGAAGCGCGCGGCCGAAGTGAATCCGGAGAAGCCGTCCGACACGAAGAGCGTGCAGCCGGGCCTCGGCACGTCGATGCCCGAGAAGGCGGAGACGACGCATTTCTCGGTCGTCGACAAGTGGGGCAACGCGGTGTCGAACACGTACACGATCAACGGCTACTTCGGCTCGGGCGTCGTCGCCGAAGGCACGGGCATCGTGCTCAACGACGAGATGGACGACTTCTCCGCGAAGCCGGGCGTGGCGAACATGTTCGGCGTCGTCGGCAGCGACGCGAACGCGATCGAGCCGAAGAAGCGGCCGCTTTCGTCGATGTCGCCGACGATCCTGACGAAGGACGGCAAGGTCGCGCTCGTGATCGGCACGCCGGGCGGCTCGCGGATCTTCACGTCGATCTTCCAGGTGATCACGAACCTGTACGACTTCAAGATGCCGCTGAAGGACGCGGTGGGCGCGATGCGTTTCCACCATCAGCTGCTGCCGCCGAACACGATCTTCTGGGAGCCGTACCACCCGATCGACGGGGATCTGGCGAAGGGCATCGAGGCGAAGGGCTACACGCTGAAGGGCCAGGACTTCAGCGGCGACATCCAGGCGATCCAGATCGACGGCAAGACGCCCGAGGCGGTGTCCGACCCGCGCGGGCGCGGCGTGTCGCGCGTGATTCAGTGAGCGTGTAGCGTCGTTTGCCGCTCGCCGCTCGCCGCTCGCCGCCGGAAGCGCCGGGCGGCGAAAGCGGTAAAGTACCGAAGTACCGAAGTACCGAAGTGGCGAAGTGGCGAAGTGGCGAAGTGGCGAAGTGGCGAAGTGGCGAAGTGGCGAAGTGGCGAAGTGGCGAAGCGGCGAAGTGGCGAAGCGGCGAAGCGGCGCATCGGCCGGCGGCGCGTTTCGTTTTCGCCGCGCGCTTCCGCCGCTTCCGCCGCATTCCCGCCGTTCCTGCGTCTTTGCCGCGCCGCTGTTCCGGCGCGCGCTTCGTCGCGAGGCTTTCGGCGAAAACGAAAACGTCCCGCTTGCGTCACACGATCGTCACGATCGTCGTGCCGCGCAAGCGGGACGTTTCATTTCGGTGCGCGAGACGTCCGCGGCCCGAGCGCGCCGAACGCGCGCACCGGATCGCGCGGCCGCTCACTCGCTCGTTTGATCCGGCGAAGCCGCGTTGCTCGCGAGGAAGCTGTCCACCGCCACGAGCGACTGCTCGTCCAGCGTGCCGAGAATGCCCTTCAGCTTCAGTTGCAGCTTCAGCGCGTCGAGATAGCTCTCGAACAGCTTCTGGCGGATGTTCGAGATGTCGGTGCGCAGGTTCAGCGTCTCGTACGTCGTGCTGTAGCCGACCTGGTGCGCCTTCATCGACGAATCGTACGCGAGCCGCGCCGCCTGCAGCGACTGCTGCAGCGCGCGGATGCGCGTGCCGATCGACTGCAGCGCCGCGAGCGTCTCGCGATGGTCGGTGCTCAACTGCTGCTCGACTTCGCGCAGCCGGTTCTGGTACTGCGTCGCGACGTGCTCGGCCTCGACCTGCCGGTAGTGCACGCTGCCGCCCGAGAAGATCGGAATCGTCACCTGCACGCCGACCGCGCTCTGATGGAAGTCGGATTTGTCGGTGAGGCCGCGCAGGTTCGGATTGAGCCCGCGCGAATACGACGCGAACAGGTCGACGGTCGGCAGATGCTCGGCGCCGATGCGCTTCGCGGCGAGCCGCGCGACGCGCAGGTCGCGATACGCCTGCTGATACGACGGGTTGTCCTGCGGCTGGTAATCGCCCGACGGAATGCGCGGCGACGTGCCGTGCATCGCGAGCCGCGGCCAGCGCGTGAAATCGATCGCGGAGCCGAGCAGCGTCTCGTAGCGCGCGCGGCGCGCCTCGACGTCGATGCGTGCGAGCGCCTCGTCCGATTGCGCGAGGCTCCTGCGCGCCTCGATCTCGGCGGTGTCGCCGATCGTCTTCATCCCGAGCTGCGCCATGCGGCGCGTGTCGCTCTCGAGCCGCGCGAGCGCGTCGACCTCGTCGTCGGCGAGCTGCAGCTTCTCGCGCGCGGACAGCAGATCGAAGCACGCGTTCGCCACGCGCATGATGAGCTCCTGCTTCGCGACTTCGAGCTGCTGCCGCGCCGATTCCTCGAATTCCTTTGCGCGGCTCATGTCGTACAGGTACGGCATGTTGAAGAGCGCCTGCGTGACCTGCGCGGCGCCGTATGCGGCGGTGCTGTTGCCGCTCACGTCGATGCCGAACAGGTTCGCGTGCGTGCCGTAGCGCCCCCATTCGAGCTGCGCGCTCGCCTGCGGCAGCATTTGCGCGCGCGCCTGCGGGAATTTCTGCCGCGCGGCGTCGTATTCGGCCCGCGCCTGCAGGAATTTCGGATCGTTCGAAACCGCGTGCTGGTAAACCTCGTCTAGACAGAATGCGCTTGCCGTTTCGGAACCGGTACCGAGTGCGACGAATGCCGCGCAAACGGTGGCGTAAGCCACATTGGCTCGAAAGCGAAAGGATTTACTCGTTAAGTGAAAACCCGCATGCCAAAATTTAGACGAGGCACCCAAATTCGCTGTTTCAAACATCTCCGTCTCCATCTCCTGCCATGTGTCAAGCGGTCGACGCTACAAATTAAACGTTTTAAATAATGAGTTGAAACGCATGCATCTTTTTGGTGAATTTCGGATCGTCAAAAACCCATATATGACGAGGCCGGCCATCTTGTTTCCATCTTGAGCGCATGATAGCCTGATTCCGGCTTGTAATCGCAGCGATAAAAAATAAACGTCGTTCGGTTATTTACGGCCATTGGCATTATTAGAGAAGTCTTGACGTCGTCTTTTTTTCTTTACGAGGAGATAGTTATGAAGGTTATGACGATGGAGCAGACCAAGGTGGTTCACGGCGGCGGCCCGATCAGCTCGCTGGGCACGCTGGCAGCGGCATCCGGCCCGCTGTTCACGGCGCTCGGCCAGTTCATGCCGACGCTCGGCGGCTACCTGCAGAATCCCAAGAACTACAATAGCAACGGCAAGTAAGCACTAGCCGTTGCATTTGCGCGGGGAGGCGCCCCCCGCGTAAAATAGTCTGAAGTTCAAGTTGCAAAAACGGTAATCCGTCGCCAATCGAGATATATAAACACTATTCATTCTTCTTTGTTGGCAATCGGAGGAAATGATCAGGAGACAGTGATGTCGAGGCATCTCCGAATGGGGTCGTCCGCGCTGGCGGATGCGGATTCGGGCCACGACGTTGCTTCAAGAGTAAAGGCCACCCCGATGCAAGCCATATCTGAGCAACAAGCCCGTGCGATCCGCGGCGGAGGCTCCGCCTACGCCAACTCGGCCGCCTACACGGTTTCCCTCGCGAATCAATCGATCGGCCCCGTCGTCAACGGGCTCTTGACCCAATACCAGGCCCAGGCCGTCAACCAATTCAAGATGGCGCTCGGGTCCGGCAGCTAAGCCGGGCTCGAAGCAGCGTCCAGGCCGCGTTC
Organism: Burkholderia sp. MSMB1498; assembly: GCF_001526245.1. NCBI lineage: Bacteria > Pseudomonadati > Pseudomonadota > Betaproteobacteria > Burkholderiales > Burkholderiaceae > Burkholderia > Burkholderia sp. MSMB1498. Next base: position 88,141 of record NZ_LOYJ01000092.1, read on the forward strand.
CGCTGAAGCCGGGGCGCGGCGTTCACGCCGTGCCCGCGCGACGGCTTCGAGCCGCAGCGCGCCGGGCGCGGGCCGGCATTGTCGTGTCCAGCATTCGCAAGCTATGTGGTTCAACACAAATAAAGTCAGGCCCATTCTTCAGGACGAGGTGACCGAATGCGGTCTCGCGTGCCTTGCGATGATCGCGACCTGGCACGGCCGGGACACGACGTTGCGCACGCTGCGCAACCGGTATCCCGTGAAGATCGATTCCGGCCTGTCGTTCTTCGATCTGATGGAGATCGCGAACGACCTCGGGATGCGCGCGCGCGGGCTCCAGTTCGAGGCGAACGAGATCGACGCGCTGAAGCTGCCGTGCATCCTGCACTGGGGGATGAACCACTACGTCGTGCTGACGAAAGTCTGCTACGGCAGCGTGCACATCGTCGATCCGGCGCTCGGCGAGACGAAACTGCCGCTCGCGCAGGCGCTCACGCAGATCACGGGCTACGCGCTCGAGCTCAATCCGGACATCGGCTTCAAGCACGTCGGCACGTCCGACAAGATCCATCTGCGCGACTACCTGGTGGGCCTCACGGGCATTCGCAAGAGCATCCTGCTCGGCGTCGGGGGCGGCATCGCCGCGCAGTTGCTGCTGCTGCTCGGGCCGTCGTACGTGCAGCTCACGATCGACGAGGCGCTGAAGAAGACCGACGTCGACATCCTGTACCTGCTGACGATCCTGTTCGGTATCGTGTTCCTGTTCGACACGCTGTACGCGAACCTCGTCGGCAACATCAAGAGCTACTTGCGCAACATCGTGTCGCAGCAGCTGTCGTCGAACATGGTCGGGCATCTCGCGCGGCTGCCGATCGGCTATTACCTGTTCCACAACACGGGCGATTCGATTTCGCGCGTCGCGTCGGTGTCGGAGATCGGCCGCTTTCTCGTCGACGGGCTGATCGGCGGGCTGCTCAACGTGTTCACGTGCGTCGTCACGCTCGTGCTGATGCTGTATTACAGCCCGGTGCTCGCCGGCATCAGCCTCGCGGGGATGGTGCTGTTCGCGCTGTCGCGGCTCGCGATCCAGCCGCAGCTGCAGGACGCGATGTCGCAGATCCTCACGCGCGGCGCCGAGGCCGACGCGCTGCTCATCGAGAACATTCGCTCCGCGCATTCGATCAAGCTGCTGTCGTCGGAAACCTCGCGCAGCAGCCTGTGGGTGAACGCGTTCACGCAGAAGCTGCAGGCGGTTCGCCAGCAGGAGCGGCTGCAATTGCTGTTCGACGCGATCTCGAAGGGGATCGTCCATGTCGAGCAGCTGATCATCGTCACGTACGGCGCGTGGCTCGTGATGCACGGGCAGAGCACGATCGGGATCATCTACGCGTTCATCCAGTACAAGAACCTGTTCGCGGACAAGTTCATCGATTCGATCCAGCTCTACGTGCGGCGCAAGGTCTTGCAGGTGCACATGGACCGCGTCGCCGACGTGCTGCAGACCGAGACCGAGGAGCCCGCGCCCGACGCGCCGGTGCGCTCGGTCGAGCATTTCGACGGCTCGCTGTCGATTCGTGCGCTGACGTACACACCGAAGGGCGGCCGCCGTGCGATTCTCGAAGACATCGATCTCGACGTGCCGGCCGGCGCGAAGGTCGCGATCGTCGGCCGGACCGGCAGCGGCAAGACGACGCTTCTGAACCTGATCTGCGGGCTGTATCAGTCGAGCCCGGGCACGCTGTTCGTGGGCGGCGTCGATCTGTCCGAGGTGAACCTGAGGCTCTACCGAAAGCACGTCGCGGCCGTCACGCAGTCGGATCAGCTGTTCCGCGGCACGATTCGCGACAACATCACGAACTTCGCGCCCGCGCCACGCGTCGGCGCGATGCACGAGGCCGCGCGCCTCGCGTGCATCGACCGCGAAATCGATCAGCTCGACAACCGCTACGACACGCCGCTCGGCGACACGCAGAAGTTCCTGTCGGCCGGGCAGATGCAGCGCCTGCTGATCGCCCGCGCGCTGTATTGCGAGCCGCGGCTCCTGATTCTCGACGAATTCTCGTCGAACCTCGATCAGGCGACGACGCACGAAATCTGCCGCAACGTGCTGACGCTGCCGTGCACGATCGTGCTCGTCACGCACGACGCGTCGATCCTGTCGATGGTCGATCGCATCTACGAGATGCGCGACGGCCGCCTCGCCGAAGTGACGCCCGAGCGGCAGCCGGAGCTGGAGGTGCAGCGATGACGTTGATGCGGCTCTTTCTGTTCAATGCGTTCTCGTATTGCTTCTTCGTGCGGCGGATCGTCAAGCGGATCGCGCTCGGCCGCTCGCCCGAGCGCGGGCTCGGCATGATGCGCTGGTGCGCGGGCGTGTGCCTGCGCCTCTTTCCGTCGATCCGCTCGTCGATCGAAATGTCGGTGAGGCACATGCTGAGCGCGCACCTGAACGACGATCCGGTGCGCATCCGCGGCGTCGCGGACGGCATCGTCCACGAGCTGTTCGAGGCCGAGGTGGCGGGGCTGATGCTGCGCTCGCACAGCATCGCGTCGATGAAGGCGCTGCTCGACCGGATGGAATGCGAAGGCGAGAGCGCGCTGCGCGCGGCGCTCGCGCGAGGCGGCCCGCTGATGCTCGCGGGCCTGCACTTCGGCAACCTGATGCTGTTCGTCACGAAGCTGCGGCTGATGATTCCCGAAGACCGCAAGATGATGATCGTGATGCACAAGGACGCGCCGGGCGCGTTCTTCGACGACGCGCTGCGCCTCGTCGAAGAATACGGCGCGGGCAAGATCGAGCTGATCGACATCGAGCAGCGCGTGCATCTGCGCCGGCTCGTCACGGGCTTGCGCAAGGAAGCGCCCGTGTTCCTGCTGTTCTCCGATCTGCACGGCCGCTTCGGCAAGACCAACGCATGCCGGCTCGGCGGCCGCTGGGTGCGGCTCGCGGGCGGCGGCGTGAAGCTCGCGGTCGAGCACGACATCCCGATGCTCGTGTCGTACGCGACGGGCGTGCCGTTTCGCGACACGTGCAAGATGCACTTCGTCGAGCTCGACGCGCGGCCCGCGTCGCGGATGCTCGGCGTCGCGGACGAATCGTCGCGCGTCGCGGCGACCCATCAGCGGATCGCCGACAAGCTCGAGGAAGCGCTCGTGAAGCAGCCCGAACAGTGGCACTTCTGGGAGCACTTCACGCCGTACCTGATGCCATCCCCGTTGCTCGAGCCGAACGCGCGCGCCGCCGCGCAGACGCTGCGCAGCGCCTGACGAGTTTTCGCCCATGCCTACCTGGATGACCGCTCTGAGAGAGCAGAAGACGCCGCGCAAGCTCACGCGCGGCACGACGTTCGGCACGGTGATCAACGGCGTCGTCGACGTGCCGGTGTCGATGCGGTTCTTCTGCTATCTGTCGATCGCGATGTTCGTGATGTTCGTCGTCGCGCTCGTGCGCCTCACGTATGCGAACACCGAGAACGTGATGGGCATGCTCACGCCGCGCACGGGGCTGATCGGCGTCGGCGCGCCGCCCGGATGGGCGGTGCGCGAGGTGTTCGTCGCGAAGGATCAGCACGTGAAGGCCGGCCAGAAGCTCCTGAGCGTCACGCGCGACACGAGCTTCGTCGCGCAGGCGAACAACGCGCAGGGGATGCGCGAATCGATCAAGCGCCAGCGCGTCGAGGTCGATCAGCAGATGGATGCGGTGAAGCTCGAATACCAGTCGACGATCCAGCAGATCAACCAGCAGATCGGCGCGCTCGCGGAGAGCCGCGGCCTCATGGACAAGCAGATCCAGGACCAGAAGCGGATCGTGTCCGAGTACCAGGAGCGGCGCGACCGCGTGAAGCAGCTCTTGAACGAGCAGGTGGTCACGCTCGAGCAGTACAACCAGGTGAACACGCAGTATCTGCAGGCGAGCCAGGCGTATCAGGATCTGATGCTGCGCCGCGCCGATCTCGTGAAGAACGCGATGAAGCTGCGCGGCGATCTGGAAACCGTGCAGAGCAAGTACGACGGCTCGAACGCCGAGCTGAAGATCAAGCGGGAAGAGCTGAACTCGAAGGAATTCAACATCGACGAGAACGTGAACCAGGTGCTGTACGCGCCCGCCGACGGGCAGATCGTGCGGTTCGACGTCGTGCAGGGCAGCGTGATCGATCCGCCCGGCACGCGCGTCGTCGAGATCCTGCCGGCGAAGGCGGACGGGCTCATCGCCGAGCTGTACATTCCGTCGTCGAAGGCGGGGTTCGTGAAGCCCGGCCAGGAAGTGAAGCTCGCGTACGGCAGCTATCCGGTCGAGAAGTTCGGCACCTATCGCGGCAAGCTGCTGTCGGTGTCGCCCGTCGCGTTCACCGCGAAGGAGCTGAATCTGCCGGCCGACGCCGGCGCGCCGCAGACCTACTTCAAGTGCTGGGTCGAGCTCGCCGACCGCAATCCGGCGTTTGAAGGCAGGCCGCTCACGCTGAAGGCCGGGATGACGCTGAAGGCGGACATCGTGCTCGAGAAGCGCAGCCTGCTCGAATGGCTGTTCGAACCGTTGTATCGGATCCGGCAGCGGATGTTCGGTACGCCCGCGTGACGGCCGATGCGTAATGGGTGACAAGCATCGTCGACGACGCGCGCGCCGCGGCTGGCGCGCTCCGGTGTCCTGTTGGCTCGGCGCGACGCTGCTCGCGTGCGCATGGTCCGCGCACGCGCAGGACGGCGGCTCGGCGAAATGGCGCGACGGCGCGGACGGCATCGGCTTCTTTCCGGGCGGCGACGCGCCCGGCTTCGACGCGAACGCGTGGGGGCCGGTGCCGGGCGACGCGCGGCGGGCGTCGGCGGGCGCGGGGCGCGGCGCGGCGTCGAGCGGCGGCGCATCGAGCGGGACGGCGGACATGGCGGGCGCAGCGGCTGGAGCGGGCGCATCGGACGCATCGGGCGCCCTCGCCGCGAGCCCGAACGCGCCGCGTCCGCGCAGGCTCACCGAAGAGACGATCACGCTCGGCCAACGCGTCGCGACGCCGGCCGCCGCGACGCGCGTGCGCTCCGGCGGCGGCGGCGACGGCATCGGCTTCGCCGACGCGCCGGGCGGCGCGCCCGCGGACGACGCGCCCTCCGCCGACGCATGCGGCGGCAGCGCGTGCGCGCCGGACGAGGGCGCGGCGCGGCGCCCGCCCGCGGACGCGGCGCCGCGCTTCATCGCCGGCGTGCGCTACGACCGGATGCCGTACGAGCTGCATCCGATCGATCCGGAAATGCTGCCCGATCTGCCGGAGGCGCAGGGCCCGACGCTCCTCGAGCAATTGCGGGGCGACGACAGCAACATGATCGGGATCGGCTGGCACTACGTGTTGTCGACGGGCCGCTCGACGCCCGTGACGACGACGACGGGGGCGCTCGGGATCGGCAGCTTCGTGAATCCGGGCTCCGCGGTGTCGATCAGCAACGCGAACACGCCCGCGTTCACGTTCACGCATTTCTTCGGCGAGCACGTCGCGGCCGAGATCGTCGGCGGGATTCCGCCCGAGCTGACGATGCGCGGCCACGGCAGCGTCGGGTTGCCGTTCGACAAGATCTTCCCGGGCGTGCAGGGCCGGCTGCCGCTCGTCGACCTCGGCAACACGCAGAGCAATCCGCTCGGCACGACGCGCGCGTGGCTTGCGTCGACCGTGTTCAAGTATTACCTCGGTAAGCGCGAGGACCGGCTCCGGCCATACGTCGGCCTCGGCATCAGCTACACGCGCTTCACGAACTCGAACCTGAGCCCGGTGTTCGCGAACAAGCTCACGTCGCTCGGCGGCCTGCTGTCGGCGGGCATCTCGCTCGGCGATCTGCAATCGCTGCTCGCCGATCCGAGCGCGCTCGATCGTCTGCTGCAGGCGGGCGCGAATCTCGTGCTGTCGAACGGCGTCCATGCGACGGCGAGCGTGAAGAGCACGTGGACGCCCGTGTTCGTCGTCGGCGCGAACTATCAGCTCACGCGCCAGTTGTCGCTGTCGACGGCGCTCTCGTACATTCCGCTGAAGGCGGCGATCACGCTCAACATCAACGACGCGAAGCGCATCCTCGCGTCGAACACGACGACGCTTTCCGCGAACGTCCTGCTCTGCACGATGCTGCTCAACTACCGGTTCTGAGCGGCGTCGCGCGGCTCCGTGCGCTCGAGGCAATCCATGCGCTCCGGCCGGTGCCGGCGTGGATGTGGGCGTCGCCGGCGGGCGGCCCGTCTCGTCTCATCGTCCGGCGGCTTGCCGGCCGCCGGCCACGCCGCCGCCCGATCCTTTCCGCGCGGTCATTCCCCCGACATCCGGGCCTGCGATAATGTGCGCGGAACGCGTCTGCAACGCGCAGCAAGGAGGCCGGCATGAGCGAAAAGGACACGCGGCGCGACATGGCGCCGCTGCACGAGCGGCAGCGCCGCTTCGAGGAGGATCTCGTCGACGCGTACGACGAAGAGCTCGAGATGGAGCTCGACGACCGTCGCTTCGAGGATGAGACGCTCTTTTCCGCCGAGCGCCGCGAAGCGCGCAAGCGCTACTTCCGCGAGCTGTTCCGCCTGCAGGGCGAGCTCGTGAAGCTGCAGGACTGGGTCGTGAACACCGGGCACCGGCTCGTCGTGATCTTCGAGGGGCGCGACGCGGCGGGCAAGGGCGGCGCGATCAAGCGCATCACGCAGCGGCTGAATCCGCGCGTGTGCCGGGTCGCCGCGCTGCCCGCGCCGAGCAACCGCGAGCGCACGCAATGGTATTTCCAGCGCTACGTCGCGCATCTGCCCGCGGGCGGCGAGATCGTGCTGTTCGACCGCAGCTGGTACAACCGCGCGGGCGTCGAACGCGTGATGAATTTCTGCACCGACGACGAGTACGAGGAGTTCTTCCGCTCGGTGCCGGAGTTCGAGAAAATGCTCGCGCGCAGCGGAATCCAGATCGTCAAGTACTGGTTCTCGATCACCGACGAAGAGCAGGAAGTCCGCTTCCAGAACCGCATCGACGATCCGCTCAAGCAATGGAAGCTGAGCCCGATGGATCTCGAGAGCCGCCGCCGCTGGGAGGCGTACACGGCGGCGAAGGAGGAGATGCTGATGCGCACGCACATTCCCGAGGCGCCGTGGTGGGTCGTGCAGGCGGTCGACAAGAAGAGCGCGCGGCTCAATTGCATGAGCCATCTGCTGAGCCTCGTGCCGTACTACGAGATCGAGCGCGATCCCGTGCATCTGCCGCAGCGCGAGCATCACGACGACTACATCCGGCGTCCGGTGCCGGCCGACATGATCGTGCCGGAGATTTACTGAGGTCTTCCCGCGGCGCGCGCGGACGAACGCCCGCGCGCGCCGGGACGCCGACGCCGCGCGTCAATAATGCTTGGCCGGGATGCCGAACAGGTTGAGGAGCGAGTTGCCGAGGTTCACGGCCGCCGTCGTCAGCACTTCGCCGATGCCGTATGCCGCGCTGCTGATCGGCGACAGAAGGCCGAGCGTGAGCGTGTTGCCGATCGTTTCCGCGCCTTTGCCTGCGACCTCGATCAGATTGCCGAGCGTGTCGAAGATGCTGCCGCCGTCATAGTGGCCGCCCGAGACGTGGGCGATTTCCTGCTGGCTGAGTTCCTGCATCTTGGTTCTCCTGAGAAGTTTGGACCCAAAGAGTCCGGATTGACGAGTGGCCCGACGGGCGTCATGCCCGGCCGGAATTCGACGGCACCGGACCGGGACCGGTGCCGCAACAGACATTAGAGACATGTTCGATTGAAAGATGTACGTTAGGCTACGAATGCAATATGTCAGGATGTGCCGCGCGTCACGAACGCGGCGCCGGCGTGCGCCGGGCGGGATTGACAAACCGTGCGCGCTACCGCAAGCTTGCGCACATGAATTCCTATGGCTTTCGCATCGCGCACATTATTCGCACCATTCATCGAATGGTGGGTTAGCGCGCGTACGAAAGCATTTACAGCAACCCGCCCCGTGAGGCGGGTTTTTTGTTTCCGTCTCCCGGGCGTCCACTCCCAGGAGAGCCTGCCATGCAGTCAGACGACGCCGTCACGGAAACCCCCGAAGCCCGCACGCGAGCCGCGCCCGCGATGCGCGCGGCGAGCGCGCTCGACGAATACCTGAAGCTGATTCTGAACGCGCGCGTCTATGACGTCGCGCGCGAGACGGCGCTCGAGCTTGCGCCGAACCTGTCGGCGCGCGTGCGCAACACGGTCTGGCTGAAGCGCGAGGATACGCAGCCGGTGTTCTCGTTCAAGATCCGCGGCGCGTACAACAAGATGGCGCATCTGTCCGCCGACGCGCTCGCGCGCGGCGTGATCACCGCGTCTGCGGGCAATCATGCGCAGGGCGTCGCGCTCGCGGCGGCGCGGCTTCGCGTGAAGGCGACGATCGTCGTGCCGGAGACGGCGCCGCGCGTGAAGGTCGATGCGGTGCGCGCGCACGGCGGCGCGTTCGTCGAAGTCGTGCAGGCGGGCGAATCGTACAGCGATGCGTATGCGTACGCGCTGCGCGTGCAGCAGCGCGACGGGCTCGCGTTCATCCCGGCGTTCGACGATCCGCACGTGATCGCGGGCCAGGGCACGGTCGCGATGGAAATCCTGCGCCAGCATCAGGGGCCGATCCACGCGATCTTCGTGCCGATCGGCGGCGGCAGCCTGGCCGCGGGCGTGGCCGCGTACGTGAAGGCGGTGCGGCCCGAGATCAAGGTGATCGGCGTGCAGACCGACGATTCGTGCGC
>NZ_LOYJ01000093.1:0-1562 GCF_001526245.1 Burkholderia sp. MSMB1498
AGCCACGGTGTCAGGCGCGAGAAATTCATGCGGCCGCCTTGCCGGTGCCGGCGTACTTCACGTACGCGCGGTCGAGCTTCACGTCATACAGGTTGATCGCGAAATCCGAGCCGTTGTAGCCTTCCGCGAACGCCGCCCACTTCCGGCCCCGGAGCGCGGCCAGCAGCTTCTTGTCGGCCGCGACGTACCGCACGAACGCGTCGAGGTGCTCGGCTTCGCCCAGCTCCATGCGGGACACGAATTCGTCGACGCTCGCGTAGCTAAGGCGCTTCCAGTGATACGCCATGATCTGGAATGCGCCCCAGCTCGCCGACTCGTAAGCGGATGCCGCGTCGATGCGCGCCGCGGTGTCGAGCCGCACGTATTCGGCGGCGCCGCCCTGGTAGCCGCCGCGCTTCGGATTGACGACGCTCGGCCAACGTGCGGCGGCCGCATCCGCCGCGTCCTTGCCGAGATTCACGCCGAGCCGCTGATACATGACATGCCGCTCGAACAGAATCTTCGGCCGGCCATCGTCCAGAAAGCCCACGCCGCGCGACTCGACTTCGTTGACGGCGCGCACGCACGCGACGGATACGCCGAGCGTCGCGGCCGCGCGCGTGAGGTCGCCGTCCGTCAGGTGCTTCGGGTCGCGCTGCCCGCTAGCGAGCACCCGGTACGTCTTCGGGCCGGCGATGCCGTCAACGACGAGGCCCGCGGTCGCTTGCAACGTCTGAACGGCACGCTCGGTCTGTTCGTCGTAGAGGTGCGACACGTCGAGCGAGTAGCCCGCGCGCACGAGGCGCTGCTGCAGTAGCCCGACTTCCGCGCCGTGATCGTTGAATCGCAGGATGTTCACGCTTCGTCACTCCGTAGAAGGCGCGCGACGTTGCCGCGCGCGAGGTACACCAACGCGGCGAGCAGAACCGCGAGCGCCGCGTGAAAGAAGCCGGTCGGCTTCGGATGAAACAGCAGCTCGATGGCCGAGCCGCCCGAAATCGCGACCATCACCCAGGCCGCCCACGCGACGTGGAAGCGATGCCGCGCGCCGTTCTTGCGGTAGGTCAGCACGCGCACGATGACGGCGAGGTGCGCGGCGAGCGCGACGAGTGCGGACGAGACATGCACGTCAATCTCCCTTGCGGAACAGCGCGAACAGGTCCACGCCCTTCACGCGCTCGATCAGCGTCAGCGTGACCGCGATCACGAGCGCGGCCGCGAAGAACGCGGCGACGCCCGTCGAGCGGATCGGCACGGCGTGGATGATTTCGGGCGCGGCGAGATAGCCCATCACGAGCGAGATGAGCATGTACGCGGCGCGCTTCGCGAGGCTGAGGTCTTTCGACGTGACGACGACGAGCGCCGCGCCCGCGAACGCGCCGATCAGCGCGTCGCCGTCCACGCCCGGCGCGATGCCGGCGAGGCCGACCGCGGCGAACAGCGCCGCGGCCGAGGTGGTGTTCGGTTCAGCCATTCAATCGGCTCCAGGTCAGTCAAACAGTTGCAGCAGCGGCTTCGTCGGCTCGATCGCGCTGCGCTCCGGCATCTCCACGACGGTTCCCATCGGCAGCACGACGCCGAGC
>NZ_LOYJ01000094.1:0-767 GCF_001526245.1 Burkholderia sp. MSMB1498
TGCATGAACCAGCCGTGGCTGACGACAAACGACTGGCCGGTGAGCGCCGCGCTCGGGAACGCCGACAGAAACAGCACCGTCTTCGCGACGTCCTCGACGGTCGTGAACACCCCGTCGACCGTCTGCCCGAGCATCACCTTCTTCACCACTTCCTCCTCGCTGATCCCGAGCTCTTTCGCCTGCTCCGGAATCTGCTTGTCGACGAGCGGCGTGCGCACGAAGCCCGGACACACCACGTGCGAGCGCACGTTGTGCTTCGCGCCTTCCTTCGCCAGCACGCGCGCAAGCCCCAGCAGCCCGTGCTTCGCCGTCACGTACGCCGACTTCAGCGGCGACGCCTCGTGCGAATGCACCGAGCCCATGTAGATCACGACGCCGCCGCGATCGTCCCGGTACATGTGCTTGAGCGCGGCCTTCGTCGTGAGGAACGCGCCGTCGACGTGAATCGCCTGCATTTTCTTCCAGTCGGCGAACGCGTAGTTCTCGATCGGATTGACGATCTGGATGCCCGCGTTCGACACCAGAATGTCGACCGAGCCGAACGTCTCGGCAACCTTGTCGATGCCGGCGTTGACCGCGTCCTCGTTGGTCACGTCCATCGCGACGCCGATCGCCTTGCCGCCCGCCTGCTTGATCTGCTCGGCCACCGCGTTCGCGCCGTCCTGATTCAGATCGGCGATCGCGACCGCCGCGCCCGCACGCGCGAGCTCCAGCGCGATTTCCTTGCCGATGCCGCTTGCCGCGCCCGTCACGACTGCAGTTTTGCC
>NZ_LOYJ01000095.1:0-18361 GCF_001526245.1 Burkholderia sp. MSMB1498
ATCAAATCGAAAATGATGGGCACCACTTTGATGTCGCTTCTCGCCCTCGTCTACGACGGTCGCCGTGAGGCGCTTACAGTCATCCTGATCGTAGTGGGCCCAATTAAACGATTCAGGGCGCGCGATTGAACCAGGCACGCGGCAATTGCCGCTTTACTTTGCGGCGCGAAAATCGGTGTGATTGGGTAACAGTGTTTGCGTCGACTTTGAATCAGGAGCAGGAATTTCCATGCGCGGCATCATTCGGGTCGGCGACGTACAATTTGTTGCACAACGGCAACGCTGTGACAAATGCGCTATTCCCCCTCCAACCCCTTGAAACCAGGCGGTTTTCGCTTGATCGCCGTTAGCATGGTTACTGAGCACCACTAGCGCTTATTGTGAACGCCAACAGCTGCCCGAATGCAGAATGACTAGCAACTAATACGACAGTTCGCCCCGACGCGTGGCGACCGTCATCGACACCAAGGAAGCAAGATGCCGACATTCCAGGTGATGTTGAAGATGGCACTCTACGTTTCGCTGGTCCTGGCCACGCCAGGGCCGACAAATACCCTGCTGCTGTCCTCAGGAATCAAGGTCGGCTTCCGGCAATCGTCGCCTCTCCTGGTTGCAGAGGCATCGGGCTATGGCATCGCGATATCACTGTGGGGTTTCTTCCTGGCGACATTCGCGGCCACACGGCCGTGGCTTTACGATGCGCTGAAGCTGGGGAGCTCGGCCTATATTTTCTATCTCGCCCTGCAGCTATGGAAAAGCCCACGCTTTGAAGACATCCAGTCGGGTACCATCGGCTTTCGCGACATGTTCGTCGCGACGACCATGAACCCGAAGGCGTTATTGTTCGCCACTGCGATCTTTCCCCCGCAGGCTTTCGTATTGGTTCCGTTCTATCTCTGCTCGACCGCGGTCTTCACGGCGCTCACCGTGACGATCGGTTCGATGTGGCTTACCATCGGCGGCGTCTTGACGGCGCGCCGATCTCTGGCCACACATACCGGAACGCTGCTTCGCGGTGCGTCGGTCGTGCTGTTGATGTTCGCGGGCACGCTGGTGTTTTCCGTACTCAACCGCTAGCAGGCTGTTGAAATTCTCTCGCGAGGACTACGGGTGAAAATTTCCGACCTCGTAAACGCTCTACAAGCCGCTCGCGCGACTTCGGGAAGAGGTGGACGACCCGCGAAAACCGTCTGCGATCCCCCTCAAAGTAGTTTTTCAACAGCCTGCTAGAGCCTGTTATGAACCTAGATGAATGAAGTCGATGATTTTGGGCAGCATTAGACAGGCAAAGGCGAGGAAATGGAATCCGGCCAGCGTGTGAGGCAAGCGTTCATCGTCGCGCGCGAGGCGTCGAAAGCGCGCAGCCCATGAGAAGCTGCGCTCGACCACTCAGCGTCTGGGCAGCAACACGAAACCGCGCTTGGCCTCGGTGTGGTTGAGCACCTCCAACTCAATGCCGTGGCTTTGTGCTGCCTGACGAGCCGCTTCGCCTGTATAGCCCTGATCCACGTACGCAAGCGCCACGCTCTGGCTGTCTTATCAGCGGCAAAGTTCATAACACCCTGCTAAACGCAGGGAGCAGGTCAAGACCACCTAAATGAGCAAAGATTGACATATTTGTTTCGAAAATGGTGTCGACGTTATTTCTTTATTGTGAATTTAGATGTTCATTTTGCATTTTTATTCAATAAATTCATCGGCACGCACGCTTTAAATGAAAAAGTGAATTTATTTTTTTGAAAAATAAAATAGTTTTTTGGAAAAAATTCGTCGATATTTTTTAAGGATTAAGTATTTCTCTGGATGAATTGAGGTTGATATGAAATTTTGCGAGGTGTGCCATCGTGAACACTGCTATGGTGTATCGGAGAGGTTACGTGCATGGTACGGCAAGCCTCGGGAAGCTGACGTTGTCCGAGCATCTCGATGCGCTAATGGAGATTGCCGCATCGGCAAGTCAATCTGTTGATGCGGCATCCCTTACGCGGTGCGCCGCCGATGCGATGAGCGCCTCGCATTGTTCGATTTCGCTTCTATTTGAACCGAGAGGGGAACAGCCTCAGATCAAACTCCGGGGATGCAGCCAAGGATGCCCGGATATTGCGTAGAGGGACGTCCTCCATGGCCCTGGAGAGGTGGCTGGCGCCCGCAAGGCAGCCTTGTCGGGGGGGGCAGTCCGTCCGCCGCTGCGGACCGGTGCGCTGGACGGTGTGCTGTCGTCAGGCGATGGGGCGGTTGGAAGGTCTTTTCACGGAGCGTTGCCGAACTTCGCTGCGATTCACTATGCCTTCCCGGTGTCATTTGTCGTGATGAGCCAGACACGTTATGACGCGTTACCGGACGAGTTGCGAGTTCAGCTCGATAAGGCGGCACTATCCATTCAGGTTTCAAATCCTATGAGAAGCGTGTCATGAGCAACCCGATCAAGCATATCGTCATCGTGGGCGGCGGCACCGCGGGCTGGATGGCCGCCTCGTACCTCGTCCGGGCGCTCCAACAGCAGGCGAACATTACGCTCATCGAGTCTGCGGCGATCCCCCGGATCGGCGTGGGCGAGGCGACCATCCCGAGTTTGCAGAAGGTGTTCTTCGACTTCCTCGGGATACCTGAGCGGGAGTGGATGCCCCAGGTGAACGGCGCGTTCAAGGCCGCCATCAAGTTCGTGAACTGGAGGAAGTCTCCCGACCGCTCGCGCGGCGATCACTTCTACCATTTGTTCGGCAGCGTGCCGAACTGTGACGGCGTGCCGCTTACCCACTACTGGCTGCGCAAGCGCGAACAGGGCTTCCAGCAGCCGATGGAGTACGCCTGCTACCCGCAGCCCGGGGCGCTCGACGACAAGCTGGCGCCGTGCCTGCCCGACGGCACCCGCCAGATGTCCCACGCGTGGCACTTCGACGCGCACCTGGTGGCCGACTTCCTGAAGCGCTGGGCGATCGAACGCGGGGTGAAACAGATGGTCGACGAGGTCGTGGAGGTTCGCCTGAACGACCGCGGCTACATCTCCAGCCTGTCCACCAAGGAGGGGCGGACGCTGGAGGCGGACCTGTTCATCGACTGCTCCGGCATGCGGGGGCTCCTGATCAACCAGGCCCTGAAGGAGCCCTTCATCGACATGTCCGACTACCTGCTGTGCGACAGCGCGGTCGCCAGCGCCGTGCCCAACGCCGATGCGCGCGTGGGGGTCGAGCCGTACACCTCCGCGATCGCCATGAATTCGGGGTGGACCTGGAAGATTCCGATGCTGGGCCGGTTCGGCAGCGGCTACGTCTTCTCGAGCAAGTTCACCTCGCGCGACCAGGCCACCGCCGATTTCCTCAACCTCTGGGGCCTCTCGGACAAGCAACCGCTCAACCAGATCAAGTTCCGGGTCGGGCGCAACGGGCGGGCGTGGGTCAACAACTGCGTCGCGATCGGGCTGTCGTCGTGCTTTCTGGAGCCCCTGGAATCGACGGGAATCTACTTCATCTACGCGGCGCTTTACCAGCTCGTGAAGCACTTCCCCGATACCTCGTTCGACCCGCGGTTGGCCGACGCATTCAACGCCGAGATCGTCCACATGTTCGACGACTGCCGGGATTTCGTCCAGGCGCACTATTTCACCACGTCGCGCGACGACACGCCGTTCTGGCTCGCGAACCGGCACGACCTGCGGCTCTCGGACGCCATCAAGGAGAAGGTTCAGCGCTACAAGGCGGGGCTGCCGCTGACCACCACGTCGTTCGACGATTCCACGTACTACGAAACGTTCGACTACGAATTCAAGAACTTCTGGTTGAACGGAAACTACTACTGCATCTTTGCCGGCTTGGGCATGCTGCCCGACCGGTCGCTGCCGCTCTTGCGGCACCGACCGGAGTCGATCGATAAGGCTGAGGCGATGTTCGCCCGCATCCGGCGCGAGGCCGAGCGTCTGCGGACGAGCCTGCCGACGAACTACGACTACCTGCGGTCACTGCGTGAGGGCGACGCGGGGCTGTCTCGCAGCCAGCCCGGGCCGACGCTCGCGGCGCCGGAAATCCTGTAGTGGAGCGCACCCTGGACCGGGTATGCGCATTCGCGGCCACGCACGCTGCGGTGGCGGCCTGCGATTCGCTGCAGGCGCGCTCGCTCGTTCTGCAGCTGCCGGGCCTGAACCGTAAAAGGGACGTGCCCGGCATCGTTGGCCTGTTGCGCGAGTTCCTCCCGGCGCGTGGCGTGCCCTCCGGCTGGGGCTTTGTCGAGGCCGCCGCCGCGATGCGGGACATCGGGTTTTTCCTGGGGTCGCTCAAGCGGCACGGACACGAGCCCGCGGACGTGGTGCCCGGGCTCGAGCCGGTGCTGCTCGACTTGGCGCGCGCGACCGACCTGCCGCCGCGCGAGACGCTCCTGCATGTGACAGTCTGGAACCCCACGGCGGCCGACGCGCAGCGGAGCTACACCGGGCTGCGCGACGAAGCGCATCTGCTCGAGAGCGTGCGCATCTCGATGGCGGCCCTCGAGGCGGCCATCGCGGTGACCGTCGAGCTGTCCGACGTGCCCCTGCGGTCGCCCGCGTTCGCGCAAGGGTGCGACGAGCTAGCGGCCTATCTTCAGAAAATGGTCGAATCGATCGTTTACGCTTACCGCTTTATCTCGGTGCAGGTCTTCTACGACGAGCTCCGCCCCTTCTACGAACCGATTCGAGTCGGGGGCCAGAGCTACCTCGGCCCCGGTGCCGTGGAAATGCCCCTCTTCGTGCTGGAGCACGTGCTGTGGGGTTCGCAATCGGACCACCAAGGTTATCGAGAATTCAAAGAGACGTACCTGCCCTACGTGCTTCCCGCGTTCAGGGCGGTCTACGCCCGGTTCGCCGGGGGGCCAGCGCTCGTCGACCGCGCGCTCGGCGAGGCGCAAGCGGCCGGCGCGCGGGGCGAGCACGTCGGCGCCGGACTGGCTGCCCTCGACCGGGTCTTCGAGGTCCTGCTGCGCTTCCGGGCGCCTCACCTCAAATTGGCGGAGCGGGCGTACGAAGTCGGGCGAAGCGGCCCCACGATCGGCAGCGGGGGGTACGCGCCCAGCATGCTCGGCGATCTACTCACGCTCACGCGTGCCGCGCGGTCCCGCCTTCGCGCCGCGCTCGACGAGCCCTGACACCTGACGCTTGACGCGTGCGGCCATGTGTTCCATCTCACAAGGAGAGTGTGCCCCCATGACTCAGAAGAGCCCCGCGAACGGGCGCGACAGCAACCACTTCGACGTGATCATCCTCGGCTCGGGCATGTCCGGCACCCAGATGGGGGCCATCCTGGCCAACCAACAGTTTCGCGTGCTGATCATCGAGGAGTCGTCGCACCCGCGGTTCACGATCGGCGAATCGTCGATCCCCGAGACGTCTCTCATGAACCGCATCATCGCCGATCGCTACGGCATTCCGGAGCTCGACCGCATCACGTCGTTCTACTCGACGCAGCGTTACGTCGCGTCGAGCACGGGCATCAAGCGCAACTTCGGCTTCGTGTTCCACAAGCCCGGCCAGGAGCACGACCCGAAGGAATTCACGCAGTGCGTGATTCCCGAGCTGCCGTGGGGTCCGGAGAGCCATTATTACCGGCAAGACGTTGACGCCTACCTGTTGCAGGCCGCCATCAAATACGGCTGCACGGTCCGCCAGAAGACGAACGTGACCGAATACCACGCCGACAAGGACGGCGTCGCGGTGACCACCGCCCAGGGCGAACGGTTCACCGGCCGGTACATGATCGACTGCGGAGGCCCCCGCGCGCCGCTCGCGACCAAGTTCAAGCTCCGTGAAGAGCCGTGTCGCTTCAAGACGCACTCGCGCAGCCTCTACACGCACATGCTCGGGGTCAAGCCGTTCGATGACATCTTCAAGGTCAAGGGGCAGCGCTGGCGCTGGCACGAGGGGACCTTGCACCACATGTTCGCGGGCGGCTGGCTCTGGGTGATTCCGTTCAACAACCACCCGCGGTCGACCAACAACCTGGTGAGCGTCGGCCTGCAGCTCGACCCGCGTATCTACCCGAAAACGGACATCTCCGCGCAGCAGGAATTCGACGAGTTCCTCGCGCGGTTCCCGAGCATCGGGGCGCAGTTCCGGGACGCCGTGCCGGTGCGCGACTGGGTCAAGACCGACCGCCTGCAATTCTCGTCGAGCGCCTGCGTCGGCGACCGCTACTGCCTGATGCTGCACGCGAACGGGTTCATTGACCCGCTCTTCTCCCGGGGGCTCGAGAACACCGCGGTGACTATCCACGCGCTCGCGGCGCGCCTCATCAAGGCGCTGCGCGACGACGACTTCTCCCCCGAGCGCTTCGAGTACATCGAGCGCCTGCAGCAGAAGCTTTTGGACCACAACGACGACTTCGTCAGCTGCTGCTACACGGCGTTCTCGGACTTCCGCCTGTGGGACGCGTTTCACAGGCTGTGGGCGGTCGGCACGATCCTCGGGCAGTTCCGGATCGTGCAAGCCCACGCGAGGTTCCGCGCATCGCGCGACGAGGGCGACCTCGATCACCTCGACAACAACCCCCCGTACCTCGGGTACCTGTGCGCGGACATGGAGGGGTACTACCAGTTGTTCAACGACGCCAAAGCCGAGGTCGAGGCCGTGAGCGCCGGGCGCAAACCGGCCGAGGAGGCCGCGGCACGGATTCACGCCCTCATCGACGAACGAGACTTCGCCAGGCCGATGTTCGGCTTCGGGTACTGCATCACCGGGGCCAAGCCGCAGCTCAACAACTCGAAGTACAGCCTACTGCCGGCGATGAAGCTGCTGCACTGGACGCAAACCAGCGCGCCGGCAGAGGTGAAAAAGTACTTCGACTACAACCCGATGTTCGCGCTGCTCAGGGCGTACATCACGACCCGCATCGGCCTCGCGCTGAAGTAGTCGGCCGACAACGACACGAAAACGATGAACGACGTTCAATTGGATCAAGCGGGCACCAAGGAGCATGCCCCGGGGGCGTACGACGCGACCACGCGCGTGGCCGCGAGCTGGTACGTCGCGATGCGCTCGGACGACCTCAAGGACAAGCCGACGGAGTTGACGCTCTTCGGCCGTCCGTGCGTGGCGTGGCGCGGCGCGACCGGGCGGGCCGTGGTGATGGACCGCCACTGCTCGCACCTCGGCGCGAACCTGGCCGACGGGCGGGTCAAGGACGGGTGCATCCAGTGCCCGTTTCACCACTGGCGGTACGACGAGCACGGCCAGTGCGTTCACATCCCCGGCCACAGCCAGGCGGTGCGCCAGCTGGAGCCCGTCCCGCGCGGCGCGCGCCAGCCGACGTTGGTCACCGCTGAGCGATACGGCTATGTGTGGGTCTGGTACGGCTCCCCGCAGCCGCTGCATCCGCTGCCTGAAATCGCCGCGGCCGACGTCGACAACGGCGACTTCATGCACCTGCACATCGCGTTCGAGACGACGACTGCGGTCTTGCGGATCGTCGAGAACTTTTACGACGCGCAGCACGCGACCCCCGTGCACGCGCTCCCGATCTCGGCCTTCGAGCTCAAGATCTTCGACGATTGGCGCCAGTGGCCGGAGGTCGAGTCGCTGGCCCGGGCGGGCGCGTGGTTCGGTGCCGGGATCGATTTCACCGTGAACCGCTACTTCGGGCCCCTCGGCATGCTGTCGCGCGCGTTCGGCCTGAACATGTCGCAGATGAACTTGCACTTCGACGGCTACCCCGGCGGGTGCGTCATGACCGTCGCGCTGGACGGAGACTTCAAATACAAGCTGCTCCAGTGCGTGACGCCGGTGAGCGACGGCAAGAACGTCATGCACATGCTCATCTCGATCAAGAAGGTGGGCGGCGCGCTGCGCCGCGCGACCGACTTCGTGCTGTTCGGGTTGCAGACCAGACAGGCCGCGGGGTACGACGTCAAAATCTGGAACGGGATGAAGCCGGACGGCGGCGGCGCGTACAGCAGGTACGACAAGCTCGTGCTCAAGTACCGCGCGTTCTACCGGGGCTGGGTCGACCGCGTCGCCGAGGCGACCGCTCGACCGGGCCGCCGCGAGTGAGCGGCGATGCGTGAGTCGGCGGCTCTAGCAGGCTGTTGAAAAGCGCCTTGTTTTGACGATCGGAGCACTGTTTAAAAGGGTTTCGTATGCGATTGGCCGCTGAGTTGCCGATGGATCGTGCCGGATGCCCCGCTTGCGAGCGGGCCGGCCGGCGCGTTGCCGCGCAACGGCTGCGCTTGGGCGGCTCATCGCATTGCCCCTTGGGCACCGCTGCCAGTATTCGAGCCATTCGAGTCAGGTTGCTCGCCAGCATCGTCAGCTTGAAGTGCTGGTCGACTCGCTTGATGCCGCGATACGCGGTCTGTCGAATCCTGTCGACGCTCTTGCCCCAGCCGAAGTGCTCTTCGATGCGCTTGCGAATCACTTGGCTAATGCCATAACCGACGTGCCGAGAGGTGCGGCCGTCGATCGCGCTGCCGCCTTGATGCGCGTCGTTGCGCGCGACGTGTGGCGTCACCTTACGCGCTCGGCAGTCGCGCATGTCGTAAGCCTTGTCGGCGCCGAGCGTCTTGGCGTGACGACCCGGCACGCAGTCGAGCAGGCGCAATGCACTCGCGCGTTCGCCGAAACCGTCGGCGTGGCTGACCCATGCCTGGATCAGCGTGCCATCCACCGAGAAGTGTTCTCTGGAGAGCAGCCCTTGCTTGTCGGCCAAACTCATGACTTCGGTAAAGAACGTTTCGAGATCATGAACACGATATCTCTAACGCACCGCCCACAGCGCTCGTTTACACCGTATCCAATTTCAACAGCCTGATAGAGCCGAGTGCGTGCGCGGAATTTCGTGTGGGCCGCAGTCGCGCGCGACATGAAGTCTTGCGGCGAAGGTGCGTCAAAAGACGAATCGCGGACAAGTTGAGGTGTCGCGCCGCGCACGTGAAGAACCGCGCGTCGCCGCACGATTCGCGAATCCGCGACATGCGCAGCGGATCGCCGATCCTTTGCGCGACCGTGCAACGAACGAGCGCCGATTCGTTCGGCCACTCCCGCTTGTCGAGCACGTGCACCCGGCAGATCCGAACGGTCTTCGCACGGATAACGCCACGCGCTTGCCGCCCCGGCGGCGTTCACGGCGGATCGCCGATCCGATGCGCGACCGCGTAGCGAACGAGCGCCGATTCGTTCGGCAGCTCCAGCTTGTCGAGCACGTGCGCCTTGTAGATCCGGACGGTCTTCGCGCTGATCCCGAGCGCCTGCGCGATCTCGACGGGCGTGTCGCCGGACGCGAGATGGCGGAACACTTCGAATTCGCGTTTCGACAAGCGCTCGTGCGGCGGCGCGCCCGACGGCGAATGCAGGTTCCCCGCGAGTTGCTCGGCGACGCGCATGCTCACGTACACGCCGCCCGACGCGATCTTGTGAAGCGCGGCGATCAGCTCGTCGCAGCCGCTTTGCTTCGTCAGATAGCCCGACGCGCCCGCCTGAAACACGTCGGCCGCGTGCCGCTGGTTGGCGCGCGCGGTCATCACCAGAATGCGCATCGACGGCGCGGCCTGACGAATGCGACGCATCAGGTCGACGCATTCCCGGCCGAGCGTGTCTTGATCGAGCAGCGCGACGTCGGCGCGGCCTTGTTTGACGAGCTCGAACGCGGACGCCGCGTCGCCCGCTTCCCCGTCGATCGCGAAATCGCCCGATTTTTCGAGAATATGTCGCAAGCCGTCGCGCAGCACGGCGTGACGGTCCACCACCAACAGCCTGATCATCGGCGAAGCCTCGTAGCGCGAACCTGTTTATGGCCTTCGTGTCCCGGTGGTCGACGGGCACGCCGCCGTGCGTCGCGACGGCGCGCGAACGCATGCGGCGATCCGGCCGAACTCCGGACGCTTGTTCCCCGGACCGTTGCGTCGCGCCGGGCGGCGATCGGCGATCGCCGGGCCCGGTCACGCGCGTCGCGACTGGTCGCCACGGCTTGAAAGAATCGAGGCCGCCGCTTCGCGCAAGCCGCGCGGCGGCGACGATGCCCGGCCGCGCGCGCGATGCGACGCACGCCGCTCGGGGTGTTGTTCACGTCATCGGGATCGTCGCCCGCCGGGCGGCGGACGCGTGGCCGTCGCGAGCGCCACGTTTCAATCTTATGCCGGCATGCTTACGCATTCCTGATCGTTGCGCACGCAATCGCATCGGTGAAATCGCGGATGACGTTACGCCGCGCGGCTTTGCGGTTTGGTCATACCGTACGACGACTGGGCGCGTGCGCGACGGAGGTTCGAGCGCCGGCCGTTTCCGATTCGATGCGATCGGCCTCGGGCGAAGAAGCGCGCGATGCGCATTCGATGGCGATCCTCGCGAGCCGCTGCGCGGCGCATCGTTTGCCGAGCGCAGGCGACCCGGCGATCCGATTGCGCGCACCGCGTGCGAGCGAACGACGGTCGACACGTTTCGGGCCGCCCGAAAACGAATCGCTAATGAAGCGCTTACGCCCGATCCGATCGCGGCGGCCCCCGGCGAAAGGCGTCACGGGCTCGCGTGTCTTCCTGGCGCAGGATGCGACACGTGCGCGCACGCGAGCCCGGGTCGGAACGGGGAAAACGTTTTCGAAACGCTCGCGTTTCGCATCGGCGCATCCGCGCGAATTGCCGAACCGCGGCGCATCTTCGCGCGCTCGGCGATCGAATCCGCAGTGGAATCGGAAAATTCCTACAGCCCGGCGCGCGGACGCTGTGTGCTTATCTCGTAATTGCCGATTTTCTTTCGCCGTCTCGACTTGCACAGTGCGATGGAACGCAGTTTCGATCGCGGACGAAGCGAGAGCGGAGCGGCCGAGGCGGGCCGACGTCGCTCGATGCCGGAGACATGACCATGTTGACGCCCCATGAATTCTCAACGCTGTTGTGCATTGCGCGTTCGCCCCAGGACGTCGACGAGGCGGACCCGGAATTCGTTTCTCTCGTCGAAATGGGCCTCGCGATGACGGCGGTCCGAGGGCAGCCGATCGTGCCGGGTTCGCTGCTGACGTCGCGCGGCCGCGAATTGCTCGAGCGGATCGTGTGCGTGAAGGCGGCGGCCGTGCAGAGGGTTTGAGCGGGGCCGTTCGATTCCGGCGCATGCGACGTAGACGCATGGCCGGATGACGGTTGCAGCGCACGACGGCGGCGCCGGCCGATCGACGAACGTTGCCGTTGTCGACGGGCGCAAAGCGCTGCGGCGCGATTTCGTGCGCGATCTCTCGCGCGATGCCGTGCATTCGCGTTCGCGTCGCTCGTTGACGCAACTCAAGTCCGTTCGCCGCGCGAAGGCGCACGCTGATCATCGGCGCAGCGCGCGTTTGGCCGTGTGAAGAACGGCCCGCGCGCGGTGCGATTCGCGCGGCGCGCGACGCCAGGCCATGCGGCATCGGGCGAACGAAGCGAGCCGACACGCGCCGCGCGATGCGCGCGCCGTCTGCGATCATTGAACGGGCGACAAGCATGGAACACCCGCACCGCCTCTCCGACAACGCGGCGCGTCTGCTCGCGTTGATCGACGCATTGCTCGCCGAGCTGTACGGCGAGCGCAACGGTCATCGTCGCGCGACGCTCGACGCGCAGTTCGAGCGCGATCTCGGCTTCGACAGCCTGACGCGCGCGGAACTGTTCGACCGGATCGAGCGCGCGTTCGGCGTGCGCTTGCCCGTCGACGTGTTTGCGTCCGCGGCGACGCCCGCCGACGTCGCGCGCGCGCTCGCCGACGCGCACGCGCAACCGCAAGCCGCGCCGGAAGAGGACGCGCCGCCGACGCCGGCCGCCGACGCCGCCGCATGGCCCGTCGAAGCCGATACGCTGATCGGCGTGTTGCGCTGGCACGCCGAGCGACATCCCGATCGCGTCCACTTGCGGCTGCTCGAAGACGGCCTGAGCGCGACGCCGCTCACCTACGGCGAACTGCACCGGCGCGCGTCGGATCTGGCGAGCGGCTTGCGCGAGCGCGGCATCGATCCGGGCGACACGGTCGCGCTGATGTTGCCGACGGGGCTCGACTATTTCGTCGCGTTCGCCGCGATCCTGTATTGCGGCGCGATTCCGGTGCCGATCTATCCGCCCGCGAGTCTCGCGCAGCTCGACGAGCACGTCGTGCGTCACGTGCCGATTCTCGAGAATGCGCAGATCAAGGCGTTGATTGCGTTTCGCCAGGCCGTCTCGGTCGCGCAGCTTCTGAAGCTTCGCGTGAGCACGCTGCAGCACGTGCTCACGCCCGGGCAGATCGAAGGCCGCGAGCGGCTGCCGCCGTTTCGCGCGGCAGAGAGCGATATCGCGCTGCTTCAGTACACGTCGGGCAGCACCGGCACGCCGAAGGGCGTGATGCTCAGTCATGCGAATCTGCTTGCGAACATCCGCGCGATGGGCGAGCGGATGCGGGTCGACGCGACCGACGTGCTCGTGAGCTGGCTGCCGCTCTATCACGACATGGGGTTGATCGGCGCGTGGCTCGCGCCGCTTTATTTCGGCATCCCGGCGATCGTGATGTCGCCCGTCGCGTTCCTCGCGCGCCCGGCGCTCTGGCTGCGCGCGATCTCGCGATATCGCGGCACGATCACCGCCGCGCCGAACTTCGCTTACGAGCGTTGCGCGCGTCATCTCGCCGCGCTCGAGCCGACCGAATTCGATCTGTCGTCGCTGCGCTTCGCGTGCTGCGGGGCCGAGCCCGTCCACGCCGACACGCTGCGTGCGTTCGCCGCGCGCTTCGCGTCGTGCGGCTTCGACGCGCGCGCGCTGACGCCCGTCTACGGTCTCGCGGAAAACACGCTCGGATTGACGTTTCCGCCTCCCGCGCGCGGGCTGCGCGTCGATCGGATCGCGCGCGAGCCGCTCAACGCGGGCGGCCGCGCGGTGCCCGAGTCGGGCGGCGCGAACGCGCTCGACGTGCCGAGCTGCGGCTATCCGCTCGACGGCACCGAGCTGCGGATCGTCGACGACGACGAGCGCGAGCTTGCGCAGCGGCAGGTCGGGCGCATCGAGTTTCGCGGCACGTCGGCGACGCGCGGCTACTATCGCAATCCCGCGCAGACCGCGCGCCTGTTCCGCGACGCATGGCGCGATACCGGCGATCTCGGCTATGTCGCCGACGGCGAACTGTACGTCACCGGGCGCGTGAAGGACATGATCATTCGCGGCGGCCGGCATTTCTTCCCGTACGAACTCGAAGAGGCGATCGAGCGGCTGCCGGGCGTCGTGACGGGCGGCGTCGCGGTGTGCGGCGGCGCCGATCCCGTCAGCGGCACCGAGCGCGTCGTGATTCTCGTGGAAAGCGAAGCGACCGATGACGCCGCGTGCGAGCGGCTGCGAACGAGCGTCAACGACGTGACGGCCGCGCTCTGGGGCGCGCCCGCCGAGCAGGTGAGCATCGTCGCGCCGCACGGCATCCTGAAGACGCCGAGCGGCAAGATCCGCCATGCCGCGACGCTCGCGCAGTTCGAGCGCCACGCCGGACGGCTGCCGCAAGCGAGCGCGTCGTGGCGGCAGCTCGCCGATCTGGCGGCGGGCAGCGTCGCGCCGTTCTGCGGGCGCGCGTGGCGGCGCGCGGCGCGGGCGCTTCGCGGGCTGTACTGCTGGTGGCTCGTCGCGCTGCTCGCGCCCGCGCTATGGGCGCTCGTCGCGTATCGGAAGGATCTTCAGGACAACTGGCAGCTCGCGGCGTATGCGTGCCGCACGTTCCTGCGTTTCGCCGACGTGCGCACGAACCTGATCGCCGATCCCGACGCGCTTGCGGCCGGGCCGTCGATCGTCGTCGCGAATCATACGAGCTACCTGGATGTCGTCGCGTTGCTCGCGCTGCTACCGTATCCGGCGCACTTCGTCGCGAAGCGCGAGCTCGCGGCGCGGCCGTTCGTCGGGCGCTTCCTGCGCGCGCTCGGCACGCGCTTCGTCGAGCGGCGCGAGTACGGCCGCAGCGTCGAGGACGAAGCGCGGCTCGTCGCGCAGGCGGCCGCCGACGAAACGCTGCTGTTCTTCCCGGAGGGCACGTTCACGCGCGCGGCGGGGCTCGCCGCGTTCCGCCTCGGCGCGTTTCGCGCGGCGTGCGCCGCGCGGCGGCCGGTGGTGCCCGTCGTCGTGAGCGGCGCGCGCGCCGTGTTGCGCGACGGCGAATGGGCGCCGCGCCGCGGCGAGATCACCGTGACGATGCTCGCGCCGATCCTGCCGGACGGCGAGGACTTCGGCGCGATGGCGCGGCTTCGCGATCGCGCGCGCGGGGCGATTCTCGCGCACTGCGGCGAGCCCGACTTGCGCGACGACCGCGCTCAGCGCGCGGCGTTCGCGTCCGTCGCGTAATACGCGCGGCATTGCGCTTCGCGTCCGCGCACCACGCGCTTGCCGATCAGCGCGCCGCGCGTCTCGGTGACGACGGTGCGCTGATGCTCGTCGTGATCGCTGTCGTAAAAGTACAGGATCACCCAGTCCGCGGTGCGGCCGAGTTCGTGCGCGCGTCCGGTGTTCGAATAGAGCGCGGTGAAGTGCCAGTCGTCGCGCGTCGCGTGCAGCACGGGCAGCCACGCTTCTTGACGCGGGTTCAGCCGTTTCGGCGCGATCTTCGGCAGCGCGCCGGCCGCGGCCTTCTCGCGATAGAGCCGGTCGACATCGAGCAGCACGGAGACGGAAGGCTCCAGTGCGGGCGTCGCGCGGCGCACGAGCGCCTGCCGGCCGCGCCGACGGCTCAGCAGACTCTCGAGCGCCGCGCGGATGCCCGCGATCCGCCGCGGGCCGAGCCCTTCGACGGTCGCGAGGCGGCCGTCGCGCACGGCGAGCTCGAGATCCTCGAGCGTGTCGATGTGGAGCGCCTCGTGGATGCGCTCGGCGAGCGCGCGGCCGACGCCCGGCACCATCTGGAACGACAGCGTCGGACTGGCCGAGCCGCGCAGGCGGTCGAGCTGGCGCCAGCGGTCGGTGATCAGCATCTCGGCGATCGCGCGCGCGATGCCGAGGCCGATGTGGGGCAGGGCGTCGAGCGCGTCGATGCCGCCCGCGTCGAACAGCTCGCGGACGTCGCGATCGAGGCTCGCGACCGTCTCGGCGGCCGACCGGTACGCGCCGGCCCGATACGGATTGGCGCCCTGCGTTTCGAGGAGCTCCGCCGCCTCGAGCAGTCGGTCCGCGATGTGCCGGTTGTCCGTCGCGGCGGTGGGTGGGGCAGTCTGCATCGTTCGAAGGCGGTGGGTTGCGCGGCGGGGCCGGGCCCGCATCGGCGGGCGGCGCGAGCGTTCGTCGCGCGGCCCGATCGAGCGGCATGGTTTCGGCGCGCGCGGCGTGCCGCGTGCGCCGAGCGGTCCGACGAAAGCGCGGGGAGCGCGGTCGGGGCGCAGGCGGCGGGGCGAATCAGGCGGCGCCGTGCCTGTGCCCGCGCGCGTACCTGCACGCGTATCGCTTCACGCCGCGATCGGTCGGCTCTCCAGAAAATTCTCACGGAACGAATGCTCTGGAAATTGACGCGCGTCAATGGTGTGTGATCCGAGCGCGCACGGCATGCGGCGCGAGGTTGGAAGGTTTCGTGGCGCGCGTCGTCGCGCGATGCGACGCACGCACGATGGAAGCGATTCCGCGGCGCGACGCCGCGTGCCGTTTGCGGATACACGTGTTCGCCGCGCGCGACGGCGGCCGGAACGGCGGAGACCACCGTGGATGGCCGACGACGTGCGCGGCCGCTGGTAAGATACCGCCCGATCCTGTCCCACCGCCGAGAGCCCGCCGCCCGATGAAGCCCGCCGTCAAGCGTTCGACGAAGCCAGCCGACGCCGCTCGCGCCGCGGCGAAAGCGCGCGCGCCGCAGCGGCTCACGTACGTCATCGGCAATCTCGACCGGCTGCTCCGCCGCCACATGACCGATGCGCTCGCGCCGCTCGGCATCACGCTCGCGCAGTACACGGCGCTGTCGGTGCTCGAGGCGCGCGGTCCGTCGTCGAATGCGAAGGTCGCCGAGCGCTCGTTCATCACGCCGCAGTCGGCGAACGAGGTGATGAGCGCGATGGCGGGCCGCGGCTGGATCATGCGCGAAGCCGATCCGAATCACGGGCGCGTGATCCTGCTGCGCGTCACGCCCGGCGGCGTCGCGATGCTGCGCGAATGCGAAGCCGCGCTGCGGCCGCTCGAAAGCCGGATGCTCGACGGCGTGCCGCACGCCGACGCCGAAGCGGCGCAGCGCTGGCTCGAGATTTTCGTGCGCAATCTGCGCGGCTGATTCGCGTCGCGCGCTTTCGTTGGCCGAATCGAGTTGCTTCGACGGCCGGAACTGTCTTGCCGCCTCGCCGCGTCGAGTTGCGTCGAGTTGCGTCGGGCCCCGCCGCATCGGCGAGGTTTTCCGCTGTTGGTCACGAGCTGCCGTCGCGCGCCGCTGAAGCGCGCGTCCCGGCGCTGCCGCGGCATCGTTGCGCGGCGCGACAGCGCATCGAGCGCCGATCTTCCGCTGAAAAAATCATTCAGAATCATTGCGTTGCGAGCGAGCGGCTTCCCGTGCATGCAATGTCTTGTTAATTTCATACAAATCACCGAATTATTTCTTGCGATTGACCTATCGAATCTCACAAAATGGCTGCCGTCGGCCCTTTCGGGGGCGCGTCCGGTGACGGATCGGCCGCCCCCGGCCGCCGCGTTTTCTCACCATCCGCGAATCGAACCGCAGCCAAGGTAGATCCATGTCCCGTCCCGTTTTCGAGGCCGTACGATTGGACGACGTCGTATTGCAGCCGTCCCCCATCAATCCGGCCTGGGTTCTCGAAGGCAATCCCGTCGCGCGCAGCGGCCAGTGGTCGCGCAGCCCCGACTCGACGACGTCGATGTGGGTTTGGGATTGCACCGCGGGGCGCTTCAACTGGCACTTCGACTGCGACGAAACCATTCACGTGATCGAAGGCGAAGTGATCGTCACCTCGGAAGGCCAGGCGCCGCGCACGCTGCGCGCCGGCGACGCCGCGCTGTTCCACGCCGGCAGCCGAGCCGAGTGGCACGTGCCGCAGTACGTGCGCAAGCATGCGATCCTGCGCCCGCATATCCCGAAGCCGGTGCTGTTCGTGCACAAGGTCGTCCGCAGGTTGAGCAGCACGCTGCGGTGACGCTTGCGCGGCGGGCGGGCGCGCAGCGGCGCGCGCGGCTTGCGCTGCCTACTTCGCGCGCTTGGCCTTCGCTTTTTGGCCGGCCGCATTGAGCGCGATCGCGGCGCGCACGAGCGCCTTGAACGCGTCGGCGTCGGGCGCCTCGCCTTCGTGGATGTCGATCGCGCGCCGGACGTTGCCGTCGAGGCTCGAGTTGAAGAGCCCGGCCGGGTCCTCCAGCGACGCGCCCTTCGCGAAGGTCAGCTTCACGATCGACTTGTACGATTCGCCGGTGCAGATGATCCCGTCGCGCGACCAGACGGGCGTGCCCATCCACTTCCATTCCTCGGCGACGTCCGGGGCGGCGTCGCGGATCAGCTCGCGCACCCGGCTCAAGGCGTCGCCGCGCCAGTCGCCGAGCTCGGCGATCCGTTTGTCGATCAGCTCGGAAGCCGACGGGCTTTCCGTCGAATCGGTCTTCTTCATGTTCTCCTCCTGAAGACGTCGGGACTCTTGGGCGTTCGGCGCGATCTTGCGTTGCGGTCGCGGCGTTGGGCGCCTTCGTCTCGCTGCCGCGGCATGTTCGGCCGACGCGCTCTCATGGTCATCGGCGCTGTCGCCGCCCGGACGGCGGCGTCGGCGAATGCGGCTCGGCGGTCGACGGCGCGTCCGTCACGATACGCGATCCTCGGCACGGCCGCGCGACATTCGTTTATCGGGCGCGAAGCGCGCCGGGTTTCGTCGACAGGGCGTGCGGGGGCGGTGTGACGCCGTTGCCGGCGCAATCATCGAAAAATGGGCGGGAAATTGCCGACAGATCGTCGCGAAATGGCCGCGAAATGGCCGCGAAATGGGTGGAAGGCGGCCGCGATACGGTTTCCTCGCCCGTCGAACGAGGCGCGCGGCCCAACGCGGCCCAACGCGGCCCAACGCGGCCCAACGCGGCCCAACGCGGCCCAACGCGGCCCAACGCGGGCGAACGGACAGCTTCGCCATCGCGCGATAAGCGGAAGGACTGATTGCGCACGCGCTTCTGCACGCGTGAATCACGCGGGCCGAATCAGAAAAGACCGCGTGCACCACGGCGATCGTCGCAAGTCGCTCGTCGCGGTTGCGCATTCGATGTCCGGCGATCTCGATTCCACCGCCCGCTTGAGCCGCGAACACTGCAGACGGCGGCGCGCGAACTGCCGCTGAAGCGTGCGGCGGCGACGCGTGCAGCGCCGCTGCGCCTTGTCGTGGCTGCGCTGCGCTCGCATGGTGGCCGACGGCTCTCATAGAGGTGGCCTCACTCGTTCGGACAGTTTTCTGAGATTTTTAAGTGGAACGTCCGAGGCAATCATGCTGCCGATTTG
>NZ_LOYJ01000096.1:0-2021 GCF_001526245.1 Burkholderia sp. MSMB1498
TTCGATGATCTGCCGCTGCCGAACGACGAGCTCGAATATCTTCCGGACGGCGAAGAATCGCGTGCGATCCAGGGGCGCGAAGGCGTGCAGCGCTTGCAGCGTACGCGGCGGATCAAGTCGAACAACGTCGCGCTGCGCGACTTCGACTATCACGCGCCGTCGAACCGTCTGGACAGCGATGCGCAGCAGGTGTCGCCGCCGAATCTCGAAGGGATTCCGCTCGAATACTACGACTACGCGACCGGCTACAGCGAGCAGGAACAGGGCGAGCGCCTCGCGCGCCTGCGGCTCGAAGCGATCCAGGCGGACTCGCACGTGCTCGTCGGCGAGGCGAACGCACGCGCGCTCGCGACGGGCCGCGCATTCACGCTGGTCGGCCATCCGGCCGCGCAGCGCAATGGTCGGTACTACGTGACGAGCAGCGAGCTGACGTTCATTCAGGACGGACCGGATAGTACGTCGCAGGGCCGTAATGTCGCGGTGAAGTTCCGCGCGCTCGCCGACGACCAGCCGTTCCGCCCGCTTCTGACGACGTCGCGCCCCGAGGTGCCGGGCATCCAGAGCGCGACGGTGGTGGGCCCGGAGATGTCGGAGGTGCACACCGACAAGCTCGGGCGCATCCGCGTGCACTTCCACTGGGACCGCTACAAGACGACCGAAGCCGATGCGTCGTGCTGGATTCGCGTGTCGCAGGCTTGGGCGGGCAAGGGCTGGGGCGTGATCGCGATGCCGCGGGTCGGGCAGGAAGTGCTGATCACGTACGTCGACGGCGATCTCGACCGGCCGCTCGTGACGGGGATCGTCTACAACGGCGAAAACCCGACGCCTTACGATTTGCCGAAGGACATCCGCTACACGGGCCTCGTGTCGCGTTCGATCAAGCGTGCGGGCGGCTACCAGAACGCGAGCCAGATCACGTTCGACGACCAGCGCGGCGCGGAGCGCGTGATGATCCACGCGGAGCGCGACATGCAGCAGACGGTCGAGCGCAACAGCTCGACGTCGATCGCGCAGGACTTGAACCTGTCGGTGAAGGGCACGTCGACGTCGGTCGTCGGGATCTCGGTCAGCTTCACCGGCATCTCGGTGTCGTACACGGGGCTGTCGGTGAGCTTCACCGGCGTGTCGGCGAGCTTCACCGGCGTGAGCACGTCGTTTACCGGCGTGAGCACGAGCTTCACCGGCGTGTCGACATCGTTTACCGGCGTGAGCACGAGCTTCATCGGCGTGTCGACGTCGTTCACCGGCGTCGATACGGGCTTCAAGGGCGTATCGACCGCGATGATCGGCGTTTCGACCAGCGTCGTGGGTTCCAGCAACTCGGTGACGGGCGTGTCGAACAGCATGACGGGCATCTCGTCGTCATGGACCGACGTCAGCATGTCGACGACCGGCCAGTCGCAGAGCATCACCGGCGTATCGCTGTCGTACACGGGCACGTCGAACAGCATGACGGGCACGAGCACGTCGGTGACGGGCACGTCGACGAGCATCACGGGCACGTCGATGTCGAACACGGGCAGCTCGACGAGCATCACGGGCACGTCGATGTCGACGACGGGCAGCTCGACGAGCGTCACCGGATCGAGCGTGTCGACGACCGGCAGCTCGGTGAGCACGACGGGTTCGAGCGTATCGACGACGGGCAGCAGCGTGTCGGTGACGGGATTCAGCTTCTCGTACACCGGCGCGAGCTACTCGGACGTGGGCATCGACCTGAAGAAGGTCGGCATGCAAGTGAAGAGCTGACGCTATGCGCGATATCACACCATCATCGCTTTATGCGACTGAGGCGGCGAGACGAATTTGGGCTCGGATCGATAGCGTCGCGGTACCCGAATGTGCGGCGCCGACCGATGCCCGTTGCCGTATCGAGGCACGTGCGTCGGCGGATGCGAAGGCAGAGGGAGGGGCCATATGCGTCTGATCGAACTACGCAGTCCGCTGTTGGACCCGGATTCGGTTGCACTGAGCTTCGTGGTCCACGAGAACCTGTCGCAGGAGCCGTCGTATCAGCTCGA
>NZ_LOYJ01000097.1:0-2756 GCF_001526245.1 Burkholderia sp. MSMB1498
CCTTTGCCTGCATTATCGCTGGCTCAGGCCCCGGGCATTCCACTTACCCGACTGTCCGAATTTGCGCGGCCACCTCTTATGACGTCGGTGAGGAAGGCCACGAACTGTTCGCTGGTGTGGCGCGCCGCCGTCTTGCCCAGCACCTCGCCGGTGGCAGTATTGAACGCCGCGAACAGGCTAAGCGTGCCGTTACGCTTGTATTCGAAGCCATGGCTCTCAGCGCGCCCCGGCGACAGTGGCAACATCCGGTCCCTGCGGTCGAGCGCCTGGATCGCGGTCTTCTCATCCACGCAGAACACCACGGCGTGCGCCGGCGGGTTCAGGTACAGCCCGATCACGTCGGCGGCTTTGGCCTCGAAGTCCGGGTCGTTGGAGACCATGTGCCGTTCCAACTGCTGCGGCTTGATGCCGTGCTTGCGCCAGATGCGCTGCACGGTCGAAACCGACACGTCGCCGAGTTCTGCAGCCAGCTTGTAGCTGCTCCAGTGTGTCGAGCCGTCGGCGGGTTTGTGCTTGAGGGGGCGGTTGAGCACCCTCGCTTCCAGTCTGGCGGGCGGATGAGTGGGCGCGCGCCCGGGATGCCGCGCGTACATGCCGGCCAGCCGTTCGCTGAGGAAGCGTGCCGACCAGCGCGCGATGAAGCGCGAGTCGCAGCCGAGTGTGCGCATGATGCTGTCGCGCGATTCACCGTCCTCGAGCATCAGGATCAACTTCGCGCGCCGCATGTCCGCCCCACCGGCAAAGATAATCGTCGTCAGACCGGCCAAGATAATTGTCGCCGTCTAGGCGGCGTTGACTGCCAGCACCAGCCTGTCGTTCGAGGAGCGCTTCGCATGGTCGTCGAACGCGAACTCGCTTGGCGCGATACCCGGCGGCTCGAACGGCTGCTGAAGTCTGCAAAACTCAAGAATCCCCAAGCTTGCATCGAGGACATCGAGTACCGGCAGAGCCGCGGTATCGACAAAAGCATCGTTGCCACCCTCGCTGGTTGCGACTGGATCCGCAATGCACAGAACCTCATCCTGACGGGGCCGACCGGCGCAGGCAAGACGTGGATCGCCTGCGCGTTTGGTCAGCAGGCCTGCCGACAGGGCTTCTCCGTAATGTACGTCCGCGTTGCCCGGCTGTTCGAGGAATTGAAGATCGCCCACGGCGACGGCAGCTTCACGCGGCGGCTCGCGCAGCTCGCCAAGATGGACGTCCTGCTGCTCGACGACTGGGGGCTGCAGGATCTCGATCAGGGTGCCCGAAACGATTTGCTCGAAGTGCTCGACGATCGCGTCGGCACGCGCTCCACGATCATTACCAGCCAACTGCCACTGGAACACTGGCACGCCTGGTTGCAGGATCCGACGCTCGCCGACGCGATCCTCGACCGGCTCGTCCATCAGGCCCACAAGCTGCCGCTGAAGGGCGAATCGATGCGAAAGACCAACGCCAAGCAGTCCTCCGCATCCTGACCGTGATCACCTTCGTTATAATCCATTGAGCGCGCAACACCACCTTCCACACTGATCACGTTCGCCGAAACGCCTGATCACCATCACCGAAATCCGCACCCAACCGCTGCGAACGCACGCGCACGCCCATCCGCGATCCGCATAGAGGGGCGACGCGAGCCGTAGTAGTTCGGACACTTTCCTGATCCGCGGCCACGGAGCGGCGAAGCCGTCCGCATCGCCAAGCTCGGCTTCGGCAGTCGGTGCGTCGGCGACCGGTCGATCGTGGAATCTGTTCCGGAAACGCGAAAGCTCGACGAGCGTCGCCCCCCTGCTGCAATACTCGGTCAGCTTCGCCGGTTGGACAATCCGGCGCCTGTAGAATGCTCATGGATGTCAATGCGTGCCTCGCCCGTTTTACGACCGCTTTCCTTATAGGTTATCTAACCACTCGTGGATTGGATTCCAGCCGCAGCCAAAGCTGAAACACGCGTCGGCCAAAAAACGTCAGCCGTCGTCCAACCTTGGGACCGAACACATCGAATCGATGCGTGCCATACGGCCGCGCATCGGTCGCCGCTCTTCGGAACCGTTGTGAACGCGTCGCGCCCTCCATGCAAGCATGCACACGTTTTACTACAAGAATGGCCCCAGACGAATTGGAGAAACCGCGAGGGTCAGGCGGAGCATTGTCATAAAAACTACAAAACACGTATTAAACGATACAAAATGACGTCATGAGCGGTTTGCGATGGGAAAGCCCGTCTTCAGGAAGCTTTTGTCCGCTGAAAGACACGGCTCATCCTTTGATTTCGTGAAACATCGTCGAGGTAACTGACGAATATCCAGTCAAAACAAACCGTTATGCGGATGTCTTTTTATTTTAGGATGTTCCACGGGTTGCGTGCTGCCGAGCCCGTCAAGCACGTGAGATTTCCAACATTTCCTTCCGCATGACGGGATTTCCGACTTTCCCTTCCGAAACCTGAGAGGCAAATCTTGAACGCGGAACCCCGGCCGCCCACTTCTCAAACGGATCAGCACCGCCGAGCCGGTACAAGTTTTACTTCATCGGACGGCTCCGCGCCGAGTGACAACACCCGCAACCAAGCGCAAGTCGCGCACGCGCCAGGCGCGACGCGAGGCGGCCGCCCTGCGCCGGATCGGCCTTCAACATCTCGCCTTCTTTCGCGGCTACTTGGAAGGATTGGCTCTCGCCGAGCCAGCCGATCAGTACCTCGGTAATCCCCCCGCTTTTAACGCGAGTCAGAAGTAGAGACTATGCCGCGGCCATGAGCCGCTGTTTCGGCGTCATGC
>NZ_LOYJ01000098.1:0-16442 GCF_001526245.1 Burkholderia sp. MSMB1498
CGGTCGGTGGTCCGTGGTCCGTGGTCGGTGGTCCGTGGTCGGTGGTCGGTAGCCGGCGGTCGGTGGTCGGTAGCCGGCGGTCGGCGGTCGGCGGTCGGCGGTCGGCGGTCGGCGGTCGGCGGTCGGCGGTCGGCAGTCAACGATAAGCGGTCGCCTCTTCGCCTTCGAACCTCCGCGCCCGGCCGCATCGCGGCCATCTCCCGGAGGCGTCGGCGCCCGTCGTGCTCGCCGCCGCTCGCCGCCGCCCCACCGCCATCGCGCGCATCCCGCGATACCGCCGCGCCTCCCGCATCTGCTGCGCAAGATTCGCCCGCAACTGCTGCTTGTTTCGCGCAGCCGCGCTCCCTACGCTTTGAGGTCTTTGCGCCGCCGCGGCGCAGCGCAACCGATGCGCACCGCCGCGCGCCGCCTCACCGCATTTCCCGGCCATGTACCGATATACCGAATTCGACAGGGCGTTCGTGCGCAGCCGCGCCGCCCAGTT
This sequence comes from Burkholderia sp. MSMB1498, assembly GCF_001526245.1. Lineage (NCBI taxonomy): Bacteria > Pseudomonadati > Pseudomonadota > Betaproteobacteria > Burkholderiales > Burkholderiaceae > Burkholderia > Burkholderia sp. MSMB1498. The sequence goes on from NZ_LOYJ01000098.1 coordinate 485, forward strand.
TCGCGACCAGCTCGAACGCTGGCAGCAAGGCGCGCTGAGCGAGGACGCGTTCCGCCCGCTGCGGCTGCAAAACGGCTGGTACGTGCAGCGCCACGCGCCGATGCTGCGCGTCGCGGTGCCGTACGGCGAGCTGTCGAGCGCGCAGATCCGCATGCTCGCGCGCATCGCGCGCGACTACGACGTGCCGGACCCGGCGCTGCATCGTGCCGCGTGCGACGCGCAGGCGCGGCTCGGCACCACGCGCCTGCCGACGCAAAACGCACACTTCACGACGCGCACGAACGTTCAGTTCAACTGGATTGCGCTCGCGAAGGCGGCCGACGTGATGGATCTCCTCGCGAGCGTCGACATGCACGGCATCCAGACGAGCGGCAACTGCATCCGCAACATCTCGTGCGACGAGCGCGCGGGCGTCGCGCCGGACGAAGTGGCCGATCCTCGGCCGTTCGCCGAGGTGATGCGCCAATGGACGACGCTGCATCCCGAATTCGCGTTCCTGCCGCGCAAGTTCAAGATCGCGATCACTGGCGCGACCGAGGATCGCGCGGCGACCGACTGGCACGACGTCGGCCTGAAGCTCGTGCGCGACGCGGCGGGCGAGCTCGGCTTTCGCGTGAGCGTCGGCGGCGGCATGGGGCGCACGCCGATGACGGCGACGCTGCTGCGCGCGTTCCTGCCGTGGCGGCACGTGATGAACTACATCGAGGCGATCGTGCGCGTGTACAACCGCTACGGCCGCCGCGACAACAAATACAAGGCGCGCATCAAGATCCTCGTGAAGACCGAAGGCCGGCGCTACATCGACGACGTCGAAGAAGAATTCCGCCAGATCGTCGAGCACGACGGCGGGCCGCACACGATCGCGCAGGCGCAATTCGATCGCGTGAGCGCGTCGTTCGTGCCGCCCGTGCCGCCGCAGCGCTCGACCGATGCCGACGTCGCCGCCGCGCTCGCGCGCGTGCGAACGCTCGCCGACGCGCAGCCGGCGTTCGCGCGCTGGCTCGAGCGCAACGTCGCGCCGCACCGGGAGCCTTCGCTGCGGATCGTCACGCTGTCGTTCAAGCGCCGCCATCAAGCGCCCGGCGACGCGTCGCCCGAGCAGCTCGACGCGCTCGCGCATCTCGTCGAGCGCTTCTGCGCCGGCGAGGCGCGCGTCACGCACGCGCAGAACGTCGTGCTGCCGTGGGTGCGCGTCGACGATCTGCACCCGCTATGGGAAGCGGCGCGCGACGCGGGCCTCGCGAGCGCGAACGTGCGCCTGCTGACCGACATGATCGCGTGCCCCGGCGGCGATTTCTGCGCGCTCGCGAACGCGCGCTCGATCCCGATCGCCGATGCGATCGCCGAGCGCTTCGACGATCTCGACGAGCTGAACGACATCGGCGACGTCGATCTGCACATCAGCGGCTGCATCAATTCGTGCGGCCATCATCACAGCGGCCATATCGGCATCCTCGGCGTCGACAAGGACGGCGACGAGTGGTATCAGGTCACGCTCGGCGGCTCCGACGGCGCGGCCGCGAGCGGCCCCGCGCAGCCGGGAAAGGTGATCGGGCCGTCGTTCTCGGCCCACGAGATCGTCGACGTCGTCGAGGCGATCGTCGCGACCTATCTGCGCGTGCGGCGGCCCGAACGCGGGCGCAGCGAGCGCTTCATCGACGCGTACCGGCGCGTCGGCCCGGAACCCTTCAAGGCCGCCGCGAACGCCGCGCGCCACCCGGCGACGAGCGCCGCATGAGCACGCCGAACCGCCTGCGCCTGCTGAGCGCGAGCGCCCACGACGACGAGACGCGCGCCGCGGCCGCGATCGCGAACGGCGACGCGGCGCTCGCCGTCGCGAACGACGAGGACCTGACGCCGCTCGCGCCACGCATCGCGCGCGCGGCGCGCATCGATTTGCACTTTCCGGCGTTCACCGACGGCCGCGCATACAGCCAGGCGTATCTGCTGCGCAAGCGCCTCGGCTTCGCGGGCGACCTGCGCGCGACGGGCGACGTGCTGATCGATCAATTGCTGCAGATGGAGCGCATGGGCTTTTCGAGCGCGGTGCTCGCCGACGACGCGGACATCGACGCCGCGCGGCGGCAGCTCGAGCGGTTCGGCGGGTTCTATCAGCGCGGCGTGGCAGCGCACGCGCACACGCGCCCGCCTCCGGCTGACGACGACGCCGCGCCGGATCGCGCGACCGAACGGACGACGCCGCATCGATGAAGCGTCGCGGCATCCGTCGCGTCCGGCGGACGCGCTGCAGGCAAGCGTCCGAGGTTTCCGGAACGTCGGCCCCGCCCCCCCGAAACCACCGCGTCCGGCGCGGCGCGCGTGGCGAAACGGCGGCCCGCCGTGCGCCGAACGACCCGGGAAATTCGCTGGCATGCGGGCGTCGAGCCGCGCCGGCAATTGCGGGGAATCCGCGCGGCCGATGCACGCCGGGCCCGATGATTCGACGTCGCATCTTGCGTGCCGCGGCCCGACCGTTCGCTTCGCAAGGCGTCCGAAAGTACGGCGCGCGTTGCGCCAGATCGCGCGTTCATGCTGCCGCGCACCAAGAAAACTTATAATAGTCGGCTCGCCAAGCCACATCGCGTCAGCCTGATCGGCGCGCGGAAGGCCGCTCGGATCGCCGCCGCGGCTCGCACGCGCGGCCGCGCCGATCGGCAGCGTCCCGTCCGCGCGTGCGCGCGGGCCGCGGCGCGCCGCACGTGGCCGGCCACTTCGAATTACGCCATGCACAACCGATTCCGACCGTTCCTCGTTCCGTCCGCCGTTGCGATCGCGACCGTGCTGTCCGCCTGCTCGTCCGCGCCGAAGCCGCTGTATCAGCAAGAACAATTCGACGCGACCGCGAGCCCTTACGCGCGCACATTCCACGAAAAATCGGCCGCGACGTGCGAAGCCGCGCGCCGCGCGCTGTTGAGCCAGGGCTACATGGCAAGCGCGACGCGCGCGGATGCGATCGAAGGCAGCAAGAACTTCCAGCCGAGCAACGATTCGCACGTCGTCATCGAATTCCACGTCGTCTGCGCGGACGCGGACGCAGACGGCACGTCGAGCATCGCGTACGTGAACGCCGTGCAGGATCGCTACTCGCTGAAGAAGAGCAATACGTCGGCGAGCGTCGGCCTGAGCGTGTTCGGCTCGCTGTCGCTGCCGATCGGCTCGAGCGACGACGCGATGGTCAAGATCGCGAGCGAAACCATTCCGGCCGGCGTGTTCTACGAGCGCTTCTTCAATCTCGTCGACCATTTCCTGAAGATCGACCCGACGCGGCGCGACAAGGCCGCCGTCAAGGCGGCCGAGAAGGAGCGCGTCGCGCCGCTGCCGGAGCCGGAGGAAACGGCCGAAGGCGCGCCGATGAAGATGAAGACCCCCGCCGTGCCGACGCCGCCCGCGCAGCCCGTGCAGCCCGTGCATCCGGCCGAGGCCGACGGCGCTTCGGCGGCTTCGGCGGCGGCATCCGCATCGGCGACACCCGCCGCCGCATCCGCGCCGGCGCAGAAACCCGCGCCGGCGTCCGCTGCGTCATCGTTATCGTCTTCGTCGTCTTTGTCTTCGGCATCCGCTTCGGCACCTGCGGCGGCCGCATCTACGCCAACGGCATCGCCCGCGCCGGCATCGGCCCCCGCACCGGCTTCCTCGCCGTCGCCGTCGCCGTCGCCGTCGTCCTCGCCTTCGCCTTCGCCTTCACCTTCGCCGTCGTCCGCGCCAGCGCCGGCATCCGCGCCGGCCTCGACGCCTGAGACGAGCCACCCGTCGTCGATCGCGCCGCCGACGGCGCCGGTCGCGCCCGCGCATCAACCGGCGCATCAACCCGCGCGGCAGCCGGCAACATCGGCATCGCTCGATGCGCCGCTGCCTGTCGCGCCGCCGCCGCTGATGCCGCTGATGCCGCTATCGACGCCGTCGCCCGGCGCGCAGCCCCCGGCGAATGCCGCGCAGGCGGCCTCTCCGACAGCCACGCTCGCTCCCACGCCGACAACGACGGCGGCAACGGCCGCAGCGGTGACAGCAGCGACGACCACTACAGCGTCGGCATCGGCGCCCGCGACGGCGAACGCCGCGACAACCGAAGCCGCAACGCAATCCAACGCAAACGGCGTCGACGCGCGCTGATCGCGCTACCCGTCGGGCCCCCACGCCGCACGCCGCATGTCGCTCACCGCACCTGACGCATCGGCCCCGAGGCGCGTCGCCATCGACCGCCGGCAACCCGGCTCGCAGCCTGCGCCGCGGCGTCGCTCTTGTCGCTCTTGTCGCTCTTGTCGCTCTTGTCGCTCTTGTCGCTCTTGTCGCTCTTGTCGCTCTTGTCGCTCTTGCCGCTCTTGTCGCTCTTGCCGCTCTTGTCGCTCTTGCCGCTCTTGTCGCTCTTGTCGCTCTTGTCGCCCTCGTCGCAGGCATGCGGCTTCGGCGCTCCCTTCGCGGCTCACTTCGCCGCTTATCTCGTCGCCTGTTTCACCGCTCCCTTCGCCGCTTACTTCACCGTATACCCGCCGTTGATCAGAATCGTCTGCCCCGTGATCCACCACCCGTCGCTGACGAGATGGCGAATGAACGGCACGACGTCCTCGATGTCGGTCAGGCCCGTCCTCGAGAACGGCGACAGCGCCGCGGCCGTCTTGTGATAAGCGACCGCATCCGCGCCTTCGGCCGGATAGAAGAACGGCGTGTCCATCGGGCCAGGGCCGACCGCCGTCACCGAGATGCCGCGCGCGCCAAATTCCTTCGCCGCCGCGCGCGTGAAGTGCTCGACGGGCGCCTTCATCCCCGCATAGGCCGCGTAGAACGGCGTGAACGCGCCGAGCAGCGACGTCACGAGCGTGACGATCTTGCCGTTGTCGTTCACGTGCCTGCCCGCTTCCTTCAGGAAGAAGAACGCCGACTTCGCGTTGACGGCCGCCATCTCGTCGTATTCGGCCTCGGTGATCTCGACGAACGGCTTCTTCAGCACCTTACCGACCGTGTTGATCGCGATGTCCGGACGGCCGAGCGCGGCCACCGCATCGGCGAACAGCTTCTCGACGGCGCCCGCCGTCGTCAGGTCGGCCTGCAGCGCGACCGCCTGCGCGCCCGCCGCCTTCACCGCGGCGACGGTCGCTTCCGCGTCGGCTTTCGTGCGCGCGCTGTTGTAGTGGATCGCGACCGCCTTCGCGCCTTGCGCGGCGAGATCGCGCGCGATCAGCCCGCCGAGATTCTTCGCGCCGCCCGCGATGATGGCGGTTTTGCCCTTGATGCCGTGGTCTGCCATGGTGGCTCTCCGTTTCTTCGCGCGAGGCCGCCCGATACGGCCTCGCATGCCTTCGGATGATATAGTCCAGAAAATCCACATAAAGCCGACACTTCTGACATCACCTGTCAGAAATTCCGACGAATCGTCGGCTCGCGCACATTGATCCCGCGACGATGACCCCGCCCGAATCCACGCCCGCGCCCACACCGGCCGCCGCCTCCGACAAGGAGCACGGGCCGCCCGCCGCGCTTCGCCGCGCGCACGCCGATGGACCGCATTGATCTTTTTCGCGTGTTCGCACGCGTCGTCGAATGCGCGAACTTCACGCGCGCGGCCGATACGCTCGGCATGCCGCGCTCGTCGGTATCGGCGGCGATCCAGGAGCTCGAAGGCCGCGTCGGCGCGCGGCTGCTGAACCGGACGACCCGCAAGGTGACGCCGACGCAGGACGGCGCCGCGCTCTACGAGCGCTGCCTTCGCCTCATCGCCGACGTCGAGGAGACCGAGAATCTGTTCCGCCATTCGATCGTCGGGCCGAGCGGCACGCTGCGCGTCGACATGCCGGGCCGGATCGGGCGCCTGATCGTCGCGCCCGCGCTGCCCGAGTTTCTCGACCGGTATCCGCAGATCAGCGTCGATCTCGGCGTCACCGATCGCTCGGTGAACCTGATCGAGGAGCGCGTCGACTGCGCGCTGCGCGTCGGCGCGCTGAGCGACTCGGGGCTCGTCGCGCGCGCGATCGGCGACTTGCCGCTCATCAACGTCGCGAGCCCCGCGTATCTCGCGCGCCACGGCGTGCCGCGCACGCCCGCCGATCTCGAACGCCATCAGCCGATCAATTACGCGTCGCCCGCGAACGGGCGCATCGCGCCGTGGGAATGGGTCGACGGCGACACCGTCAGGCGGCTCGCGCTGCGGGGACGCGTGACCGTCAACAGCGCGGAGGCCTACATCGCGTGCTGCCTGTCGGGCCTCGGCCTCATCCAGATCCCCGCGTACGACGTCGACGCGCATCTGCGCGCGGGCGAGCTCGTCGAAGTGCTGCCCGATCATCGCGCGGCGCCGATGCCGATGACGCTGCTCTACCCGCATCGGCAACATCTGTCGCGGCGCGTCCAGGTGTTCGCGGACTGGCTGGAGGCGCTGCTGAAGGCGAAGATCCTGTAGGCGAAAGCGCGCGCGCCTTCGATCGGTGCGGCGAACGGCAAGCGGCAAGCGACGCGCTCGACGTCGCTCGGCCGGCTCGGCTCGGCCCGGCCGCAAATATTACCCGGATATTATTGACGATCAATTTATATCCGGGTATAAATATCGCATTGCTCGGACAAATGAGACCCATGCGATGACGACTTTCCCCCTTTCTTCCCATATCGCCTTCGACGGCTACCGGCGTCTCGCGGCGGGCCCGTTGTCGACGGTCGCGCTCGCGATCAAGCGGGCCGTCGAGAACGACGCGGTGGCCGGCGCGATCCTGATCTTCGACAACGCGGCCGGACGCTCGATCGACATCGACACGCGCGGCTCGGACGACGAAGTCGCGGCGCGCTACGCGCAGGCCGAGGCATCGGCCGCCCCGGCCGACGCGACACGCGCCGGCACGGCCCGCGACGCCGCCTCAGGCGCCCACGCCGACGGCATGGCCGACGACGCGGCCGATCCCGGCGGCCTCGCGAACGAGCCGCGCGGCCGCGGCCGTCCGAAGCTCGGCGTCGTCGCGCGCGAAGTCACGCTGCTGCCGCGCCATTGGGAATGGCTCGCGACGCAGCCGGGCGGCGCATCCGTCGCGCTGCGCCGCCTCGTCGACGACGCCCGGCGCACGCACGCGCACAAGGACCGCAGCCGCCGCGCGCACGAGCGCGCGTATCACTTCATGTCGGCGATCGCGGGCGACATGCCCGGTTTCGAGGAGGCGACGCGCGCGCTCTTCGCGAACGACGGCGCGCGCCTGCGCGAGCTGATCGCCGCGTGGCCCGCCGACGTGCGCGATCACGCGATCGCGCTCGCGTCGTCGAACGACGACGCGCCGCCGCCGCCCGCCGCACGCTGATTCCGCTTCCGGCCCACATGCAGACCCTGGACTTGAATGCGGGCGCACTGGCGCCCGTCGCCGACGAGATCGACGCCTTCGACCTTCGCGTGACGGGCGCGATTCCGCGCGCGCTGAACGGCGCGCTCGTGCGCAACGGCCCCAACCCGCTGCGCGGCCGCTTCGAAGGCAGCGGCGTGCTGTCGTGGTGGCCGGAAGACGCGATGCTGCACGCGGTGGCGTTCCGCGACGGCCGCGCGACGCGCTACCGGAACCGCTGGGCGCGCACGCGGCGCTGGGCACACGCGGTCGCGCCGGAGCGTGCGCCGTCGCTCGTCGACACGAATCCGAACGTCAACGTGCTCGTTCACGCGGGCGAGATCCTCGCGCTCGCCGAAGGCGGCGCGCCGCTCGCGATCACGGCCGGGCTGGAGAGCATCGGCGCGTCGCGCCGTCATTCCGCGCTCGCGCACGGCATGAACGCGCACCCGAAGATCGATCCGCGCACGGGCGAGCTGATCGCGTTTCGCGCCGACTGGAACAGGCCGTGGCTGCGCTACGGCGTCGCAAACGCGGCGGGCGAGCAAACCGTCGACGTCGAAATCGAATTGCCCGCGCCGTCGATGATGCACGACATCGCGATCACCGCGACGCACAGCATCGTCTTCGATCTGAACGTCGCGTACGACTTCTCGATGCTGTCGCGCGGCCACCGGATGCCGCTGCGCTGGCACGACGAGCGCGGCGCGCGCATCGGCGTCGTGCCGCGCCACGGCGGCGACGTGCGCTGGTTCGACGTGACGCCGTGCTTCATCCAGCACGTCGTCAACGCGTACGACCTCGACCGCTCGGCGATCGTGCTCGACGTCGTCCGCTATCCGTGGTTCCTGCGCGTCGCGCGCGGCGGGCGCGCATTCGACGACAATCCGTGCGGCGTGCTGTGGCGCTACGTGATCGACCTCGTCACCGGGATCGTCGCCGAGCAGCCGCTCGACGACGCCGGCATCGAGCTGCCGCGGATCAACGAAAGCCGCACCGGCCACCGCCATCGGTACCTGTATGCGGCGGAGCAGCCGAGCCATGTAGCGCTGCGCGGCGTCGCGCGCTACGACGTCGACGGCGGCTCGATCCAGCGCTACCGCGTGCCGCCGGGCGACCAGAACAGCGAGCCCGTGTTCGTCCCGCGTCCGGGCGCGACCGACGAGGACGACGGCTGGGTGCTCGTCTGCGTGTACCGCCATGCAACGGATACGAGCGACGTCGTGATCCTCGACGGCCGGGCCGTCGACGGCGAACCGGTCGCGACCGTGCATCTGCCGCGGCGCATTCCGGCCGGCTTTCACGGCGCGTGGGTGGCGAGCGACGGCTGAGCAACCGCCCGACCGGTCGAGCGGCGGCGATGCGGCCGCCGCGCGGGCCGTCGCGCGAACGGGGCGCGGGCGGATGCGCGTCGTTCGCACGCGGCTCGATGCCCCATGACGACGGGCGCAGCGCACGCAGCCGGGTGCCGACGCGCGGCCGGGCGGCTCCAGCCTCCCCCTGCGCGACCCGTTGCCCGTATGCGTCGACGACGCCCCGCACGCAAACCGCAGCGAGGACGCGAGCGGCTGCGGCTGCGGCTGCGGCTGCGGCTGCGGCTGCGGTAGCGGCAACGGCAACGGCAGCGGCAGCGGCAGCGGCAGTAGCAGTAGCAGTAGCAGTAGCAGTAGCAGTAGCAGTAGCAGTAGCAGTAGCGGCTGCGGCTGCGGCTACGGCTGCCGCTACGCATCGCCCGGCTTCATTCCGCCCCTGCGGATCGCATCCCGCAGCGCCCGCGCCAATTGCCGGCTCGGCTTGCCGGCGAGCCGGTCGAGCGCGCCGATCGACGGAGCCTCGATGATCCTCGCGACCCTCGAGATTCTCGCCGCCATTCCGGCCCACCCGAAATTCTTCGAACTGGCTCTACAGAATCAATCCGTTTGGCGCGACAATCGCCGCGTCCCCCCAACTTCGACGCGCTGCGCAAACGCAGCCGGACCCTGGAGCCGCCATGTACGTCCCCGACCACTTCGAAGAGCGCCGCACGGAAGTCATGCACGCGCTGATCGCCCAGCACCCGTTCGGCACGTTGATCACGCACGGAACGGGCGGACTCGACGCGAACCATCTTCCGTTCGAGCTCGCGCCCGGCGAAGGAACGCTCGGCACGCTGCGCGCGCACGTCGCGCGCGCGAATCCGCTGTGGCGGGACGTGTCGAGCGGCGACGAGGTTCTCGTCGTGTTCCGGGCGGGCGACGCGTACATCTCGCCGAGCTGGTATCCGAGCAAACACGCATTCCACCGGCAGGTTCCGACGTGGAACTACGTCGTCGTCCACGCGCACGGACGGATCGCCATTCGCGACGACGAACCGTTCGTACGCGGCGTGGTCGCGCGCCTCACGCGCACGCACGAGGCGGCGCAGCCCGAGCCGTGGAAGATGGGCGACGCGCCGAAGGACTACATCGACACGATGCTGCGCTCGATCGTCGGCTTGCAGATCGATATCACGCGGCTCGTCGGCAAATGGAAGCTCGGGCAGAACAAGGAGGCCCGCGACATCTGCGGCGCGGGCGAAGCGCTGAAGGCGCGCGGCAACGATGCGATCGGCGACATGATGCTCGCGCGGGCGGACGATAAGCCGGAGTAGCGAAATCGGCGTCGGCGCGCGCGGCGCACGGTTCATTCGGTATCCGGAACGTCGCCGCCGCGAGCGGCGCCGCGCTCGCCCTCCGCGCGTCGACGGCCGGCCGCGCGCCTGCCATTTTCGCGCGCCTCCATTCCGCACTCGCGGAGAATCGCGGCGCGTCTCACGCAGCGTTCCTCCGGAATCGACGGCCGCGGCGTTTCGAGCGGCGGCCGCCCCCGCCGCTCAAAGCGGCAGCCACCCCGCCGCCCCGATCCACGCCGCCCACCCGAGCAACGCAACGCCGAGCGGCGCGCTCAAACGCCGGCCGTGCGGCAGGTTCTTCTCGATCGACATCGCCGTGCCGATCGCCAGCATCCAGCCGATGCTGCCCGCGCCCACCGCAAACATCAGACACATCAGCATCCAGCAGCACCCGACGCAGAAAGCGCCGTGCCGCACGCCGAGCACGAAGCTCTCGCGCCGCGGATTGCCGCCCCGCCACTGCTCGCTCACGAACATCAGCGGCGAGCGGCACTTGTCGAGACAGCGATACTTGAGCGGACTGAGCTGATACGCGCCCGCGAGCGCGAGCACGGTCGCGCCGACGAGCCATCCATGCCATGCGAGCCACGGCGTGCGTCGCGCGAGCGCGTGCAGGCCGGCGTCGCCTGCATGGACGGCCAGCCCGAACGCGCTCCACGCGGCGAGGTAGCCGAGCACCACGAGCAGCATCAGGCGGTTGCGGTCCGGCCGCGCGGCCGTCAGACGCTCGAACGTGCGCAGCAGCGGCAGCGCGGTCGGCAACATCATCGCGACGATCATCAGCAGCCATGCGGCGACATGCAGCAGCGCGGGCACGACCACGTTCCCCGCCGGAATCAGCCGGCACAACCCGGCGAGATTCGTCTCGGACCAGTCGACGTGATGAAGAAAACGCGCGTACGGGCTGTCATCCCACACCCACAACGTGATCCACGCCGCGGCGATCGACGCGATCGCGAGCGGCACGAACACGCGACGCGACGAGATCGCGCTCATCGCAATGCGCGCCCGGATAGCGCAGGCCGGCGCTCGTGCGCCCGCGTGTCACGAATGGAACGTGAAGAAGCCCTGAATTGCGTTCTGCCCGCTCAGATCGAGCTCGATGCCGAGCTTCTGCGCGTGCATGCGGAACGTGCCTGCCTTGCCGACGAACGCGGGCGATCCGGGAATCGTCGAAAAAATGCTTTCGACGAGCTTCGTCGGCTCGCCGGTGGGCCCGAGGTAGGGCTCGAGCTCCGCGTACGTGGTGTCGCCCACCTTCAGCGTGCCCCTGCCGTCGCGCACGTCGAAATCGATCGCCGCCCGCTCGATCGCGACGACGTCGCCGAAGAGCTTCGAGAAATCGGCGAGCGGCCCGCCGCGTTCGCCGCGATAGACGCTTGCGAGCGCATCGAATTGCGCGTCGGTTGCGCGCGCGTCGATGAAGATGATCACCCGCCAATTGCCCTGCAGAATGTTGCCCGGAACGAACGCGGCGAACGCGACCGTCAGCCCGGACACGTCCACGTCGTCGACCTTGCCCTCGTCGTAGTGGTAGGCGACCGTCGCCCGACACGTGCCGTTGTCGGGGTCCTCTCCGATCCAGCACGGGCAAAGCACCTTGCAATCGCATACCTCCAGTATGCGTCCCTCCAGGCTGTAGCTCATGATGACCTCCACCGCGACGAACACACCGGATTCGAGCCGGTCCAACACTTAACTATATTCACGTTGATTCGATGCAGCGGTCCGCTCGCGACATATGAAAACCCTAGGCAGACGGAATGCCGATGCGCGTCACGCCGGACGCCGAACGCCGAACGCCAAACGCACTTCGTCGAACGCTTCGTCGATGCGATGCGATGCAATGCGATGTGACGCGACCATCGCGACCATCGCGACCAATGCCCGCGACGCGCCCCGGATGCGCAATGTCGAGCCCGCTTCGATGCGCGCCGCGCCGGACGCACACGCCCGTTGCCGGCAACGGAACGCCCCATTCGGGCAATGCGGCGCGACGTGCAACCATGCGACGTCCGCACCGATTTCGCGCGGCGGGCATCCCCGTGAACTTCGCGGCCCGCCGCATGCGAATGTTTCATCACCAATTTCGCGGCTCGCGTCTGCGCCACAAAACTGAACAATCCGCCGCTTCGGCTACCCGTGCGAGTGCATGAAACCGGTCCGGCCGTATTGTCAAACGAAAGCCGCCGCCTATACTCTCGTCAGACAAACGAACGACGCATGACGAAACGAGGCAGCGCGAGACCCGACGCGACGGCGATTCGCCGGGCGACGCTCCGTGCTGATTGCCCACTTCGGGATACAGAACAGCATTGCGGAGGCCACCGTGAGCACCGTCTTCACCGCCCATGAATCGTCGCGCGTAATCGGCACGATCGCCCGGATCTACGCCGCGTGCCTGCTGATCGGCTTCGCGCTCGTCCCCGGGGTGCTGATCGTCTATGTGTGGCGCTTCATCGATCCGCATCTCATCTTCGAAAACCACCAGTTTCACGAACTGGCGATCGCCGCCGCGACGCTCGAGGGCCTGTTCGTCACCTATGTGACGTGGCGCTGCTATCTGTCGTCGGGCGAGCCGCTGCTGCGCTGGCTCACGCTCGGCTTCCTCGGCTTCGCGGTGATCTACTCGCTGCACGGCGCGTTCACCGGCATGGCGCATCGGAACATCTGGCTGTTCCTGCTGTACGGGCCCGCGTCGCGCCTCGTGATGTCGATCCTGCTGTTCGTCGGGCAGTTGTCGTACTTCAAGGATACCGAGGCGCCCGAGCGGCGCACCCAGCTATCGGTGTGGCTGCCGTGGGTCGCCGGCTACGTCGCCGTCTGCGTCGTCGTCGCGACGATCGCCTATTCGCCGATCGCGGGCAATCTGTGGACGCGCGTGTCGATGGAAGGCGGCGCGATGATCGTGTCGCTCGTCAATGTGGCGCTCCTGCTCGTGCGGCGCATCCGCACGCCGCTGATGCTCATCTATGGCGTCTCGGTGACGTCGTTCGCGCTGTCGTCGATCGCGTTCATTCTCGGCAAGCCGTGGAACCACATGTGGTGGCTCGCGCACGTCATCTTCGCGACCGGCTTCTTCACGCTGAGCTTCGGCGTCGTCCAGGCGCTCACGACGACCCGCTCGTTCGCGACCGTCTACAGCCAGCAGGACCTGATGGCGCGGCTCGCCGAATCGATGGCGCGCACCGAGGGCGCGCTGCAGGAGCTCAAGCGGACCAATCAGAAACTCGAGCATCTCGCGACCACCGATCCGCTCACAGGCGCGTCGAACCGGCGCAAGTTCATCGAGCAGATGCACGTGGAAATCGCGCGCGCGAAGCGCGACGGCACCGCGTTTTCGCTGCTCGCGCTCGATCTCGACAACTTCAAGATGATCAACGACAACTACGGCCATCAGGTCGGCGACGTCGTGCTGCGCAATTTCGTCCGCCAATGCCTCGCCGCGATCCGCCCTTACGATCACATCGCGCGCGTCGGCGGCGAGGAGTTCATGGTGCTGCTGCCGCGGATGCTCGCCGACACGGCGAGCGGCATCGCGGAGCGCGTGCGCACGACGATCGCAAACACGCCGTTCGGCATCGACGGCAAGCACACGCCCGTGACCGTGAGCATCGGCGTGTCGCAATACGGGCGCGACGGCGACACCGTCGACGAGATCCTCAGCGCCGCCGACAAGCTGCTCTATCGCGCGAAAAACGAAGGCCGCAATCGCGTCGTCGCTTCGTAGGCGGCGGGACGAAAAGGCCGAGCCGCGCAACGCGATCGCTTCGGCGCGGCGGTGGATGGCGGGCGGTGGATGGCGGGCGGTGGATGGTGGATGGTGGATGGTGGATGGTGGATGGTGGGCGGTGGGCGGTGGGCGGTGGGCGGTCGGCGGTCGGCGGTCGGCGGTCGGCGGTCGGCGGTCGGCGGTCGGCGGTGGATGGTCGGCGATGAGCGACGGCCAGCGGGCGATGGATGGCAAGCGACGGACTCTTCGAGACCACGAATCGCCTGCGGATCGTCGCCGCAACGCGATCCGGTCGAAAGGGCTCATGCCGGAGAGGACGATCGGACATCCGCCCCCAGCCGGAAAACGCTCGCCGCCACGCACGCGACAAGCGATCCGACGCGGCGATCCCCCATCACGCGACACGACGCGGCCCCGCGCCGACCGGCGTTCGGCCCGCCGCCGGATTCGCGATCGGCGGCTTCGCGGGCATGACCAAGACGAACGGGCGGCCGCATTCGGTTGACGGCGGCATCGAGCCGACGAAGCAAGTCCGAATAGGTTCGCCGGTCCGCGCGGCGCGACGCGCCATTCAGTTCCTGCGCACGGTGCCGATAACCTTGTCGGGCCGCCTGACCGACGACGCGCGGGCGCTTCGCCGCATTCGCCGGCCATCACGACAACAACCGATTCCAACGATGAACCATTCCGACCGACCGACGCAGCGCACCGGACTCTCCGTTTTCATCCGCCGTCATCTGCGAATGCCGCTGCCGAAACTGGAGACGGGCCGATTCGGTTGGGCCAAGCGCTGGTTCGTCGACTGGCTCGTCCCCACGGGTGCATCCGCTTACGCGGCCTATCATCTGACAGGCGCGTTCGTGCGGCATTACCGAGCGCTGCTGCCGGAGCAAGTCGGGCATGGCGTCGCGCTCGACGTGATGTCCGAACTGATGTCGCTCGCCAATTCGAGGCCCTTCGCCTATACCGGCGCGGCGCTCATCGCGACGCTCGTGGCGCTCGTGCTCCATCGCATTCTGAAACGGCCGGCGCGCGGCGTTTGGCTCAACCGCCGCGACCGCCCCGTCGTCTACGCACTGCCCTTCGCGCTCGGCCTGCTCGTCGGCAAATTCCTCGCCTTCGCGGTTCCGGCGCTCGCTGTCGCGATCGCGGCCTATGCGTCCGAAGGCGCGATCGGGGCGGTCGCGCTCTTCGCGGTGCCGATCGCCGCCCTGTCCGCCGCCTACTACTTCCTGCTGTACGACGAGGTGCGCCCGCCCTCGATCGTCACGCTTTCGTTTCATCGCCCCCGGCCGTGCGGCGCGAAATCGAACGGCAACGGCGGCGCGCCGAAGGTCGGCATCGACGCCTGGCGCGAAGCGCATATCGAATTGCAGGACGACGTGCACGCGATCGCGGACGCGGCGGGCGGCATGTGCGGCCAAAGCATTTTCGTGTCGCACGACATCGACGACATCGTGATCGCCGTCGCATTGAGCGTCGACGAGCGCGATTTGCACACGAATCGAGTACAGGCGCTCGCCGCGCAAATCGACCGCGTGCTGCGCAAATGGCGCGAAAAAGGCTATGCGAGCGGCTCGTTGCACGATGCAAAGGCGACGCCCGCGCCGCTCGAGGCGAAGGTGTCCGACGACGCGTTCTGGCTGCCCGAACCCGGACGCGTCACGCGCCTCGGCTCGTTGCGGCTCGAGCCGCGGAGCGGGCGCGCGGTGCGCGTCGTCGACGATGCTGTCGGCGACCTGCGAGCGGGCGAATCGCGCGGGCGCGCCCGGCCACGCCGGGAACGCACGTTCGAGTTCGTGTGACGGACGCCCCGGCGGAATCGTTTGCCGCAGCAAGTGCGCCGCCGTTCGTCTCGATTCGGCGGCGGCGGCGATCGGGGCCCGCCTCCGCGAACGGTCGCCGCTTCACACGACGGGCGATGCGTCCGTCGCCCCGCCCATCGGGCTTCAGCGCCGCCTCCGGCTTCCGGCCACGGCATCGCTCACCGACGCAACGCATCGTCGGCTCGCAGCGTCCGCAGGATCTGGCGCGCCGAACGACGCGTGGCCGAGGCTCGTCTCGCCGTGCGTGTGCTCGCGCCGGCGTGGCGTCCACGAGCGACGCCGCCGCCGAGGCGGCGGTGTCGATTTGCGCGATCGCCGAGCGGATCATCGACATCGAGCTGCGGCCGCACGCACGGCGCGCCGCCCGTCCGCATCGCATCTCGCATCTCGCGTGTCTCGTGTCTCGTGTCTCGTGTCTCGTGTCTCGTGTCTCGTGTCTCGTGTCTCGTGTCTCGTGTCT
>NZ_LOYJ01000099.1:0-208072 GCF_001526245.1 Burkholderia sp. MSMB1498
TGAGCCGTATGCGGGGAAACTCGCACGTACGGTTCTTAGGGGGCGGCGGCGCAGCAATGCGTCGTCGCTACCCGACTGTTTCGCGCGTATCATGATCTTGCCCCCATTTACCCCTCCCAAGTTCGATGAGATGTCGAAGTGGTGGAACTCGTGCACGTATGCCGACGTCCATCGGCTGATTCTCGAAGTGCTACACCTGCGAATCACGATGAGCGAAATGAGTGGGCTTACCGGCGACGCGACGCGCATGATCGCGTACCTCGATCGTGCCGACGAGCTGCAATACGCCGCCCCGTTGCGACGCTTGTCGAACAAGATCGACAGGGAGGTCACACGGGCAGGCCGAATGAACAATCCTCGCGCGCCCGTTGAGCCGTTCTCCGACGAGTGGCGCGCGCGCGAAGAAATGAAACGCAGGCTTTACGACGTTCCCGGTGAACCTGATCCGGGTTCAGACAAGGCAACAAAGCTGCCCGAGTTTCAACGCCTGACATGGGAGGAGTTGCGCGACGCGTGGAGCGCGGCCAACTTCAAGAAACATCGCTCGCTTACGCTCGAACAACGCTTCGTGCTGGAAGTCGTGCACGTCCGCCGAACACTGCGGCTCATGGAGAAAATGGTCTGCGCGGCCGAGCTCGAGCTGAAGAAAGGCGGCTACCCTGATTCGTTCGCGCTCGATCAGCTGCGAAGAATGATTGATGGTGCGCGGTTCGATTGACCGCGCGGCGGGGAATGCGCCTCACGCTGGCTCGCGTACGGCGCTCCAGCGGTTACTTCTTGACCGGCTCGATGCCCCAACACTGCGCGCCCCGGATGTACTCCGGAATCGCCTCGGGATTGTGCTTGCACTGTTCGATCGTCTCGAGCGCCGCCTTGTAGTTGATCGTGAGCGGATCGACGATGCTGTTGATCTGCGCGTCTTGCGCAATTTGATCGGGCGTCGAGCAATCAGCGCCCATATGGGCCGGATCGGAATCCCGTTGACCGCCCACCGTCCGGAAGCCAACGATATCGTTAAGTGAGGCCGCATAAACCGCACCGTATAGCTCACTGGACGCGGTTCGATACGAACGTTCACGCACAACGCCAGTGTCGTCGGTGTAACGCTCGACCTTCACTGGCTGGCACGACACGATCGGCAGCACTGCGTGTACCACGCGACCTTTGAGGTATTCCCGCGCCGCGTAGATCTCCAGATCCCTCTGGAATTGACTCACGGCCGCCCGCTTTTCCGGCGTGTCGACGTACCCCGCCATGTCGTCGAGCTGGAAGTTCATCAAGACCCATTCGGAAACATTGACGTTCGCCTTCAGCACCTCGTCACGACTCGGACCTACCCCGCCGTTCTCGGCCTGGACAAGTTGATGCAGCGCAGTGCCATCGATCACGCCCGGATAGACGCCGATATCGGCACCGCGTGCCTTGAACGCAGCCTGCAACGCATCGATTGTCGCTTGCGCGTTGAGCCCACTCGGTACGACTGGCGAAGCTCCGTCCGACGCCGCCATCGCACGAGCAACGCGAGCAGTGATGATCGGGTCGCCAGAATACGTGAGGCGAATCGTCGGCCCGGTGTTAGCCGGTGCAGCAACATCGTCCCCACCCCCGCAAGCCGACAGAGCGGCCGCAACGCAAAAAGTAGCAAGTAGCTTTTTTTTCATTGAAGTCTCAGGTGCTAGTTGATTTGGTATGTCCCCGCGATTTCATTTTACAGAATGATTACGCGCGGGTAACTATTGAAAGCGAGCCGGGGTCAACGCCCCGGCCTAGGTCAGAACAAGCCGACCGGTTGTGCCGCGTCGTCCCAACTGAAAATGATCAGTTCGTTTCGGCTGACGCCCTTACCGCCCCCGACCGTGTAGTCGATCGGCACCGTCTCGATGTGGTATCCGTCGAACACACGTCGAATCTCGGGATGATCATTCAGACTCACGATCGCCCGACCCTTAATCGTGCGCAGCCGATCCGCCATCTTTTCGTACTCTGCAAACGGGAACGCCACGCCGTAACCTTCCGTCTCGTAGTACGGGGGATCGAGATAGAACAGCGTGTGCGCCCGGTCGTAGCGGTCAATGCAACCCGCCCAATCGAGACGCTCGACGAACGTATTCGCCAGCCGGAGATGTGCGGCTGACAATTCCTCCTCGATCCGCAGAAGGTTCAGGCCCGGCGGTGTCGTCGTCGCTGTGCCGAACGTCTGCCCTTCAAGCTTCCCGCCAAAGCAACTTTTCTGGAGGTAGTAGAAGCGCGCAGCTCGCTGGATATCGGTGAGGGTTTCCGGGACCGTCGACTTCAGCCACTCGAAAACTTGCCGGCTCGTCAGCGCCCACTTGAACTGGCGCACAAACTCCTCCAGGTGGTGCTGCACAACGCGGTATAGGTTGATCAGCTCGCCATTAACGTCATTGATCACCTCGACCTTTGCCGGCGGACGCATGAAGTACAACGCAGCACCGCCCGCGAACACTTCAACGTAGCAGTCATGTGACGGAAAGCGCGGGATCAGGTGGTCTGCCAGGCGGCGCTTACCGCCGATCCACGGAATAATCGGATTTGCCATTGTGAAAGCCGTTTTTAAACTTGGTGTAGAATCCGGCCCGCCTACGTAGGTAAACGGGGCCTAGGCTGATTCACTGGCTCGGTCAGTGGAAAGGTGGCCGGGGACAATGCGCGAACATTCCCCCGGTCGCCCTGTTTCTCTCGAAGCCGCTCGGCCTCGAATGCCGCGTTATCGCGACGCGCTGGATTGCGCGTCGGACATCAATGCGTCGTAACTGCGCTCACACTGCTGGCCGGCGATACCCCGCTCGTCAGCGATCTTCGCCAGCTCTCCCGCGCGCTCGTCAGTCCGGCCGAACACGTCGGCAAGCAGATCGAGGGCGTCGCCGGCTGCCGGGCTTCCGGCCGAAGCGCTGGCACGCCGGACGTCGGCAACGAGCACTGCGACCTGCTTGCGCAGGCCGTCAGCAGCAGCATCAGCAGTAGCGGCATCAGCGACCGCCTGATCACGTTTCTTTGCAGCATCGGTTGCGATCCCCTCTTGTGCCGCCAGCCGGCGGCGAATCTCGTTTCGTTCGTTCCGAAGGTCATCGATCTGCCTCGCCTGATCCGCGACCTTCGCGGATTGATCAGCGTCACGGTGTCCCTTCGAGTAGCCTGCAGCGGAGCCGATGACGACCGCAACGATGACGGCCATCCAGATGCGAGGATCGAGCCACGTCATGCGCCGCTCCTCATCATCGAAGCAAGACGCTTCGCGCGATCCCCGACCTGTCGCGCCCACAGGCTGTCGAGCATCTCTGCCGCTGCCACGCTCCAGTCCGCGCGTTGCGCCGCCGCGAGGAAATTGCGAAATCCGAGCAGCTTCCCTTGCATGTTGAATGCCATGTTCATCAGCACTCGCTGACGCACGGGATCGAGGGTCCGCCACCACGGCAGATTGCGATCGAGCCACGCCTCAGTGTCGGCGATATCGTTCTGGTACATCAGGTCGATCTCGCTATCGCGGAACCCCTTGTCGGTCAGATTGCGACCAATGCCGCCCGACACCTTGCCGACCGTGTCGGTGTAGATGCGATACCGCCGATCTTCGTCACGCGTCAGTTCCGCCTTCAGTTTCAACGCGTCGTAATTACCCATTCTTGCTTCCCCCAAAAAGTTGCTTTGCCTTCCTGCGAAGCAGTACCTCGAGGTACTGCGACCCGACGATGCCGAATGCGCTGCCGAGGCCGAGCAACGCGATCGGAGGCAGGTCCGGAATCTGCAGCAGTGCGATGCCTGCGACCATCGACGTCGCAGACCCCAAAACGGCACGGCCGACCACAAGCCGGAACGACAACGGCTCGCTTCCGACCAGCACCTTCGCGATGCCAATCAATCCGCCCATAAGAATCAACTCCAAGATGGTTTTTTCATGCTCTTGCATTACGGCTCCTCTTCCCCGTACCCCACAAATGAAAAGGCCGCCAAGTTGGCGGCCTGTTACACAATCCCCGTTCCGTCTAGCACCATGAACCTTGTGTGCCAACACTCTCTGAATGTCGTTATGTTTGGTGACCTTCCCCCGTTGTAGATTCGTGTACCCCACGAGACAACGTCGCCGCTGACTCGCACCGTTCCGACTTCAAGAATGTCCCAGAGCCGCTGATTACTATTCGACGACCCCCAGATGTAATGCGCCGGCCACATCCCAGAGATCAATACGGGTCGGCCGTACGACCGCTGCCCCCAACTCGGATTGGGCGATCCAGTGACGGTCCACCCCGTGTCGCCCATATACCTCGATTCAATGACGTCGAGAACGCGAAAAAATGGACTCGCCGCGTCGGCAATTAACGTGCCGTTCGGACTGAAGACTTGCAGCCCGTATCTGCTGCCAGTCGCCGGAACATTCGAGAAAACGAACAGACGCACTGTCGCTTGCGCCTCCGTAATGAATCGCACGGTATAGGTTCGCCCATCATCGGAGCCCTTCGCATCCCACAGCGACACCCCGATGCCCGGATCTGCGGAAAATGCGTATAGCGGCAACTCGGCCGCAAACGTGAACGAACAAATCCAGTACGTACCTCGATACTGAATGCTCGCGTTGTTGTAGACCGTGTCGACCGTTGTTTGCTGAGACACCGCCTCGAGGCGCTGGACGAGTTGATAGTTCGGCGTCAAGCCGTCGATCTGGAAGACGCCGCTATCAGTAAATGCCTGAAATCCGACACCCATCAATAAACCCCATAGATCAGCCAACCGACAACCGGTGTCCGGTAATCGCTCCCGCCGTCTGCGCTGTACCACCAACGAACGCCACCCGCATTGATCTCGATGTTTGGGACCGGCGCTTTCATCGAGATATGCTTGAACAACCAATCAGGCATGAACGCCCAAAACGGCTCCCCGCCCGACAGGTCTGCGGATTGACTGCCATCTGCCCCGCCAATTCGCACCATTCCTCGCAGGCGTCCGCACCGAGTCGTCCCATCGAGCAGCAAGCGACCATTCAGATCAAAGATTTGCAGTCCGGCCGGCATCACCACCTCCCCCACCGCACGAGCAGCGCCCCGTTCGGCCCGTACACCTGGCCGCCGAATTGGTTGATAACCGTACGACCGCCACCATCCGCACTGTTGATCTCAAACGATCCATTCTTATCGATCCTCCAACCTCGCTGGCCACCGACGTAGTCGTTGCTCTGAATCACATCGCCGATCATCAGGTTCGTGATCCAACCCTTCCCGATAAATCCGCGGTTGATGAAGACCTCCCCATTCTCGATAACGAACGGCGTATACCACCCTCCGTTAGCCAAGCTCAACAATGCGAAGCGGTCGGCCTGAAACAAGATCTGCGATTGCACGACTCCGTTGTTGTTGTCGACGCCGACCGACATGCCCGCGACGTAATAACTGCCGCCGACAGTTGCCTGCACCTTCAACGTGTAGTACGCCTTGACCCGACCATCGACGTCCGCGATCGCCTGCGAGGTCTGTTCAACAGCAGCACTGACCCTACCGACGCTTGCCTCGGTCGTGACGATCCGCTCTGCCATCGCGCTTGCCTCGTTGACGCGCGTGTTTTGCTCGACGCGGATCTGAGCTGCGTGCTCGCCAGTCACGGCGGCGACGGCATCGACTCGTCGTGCTACTGCCGAGATCTTGTCCGTCATGGCCGACCATTGCGTCCACGCACCAGCAAGCTTCGAAGCGTCGCCTGCGTAACCGTCCGTGGCGCCGGCCCACTCAGGCGTCCACTTCGCGACAACACCGTCGACGCGCTCAACCTGCGACTTGACGTCGCCAACGGCATTGGCGAGCTGCTCGAGCTGCTGCTTCGCGGGACCAATGAAGTCTGTTGCTCCCTTGATCTGTGACTGCAGCTGCTGAGTCAGCTCCGAATTGCCGATCTGCCCCTTCAGATACTCGACAATCGCGGTAGCGTCCGAACTAGACTGCCCGTTCACGCCAGCGCCTGCCGGATACCACGGCCCGACGTTGCCCGAGCGATCAACGAGCCGCGCCCAGAAGAAAAACGACGCACCGGCGTGCAATCCGTCCATCGTGTACGCGTGCTGCGGATAGGCGAAATCCCCGAGCTTCTTAGCAGTGCCACGATCGGACGTGGTCGAGTACCACAACTCGCTCCGCTGCGTGTCGAGCGCCCCTTCCGGGAAGCCCCACTCCAGACCGATCCCCATGATCTGCGACGTCGAGCGCAGAAACGTCACCGCAGGCGGAGGCGTCGTCTTGCCCTGCATGGTCGTCAGCGGACTGAACGCCGGCAGGGACGGCACATTCATCGCATTGATCGCGACAATGCGGGCCATGTACGCTCCCGCGTAAATGTTCGGCACTTCGATGTTCACGGATCCGGTTCGGCCGGCCGAGATCCAGTCACCGTTATCCTTTCGCCACTGCGCCTCATACTGCACCGCGCCTTGACCGGGTTCCCACCCGATCACCATGACGGTTGACGCCACGCCCTGATCGATCCGCGAATACGACGTGATGCGGACGTTTGCCGGCGGCGGCTGAATTGACGGCGGGATGACCGTCACCGGCCGCTCCTCAATCCGCGTCCCGAAATCAACGTTGTCAAACTTGCCCGGCGCGTGCTGAACAACGGTGATCTCGAAGCGCACCGACTGATCGTCAGTGCGATCCGCAACCGACACGACCTGAAACATTGGCACGGCCAGGTCATCGCTTTCGACCGCCCACACCGCCTCGGCAACAGGTTGAGCCGACCAATCGGTAGACACGGTTATGTCCCGACCAGACACCTTGAACACCACGCGCGTTTCGTTCCGGCCGCTCGGCAGGTTCACGATCAGCCGATCGCCCGGCTTCACGGAGGGGTCACGGTCAACCGTGATCGTGCGCCCCGCGACGGCATGAATACGGCCACTGATGGGTCGGCCAGCAAACGTCGCATCGGCGATGCGGATCACCTGCCCCGGCAGCGCGAGCATGCCGTCTAGCCCCACCGAGAAAGTTACTTCCTGCGTTTCCAAGCGCGACGTGAGCAAGGCCCACTTGCCGACGCGCTGCGCCTGACCTTGCGAAGTGCATCCGATTGCCGTGATCTCTGTCTGCCGGACTCCATAGCGCAGTTTTCCGTCACGATCCTCGACGGCTTCGACCGCCTGCTGATAGTGGTTGGCGGGATCGCTCCACGACACCAGTGCAACCGTGTATCGCGTCTTTCGCTCGGTTCCCTGTCGCACAAACAGCCCGTCGATGACGTTTCCGGCCGTGTACGTGTATACCGGTTGCGTCGGCATATTCGCCACCGCCCAGATCTGCGCGGCAGACCAGTACGTAATACCCCTGAAAACGGACGCCAGATCTGCCAGAACCTTGTATGCGTCAGCTCGGGTCTGCAGGTACACGTTGCACGTCATGCGCGGCTCCTGCCCGCCCTTACCGTCCGGCACCAGCTCGTCACAGTACTGGCCGATCTTGTACAACTGATAGCGATCGAGTTGGTCGAGTGCGATTCGATGCCCCATGCCGTAGCGCGGATGGGTCGCCATGTCGTAGAAGATCCATGCCGGGTTGTTCGTGTATCCGACCTTGAACGTGCCATCCCAGACGCCCGTATAGCCACGCGTCGTCGGATCATAGTTCGACGGAATGCGGATCCGCCGACCGCGAAGGTGGTACGACCGCGTCGGGACACGCTGGAACTGAGACGCATCGACCATGACGCCAGCCAACGCCGTGTTCGGGTAACGCAGCTTCGCGTCGATGACCTCGGTAACCGATTCCACCATCATGGTGTCGGCGATCGTCGTACTGCCTGCATTCGGCGTCAGCCGTCGAACGCGCACCGTCCACCCGCGACGAGCCGGCGGCAGGTCGACACGGTGCGACCGCTCATATTTTCCCGACACTTTGATATCGAACGCCGTCTTCAGAGCTACCTGAAATGCTCCGTCGTCCGTCGCGATCTCGATTTGATACTCAACTCGGTAGCCCTTCACGTCCCCCGTATTGGGATCGACCTGCTGGAACTGCGGCGTCGAGAGGCGCACACGAACGGCGGACAGCTCGAGGTTGGTGATCGCGCGCGAATACGGTGTTGCGCTGCGCAGCTCGACACTGACGCCGATCTCATTCTCGACCGCAGGAAACCCCGGAATGTAACTTTGGTCCTGCGAGCCGGTGCGGAACTCGATCGTCGCGCCCGGAAAATTGATTGTGCCGTCGTCGGCCGCCAACGGTGTACCGTCGAGGATGACCGACTTCAGCCCGTTCACCGGCCCTTCGATCTCGCCCTCCGACAGGATGTCCAGCACGCGCGCGTAGGAGATCGACCGTGCGGTGTCGCTCGCCTCGACGGGAGAGCGCCCACCACCACCTTTCTTGTACCCGACGACGTCGTGATACCCATATGCCGTCATAGCTGATCCTCTGCATAGATGCCGGCCGATGCAACTGCCGACCCGATCTCGAGCTCGCCATACAGGACCGGCACGGGGCCGCCCTGAGCGGTCGTATTCACCGGGCCATTGAACACATAGCTGGCTTGGTTCTGCGGGCTATCCTTCGTCGACAACCCACGCGGCGATGGAGCAAGCAGTTGCGAGATCCCGCCGGCCATCATGGCAACACCCATGTTGCCGATTACGGCCCCGATCCCGGTCCATCCGAAGTAATAGCCGACCGCGGCCATCACCCCACCGAGAATCGTCTGAAACAGCCCCCCGGCCTTCGCCCCCTGCAACACCGGTGCGATGCGAATATCCTCATCCCCACATGGAAAGCTAAGATCCCGCACGCCGAGGTTGCGACGCCCAGCGAAGACTGCGTACGTGATGCCCCGATCGCGGCTCTGCATCAGCTCTCGCTCGAAGCCGGGCACCAACACGCATAGCGCACCGATCGCGCGCGCGGGACAGTCCACGACGAATCGATGAATCCGGCCGAACCGAGCGCCGAGATAGCCGTACAGCCTGATTACCCGAACGTTGTCACTCATCCTTCGAACCTCAGAATGAGGCGGGTCACTTCCCGCCAATAACCGCCGTAGACGTCACGGCTCGACAGCTTGTCGTAGAGGTGATGCAGCATCGTGCCGTCGCCGAGATAGATCCCGGCATGATTCGGGACCGGTGCGCGTACCTGCATCAAGATCACGTCGCCACGTTCCGGCACCGGCTCCGGCCCCTGCAACGCGACGAATCCCGCCGTGCGGTAGTGCTGCATGTAGAGATCCTCGCCAGCCTCCCACCACGCGTCCCGGCGGGGAAAGTCCGGCAGCACAATCTCATGCTCGACGCGGTACCAATCTCGGACCAGCGTGTAGCAGTCGAGCACACCATGCGCAAACGACCGCCCAACGAGCGGAACCTGAAACCCAACCGGCTCGATCGTCTCGATCCTGCCCGGCCGAACAACGCCATCGTCACCGCGTCGAACCTCGACCACATGCCACGCGACGCCTGACGCTTCGCAGGCGACTCGATCGGCTTCCGATGGCTCGGCTGGCGAATCAGGATGCGAATGGACAACAGCCACGACCGCACCGCGATCCTCCGCCGCCGCATACTCCTCCGCCGGCAGAACGAAATGATCGCTACCTGTCGCCGCATTGCTGCATTCGACGTAGCGCTCACGGCCGCGCTCGACAATCACCAGACCGCAACACTCGTGCGGATACGCGCGAACCGCATGCGAGCGGATCGCGTCCAAAGTTGCTTTTTTCATAGGATCAGGTGCGGACGAGGCCCGCAGCAGGAAAGCCGCCGTAAGGCAGCGGATTGTTGGGACCGAATCTCAGCTTGCAGCCGCGCAGGCTGTTGCTGCATCGATCTTTGGCCGGATCAGTGGTCGGGGCATCGTTCGCGTCTGCGCACGGTCCTCCCGTGTACCCGCACTCCGGACCACGATAAGCCCAGGTGCACAGGTTCGGAATGATTTGCCGGCGCGGCAGCTGCTCGCCGTCGAAATCGAGCGGCGACGACAGTTCGAACTCGACCGTCTCTTTGTCCTCCCGCGACTTCCGTTCGATCAGCCATGTCTCGGGCGGCATTTCCTCATTCGGATTCGCTGACGGATTCCCGTTCGGGAAGTTGACGCCGTCGAGATACTTCAGCAACGTCCGCCGCCGCGTCACCCTCGCACCGACCATGTCGGCCAGCGCGAGACATAGGGACGATATGGATCCGTCGAGGTTTCCAACCTTCAAACTCGGAACAGGCTGTCGCCCGGTGCTCGTGCGCTCGAAGCCTTCCGCCGTGATCGGCCAAGGCGAATATGCGACGGCACGCCAAATTATCTTGCCTTGTTGCCGATGCCCATGAAAGTACGCAACCTGACCACCAATCCCGGTCGCGTCCAGCTCGAACAGTTCGATAAGTGCGCCGGGCTCCAGAATTTGAATGTCAGCGGTAATCGCCATGATTACGCCACCATGCCGGAAATGCTCATGCCGCGCGGGTAGATCGGCCCAATCGGGCGCGTCTTTCTTACGAACAGTCGAATCTGATACTGCCGGCCTATTGTCAGGCTTCCGTACGCAACGTTTAACGACAGTGTTCCCGCTGATGCCAAGCCTACAAATAGCGCCCCATTTGTCATACTAAGTACGCTAAACATTCCGCGTGCGACCTGAGTATTTGTCACAGTGTCGAACACGTCGAGGTACCCAGCAAAGTCGTTTGCTTCTGCTGAATGCGCGCCCACATTGAAATACACAGACGCGCTTGCGCAAACGCTGCTCGCTCGAGCGGTAAAGGTCAATGCAAGGCGTACCTCGTCGTTGATGGATAGGTCTCGTTCTTCGCCGCCTGTTGTAGAGATCGCCTGAACCGCTGATGCAGTCAACGGGTCGGGTAGGTTTCCGCTATCCCACGGAACCTTGCCGGCAAACGTCGGCCGACCCGCAAGAGCCGGCTGTCCGCCCAAATACGCAACAGTCGCTTCCTGCGAGTAGAGCGACGGAGCCGAGCCATACTCCAACTTGAGACGGCGCCACGACACCCCACCAGCGACTACCGAAGGCGGCGAGCCCTCTACTCCCAATTGAACGTAGACATAGGCCGTGTTGGCAGGCGTCGTCCTAGAATCCGACTTGAATACCCAACCATAGCCATTCGTCGTAGTGATGTTCGGCGAGGTTCCGATTACCGAGCCCGATGCGGTCAGGTAGACCATACGGAACCACACCGTACCCGCCGTTACTCCACCCGCATGAATCTCACCTGACAGAGTGAGCTGCGTTCCCGGTCCGATCGCGATCGAGTTGCTACCCACGTAGGAATTTGAGTTGATGACGGCCTTGCTCGAAAAGTAGGTCCCCTCTCCGGTGCCTCCTGTGTACGCGTCCACGAAACCATTCGGCCCCCACCCGCCAGCGACCCCGAGCTCACCGGACCCATTGAACAGCAGGTTCGGGCTATTGACGCCGCCGAGTTTTCCGCCGGCCCCAATCCTGCCCCCGACAGTAAGGCCACCAAGGACGGATTCGTCGCCGGAACTTGCCCGACCTCGATACAAAACCCACCAACCAGTAGACCCGTTCGTATCCATCAGAACAGTCTCGAACGGCTGCAACCGATCCAACCCGATGTAGTCGCCCGATCCATCTTCGACGGCAAGCGTTACGGTTGTCAGTCCGAAGTTGCGAAGGTGAATAACCTGATCAGCCGCACACTTCTTCGCAGCTGGCAATTTGACCCATCCCGGTGACCCCAGGTTAATGCCGACACGTCGCCCAACGTGGTCCGCGACGGTAAGCTGCTGAGAACTGTTGATTCCGGTTTGCGCCGACCTCAACGTCGCCTGCGAATTGAGAATGTCGACGTTACGATTCATGCGATCGTTGCCGCTTCGCGGCGAGTCGCCGCCGACACCAGTTCCCGGCGCACCGAGATCAATCTTTTCCAATTGCGCCATATCAAGCCCCGAAAAATTCTTCGAACGTCGCTGTCAAAGTAACTATGGCCCCCGCACCACGACGGGGCGCATAGCCAGCGCACACGTAGCGCCCGACGACACCGATCGGCGACGTCCACTGGAACGCCTTCCCACCGGCATGACGGTCTAGAAAGTCGAGAATCGGCTGAACCTCCGTCAGCGTGCCGATGATCGTAATCGGCCATTTCGCACGCTTCGAGTTGATCCCGTCCCGGAGACGCTGCTGATACCCGTCACCAAAGGACGCAGCTCGCACCTTGAAATCGATCTGTCCTGTATCGCCGGTGCGAACTGACCACGCGAAAATTTCATCTGCCATTTTTCATGAAGGAGTAAATGATTCCGCCCGGACGCGTCTCGCCGAGAACGACAGCACGCATCTTTTGCTTCAGGCCGTCAGCGAGCGCTTGAGCGCCCCCCGTTGACGACGGTTGCGTCTGTTCACGATCGCTAGACTGGATGTAAACCGGCATCGACAACGAGAGGCTCAGACCCGCGTCCGATGCATTGCCGCCACCCGCGCGTGAACCTGCCACGAGGCCGCCACTGGCGAACTTCGAGAGCCGCGACATGCCACGTCCGTTATTGAGATCCTCGAGCATCGGGAGCACGCCCGGTTGGGACACGACGTCGGCACGTACGATGAATTCCCGATTCGATACGCGAGCCAAAATGCTGTCGCTCGTACCCGTACCGGGTCCGCTGATCAGCCCACCGCCCGCAAATTTCATCCCGGCACCCAGTCCAAACAGCGCACCGCTACCGGCAATCGACGACAACGGCGTGAAGCCGTATGCACTCCCGCCCATACCGCCAGCACTGGAAAGCGCCCCATCGAACAGCATGCCGATCAGCCCCGTATACGCCTTGTTGGCGAAGAGCTGCGCGAATGAACCGAGCATGTTGACGACCATCGAACGCACGGCCTCGGCCGGTGTTTTCGTACCGTTCGCAATGTCCTGGAACAAGCCGCTGAATGCATTTCGTCCAGCGTCGGTGAAATCCTTCAAATAATTCGAGCTGTCGAGCATCGACTGACGAATGCGATCGCGCATCACATCCAGATTGCGCAGCACACCTTCGTCCGTCGTTTGCCATGAAAGCCGGTTGACCTCGTCATACAGCGCCTGCAGCGACGTCACCGTGTCAGCCGAATTTGCGCGCAACTGCGACAATCCATCGATCCACCCGGTCAACCCCTCTTGTTGATCGAGCGAAATCTTCCGCTGTACGCTGCTCGCCTGCGCGACGATGTCGTTGTACTGCGCTGAGATCTTCGTGAGCTGCCGGTTCTGCTCGATGAATGCAGCCCCCTGCATGTCCCCCGTCGATGCCGCCTGCAGCAGCGCCCCCCGATTGCGATCGTCGTAGTCGTGCATCGCGCGCGGCACCGACACACCCGCTTGCGCCAACAGCGCGTCCCGCGTGTCGGAAATCGACTTCAGGTAACGACGCTGCGCGTCCTCTTGCTGCGTCAGCAGCACCAGATCACGCGACGCGTTTTCCTCGCGAGTCTTCGCGATCTTCGTGTCGACCTCGCCGATCTCCTTCGTGATGCGAATACGCTCGTCGGCCGGTGCCTTCCAATATGCCGACTGGAGCGTCTTTTTCTCACGCTCGTAAGCATCGATCTTCTTCGCCGTCGTGTCGTCGGCAAGCGCGATTTGTGCAGCATAGAACGCGTGATCCGAAATCAAAGTTGCTTTGTGCAGCGCCTGCAACTGATCGTCGGCATTCTTGTACGCGTTTTGGATCAGCTCGAGGCTGTTCTTCGTCTCCTGCAGAGCCGCATCGAGCAAGCTCTTCCGGATCCGGTTCGCGTCCGATGCACCCGATCGGTCGGAGTACTTTTTCCGGATCTCCGCCATGTCCGCGCTCATCTGCGCAGCTGACACCTTGTTTTCAGGGTTCGCCTTGTTGTAGTCGGATACCTTGCGCTTGTAGTCGTCGAGCGCGTCGTTGACACGAGCAATGCCCCGCGCCTCATCGCGCAGTCGCTTGAGGTAGTCCGACGCCGCGATGCCCGCCTCTTGGGTACGCGCGTCGTCCGACTTCTTCCGCGCTGCGTCTGCCTCATCCGCCGCCGCCTTCTCAGCTGCGGCGAGCCGCGCCCGAGCCGCTTCCATCGCATCGGGTCGCATCGCGACCCCGCCCCGCCGCGCTGCGTCCTCCAGCTGACGCAGGTCAGCCTTCGCTGCCGCAACGCGCTCGGCCGTCGTCTCAGCTTTGCCGATCGACTTCATCCACTCCCAAGCGCCACCGATCGCACTCCCCACCCCACGCCACGCTCGCTCCAACGCGCCGAGGTTCGACAGAGACTCGCCGCGCAGGTGTGTGTCGAGCAGCTTCGCCGTCTCGAGCATGGCTTTTTGTCGGTCGCCCGTCTCCTCAATCGCGCGAATATGCTCGTACTGCGCCGTCGTCATGAAGTGCATGCTGCGGTTGTGCTCTTCAGCCCATTTGGCAACACCTTCGGGCATCTTCGCGAAATCTTTGGAGATCTCGTCGAGGCTGGCGCCCGTCAGGTCGTGCAGCCGAATCATGCTCTGCCCGAGCACCTGGAGCGCTTCACCTGCGATCTGCCCCGTCGACACGAGCGACTGGACGCTCTGCCGCGCAGTACCGACACTCGCGTGCGTTGCGTCCGCCACAGACACCGACATTGCAGCGATGCTGCTTGTCGTCATGCCCGCGTAGTTACCGGTCAGCTGGATCGACTTGTTGAACGTGCTGACCTCCTGCGCGCCCTTGTAGACCCCGACCGCGAGCGTACCGACGGCAGCCGCGACCGCACCGATTGCCAACCCGACCGGACTAAGTGCGACATGCATCAGATCGATCTGCTCTGCAAATACCATCGCGGAGCCGCCAAGGTTCTTCCAGCTACCCGTCACGACCTCGTGGGCCATCACCATGAGCTCGCGACGCGCAGCGACGGTATGCACCCCGACTTTCTGCATCGACTGGCCAGCCTGTTGCGCCGACTGGTTGACACCGTTTGCAAACGACGTCGTACTGTTCTGCGCTGTTTTCAGGTTCGCCGTGTACGTCGACGGGTCCATCGTCAACTGCACGACCAGTTGGCCCAAACTTCCGCTTTGTCCGTTCATATCGAATGCCCCACTACTTCCGGTCAGTCAGCCAGCAGCACCTCAAGTGCCGCTTCTTCCATGACCCTGATCTGCTGAAACAACGCGGCACGACGTCTGCGCTTCACGCCGAGCATTCGCAACACCGGTTCAAGCGCCGAATAGTCGAGTCCGGTATGCAACATCGATGCCCCACCGAAACCAGCGATCCCTGTCATTCGCCATTGCGTCGTCATGGCAACAAACACGCGCACCGCCTCCCAGTTCTCCGGGTAGACCTCAAACGCGGTCTCAGCCGATTGCAATGCAGCGACCTCCAGATCCGCCGGACGCGCACCGAACGCTGCCAACGCGTCCACGACGCCGCGATCGACGGCCGGCGCTGACGACGATGCGCCGGCCCAATGCCGTGCCGCGTCGATCAGTTTTTTAGTCCGGCCCCCGACGCCCCCGTCATGAATGCCACGACGACACCGCGCAGCGCGTGCGGAATGGACAGAAGTGCGTCACGCGTCTCGTTCGTGAAAGGCACCTCACTGCCCGTAGCGTCAACGAGGCCGTGCCAGCCGACGAGCAGCTCTGCGACGATCGATTGATCAGTGCGGCCGGACGCGCGCATCTCGTCCCACTCGGTCATCGAAATCCGCTTGAACACCGCGACGAATTCATGGGTTTCAACATCGCCGCTCGAGCTCGTGCCCGGCTCCACGACGGTAACCTTCATCGTGAAGGTCGGTGCTTTGGTCAAACAGTAGGACATACGCCCTCGCAAAGAGAGACGGCCGCATCGCGCGGCCGTCTGAATGGGGTTCGAAAAGTTACTTTACGGTGATCACCAGCTCGTCGTTGCCGAGTGCAGGACTGACAGTCAACGTCGCGTCGAGCATCACCTTTTTGTCCTGATCCGAATACGACGGATCGGTCAACTGCACCTTGGGGGCGTCGAACTGGACGATGTTGCCGGGCACATTGCCCTGTGTGATGTTCAGTGCGCCGGTCGTCGCGTCCTTGACCGACTGCCACCAGTTCTTTTCCGCCACCGACCCGAGCTGCATCGTGATCTTGCCGGTCGGCTGACGGTCGTTGATCTCAGCGCCCTCGTAGCCGATCAGTGCCGCCCACGTCAGCGAGTTAGCCAGATCGAGCGACAACGCCTGCAGCGGGCCGGTATACCCGTGCATAGCCCAGGTGGTCGCCTCGGTGCTCGCAAGCTTTGGCCGGAGGAACTTCGAGAAGTCGGTGTCCGCCGGCAGCGGCGAGTCGACGACCGGGTTGTAGACGCCCATGAAGTGAAACTTCATCTTGGGGATCTGCTTCACCGTGAAGTCCCATGACACCGTCCCGCGCGCGTCCGTCAGCTTGTGGAGAAGACCATCGAGGTAGTAATACAGCGTCAACGGCGTCTGGACAGCCGTACTGACCGGCCGATACTTGACATCAACCTTGTCCGTCACGGTCTCGGCAAAGTTGCACGCCACGAGCAGTCGACCCCATGCAGGGGCGACGCCCGCCGTGCCCGACCCGGCAACCTCGACTTCGAAATCCAGCTCGGCATGCGCGCCTGCCGGAAGCTGCTCGCTACTCCCGAAGTATGGGCGCACGAGATCTCGGCCGGTGTATTCGGCGGAGATCGCCTTTGCAGACGGATTGCTTACGAGGATGGCATCAGTTGCGCCTTTCGGCACGGCCGGAGTACCAACCGCAGTTTGAAGCGCGGCTAGTACAACGGAATTTCGCATTGATTTGGGGGCACCCATTTCAACTCCTGTCAATGCGCTACCGCGACCTCAATCGAGGTGGCCAGCGCGCGTCTGGTAAAGAAAGAGATATCGCATCGTCACAACACCGACGCCGCCGTCTGCGTCGCCCGCCTGCGGTTCGTCCGTGCCGGCCTCGCGTACGCCGATCAGTCCGTCCGCCTGAAAGCGCATCACGAGTGGATGCGTCACCTCGAATATGACGTCGGCCTCGCGATCGGGCGCATCGGCGTGCACAACTGCAGACAGCGAAACACCACACTCGCGCGTCGTCACGCCGATGTTTTCCTCTACCACCGGGTCGGAGCTTCGATGCACGACAAGCACACGCGGTTCGCTGCTTGCGAACGCGGCGAATAGCGAACGTTCGACCACGACTCCGGTATCACGCAAACCGGGTTCGGCCGATAGCGCGGCCATCAACTGGTCGATGAATTGCTCGCGCATCGTCGTCATCGCTTCACCTCCAGCTCGGCGACAGAGAAAAAGCCGTCATCGGTGCGTCGCGGCGGGCGAAAGATCGAATACCGCACGCCGTCGATCACGACGACGGAATCGCGGCGCAGATCCGGAGCGGCAGTCGTCTGGTACTCGATCCGATGTTTCGAGACTGTCACGCGACCATCGAGATCCATCTCGTCAGGGGCGAAGAAACCGACCTGCAGGTCTGCACCCGATTCCTCGATCACGGCCGTTTTGAGCATGCCTACGGCCGCGATCGCCGCCCAGATAACAGACGGGTCATACATCGTCACTGCGTCCGCAGAAGACGCACGCGAGCGACGCCGACGTTTGCCGCCTTCGGTGCGGCATAAATGCCGATAGGAACGTTGCCGTCCGCCTTGGCCGTCACGGTGCCGGCCGCCGCATCGAAGAATGCAGCATCGCCAACGACAGCAGCATCCGCCGCCACCGCCGGCAGCTCGAAGACGCCGTCGAGTGCGTACTCGCCGGGCACGTTCGCCGCATACGAACCATATGCGACAGCCGGCGTTTTCGACGAGCCGAGCAGGACGAGATCGCCGGAGTTGACGTCCTTCGTCAGCGTCACGGTGAGAATGTCACCGTCTTGAATGTAGTTCCGCATACATGCACTCCTGTTGAAATAGACAGAGACGCGCGGCGGCACACCACACGTGCGCCGCCGCGCA
Source organism: Burkholderia sp. MSMB1498 (assembly GCF_001526245.1). NCBI lineage: Bacteria > Pseudomonadati > Pseudomonadota > Betaproteobacteria > Burkholderiales > Burkholderiaceae > Burkholderia > Burkholderia sp. MSMB1498. The sequence continues at coordinate 17,910 of NZ_LOYJ01000099.1, forward strand.
AGTTACTTGCCGGCGTTGCGGAACAGACCGCGATGGTCGGTTGCCTTCGCTGCGAAGTCGATCCGCGCCTTGACCTTCAGGCCGTCGACATCGAAGTCGAGCGATTGCTCGGTGTACAGGCCCTGCTCGCCCTCGAGGTAGCAGAACTCGACCGTGTCGATCGTCGCGGGATCGGCAGCGAGGTACCACGCCGTCGAGCTGATCGCATCGAGGCGCGGTTCGACAACCGGTGTCAGAACGCCGTAGAACGGGTTCTGATCCTTCGCGACGGTCGGCGTGTACTGGTTGCTCGTGTACTGGCCCGCGACCGTCTCGAGCGCCGCCGGCACGAGCAGATACTTCGGCATCACATTCACGACCGAATCGTCGCCCGGTGCCTTCTGCGTACGCATCTTGGTGCGCCCTTCGGACAGCGAGTCGATGCTGATCGATGCTGCCGTACCGATGTTGTTGTGCGCGGCATCGAACAGCGGCTTGCCGTCAGCCATCTTGCCGCCGCCCGTCAGTGCGCCGTAGACCAGGTCCGATTCGAGGTTCGCAGCTGCACGGCCGAAGAACAGCGGCACACGCTCGAGTGCCGACAGATCGTCGTTGATGATCATCTGGCGCGTGAAGCTGATCACTTTGCCGTAGGTGCCGAGCTGGATCACTTCGCCGCCGTCGACCAGCGTGCCGGTCTTGTACTCGCCGGCCTCGTTCACTTTCTCGAGCTTCAGGTTGCCGTCGACCATCACGCGCGTAGCCGCGCGGAAGTCGGTCAGAACGCCCTGACGCGCCCACGTCGTGAACGAGCGCGGCGCTGCCGCGTACGCGTCGCGCAGCGTGCGATTGATCACGTTGCCGAACACGACCGGCAGATCCGACGTCGTGTGGTAGCCGCCACGCTCGCCCATCCCGAGCGCAGCGCCGGCCAGCGCACGGATGTCCATGCCGCGCGTGTCAACGTGTGCCGCTTCCAGACCGATGCGGCAAAGTTCACGCAGCGTCATGCCGCGATACTGGCGAGCAGCGTCAGTGATCGTGTGGCGCGGGTTGAGGCGATGCATGAGTGCATCGGTCATCGCGGCTCGGCGCACGTCCGTCTCGTCGGTGACGGTTTGAACATTCGCCTGCCCGCGGATGTTCGTTGCGTTCGAGCGCTCGGCTTGCAAACGCAGCACCTCGGCGCGTACGGCGTCGATCGCGACGCCGCGCTCGATGAAACCGTCGATCAGCGCTTGCTGGCCGTCGAGCGTGCTCGCGCGAACTGCTGCGCCGATCTCGATGATGCGCTGACGTTCAGCGCGCTCGCCTTCGGCACGCGCGTTATCGGCCGCCGGCGCCGGAGTGACGTTGCTGGGTGCCGGCGTCGGGGTTTGAACGGTCGTCGGTTGGGTACGGGTGTTATCTTGAACATGCATTTGCGTCTCAGCTCCTTGATTGATCGACGGGGCAGCGGCCCCGGTGGGTTGTGCGGCTGCCCCGCGCTCGACGAACTCGCACGGGAAAGTGGGAAGATGCCCCGCGAACGATTGACCGGGATCACCACGTGTCGTCGACCCGGCATCGGCGTTGATATCGACGACGGAGATTTCGGTCGGCTCCCAATCGATCGCGCGATAGATCCACATCTCGTTGCCCTCTTGGCCGGGCGGGATCATCTCGATGCGGTAGGTTCGATAGCCAACGGAGACGTTTCGGAGAATCCCGTCCTGAACGTCCTGAAAGTACGGCTCCGCCGTGTCACGGCGCGAGAATCGCAGCGTCGCAGACCCCGTGCCGGCGACACTGTCGAGATCGGCCGCCTGCACGACGCCAAGAACACCGTCCAGTCCCCGCCAACGCTCATGGTTGTTGATGACGGGAGCTGTGCCCGACGACAGGCGATCCATGCGAACGGCACCAGGCGCGGTACTGAGCTCTTCGAGATACGGCCGATCGCGCATCCAGTCGTATCGCGCAACCTGCGCGCCGGCCGTCCACGTCACGTCGACCGTGCGCGCCTCGGCGTTGAATGACGAGACCGGCATCAGGCGCGACATGAGCGGCATCGACGTGCCCCGCGCCTGCGGACTCGTCGGGCTGTTAGTGCTACGGGGCATGCTTGCCTCCAAATGAAGACGCCCGCTTACGCGGGCGCTTGTGGGTGGAAATCGTACGTCGCCGGGTATCGGGCGAAGACCTCGCTCCGCCGGCTCCGGCACCTCTACTGCCGGGCGGCGGTTCGTCAGCGTTGAGCGGATCGGCGACGATCTCTTCGTCGACCTCCTCCGGGTCGTCGCCGAGTTCACGAATCCCTTGCTTGCGACTCTTGAGCCGCGCCTCGATCAGCGCGATCAGGCCGTTCGCCTCGCGAGCCGGATCGATAAACTCGATACGCTCCGGCGTCCACGTGACGTCACATGTGGAAAGCTTCGTCTTGCCTGCAAGGAATGCCGTCGATACGAAACGCATTGCGACGCGCTCGCAGAGCATCGGAATCACGATCAACCATTGCCGCTGCTCCATGATCCGTTTGAACTCCATCTTCCCCATGCGCCCGCTCGTGAAGTTGACCTGCGAGTAGTCGCCTGTCAGCTGCTCGTATGTGATGTCGCAGCCGGCCGCAATCGCACGCAACTCGATGCGCACGTGCTCTTCATAACCGTCGCTAGCGGCCGGTGCAGCGAACTGGATCTCTTCGCCGCTGCGCAGATACTCAATCATCCCGGGTGACAAAGCCTCGACGCGCGGCGCATCGGCCTTCGCCCCGGTGACGGCAACGGGTCGACCGGGTTGATAGCCTTCATCGTTCGTCTTCACGAAGGCTGCGAAACACGCCTCGATCTTCTTCCGGACCAGCTCCGCGTCCTGATACTCGTCGAGATCGCGGACTTTCCAGATCGACGTGGAGAACTCGGGGAAACCTCGCACCGAACCGGGGCGCTTGATTGCATCGAACAGATGGATAACTTCGGACGCCGGCACAAAGTGACTTTGCATGTCACGCGGAACGAGTGCGATCTCGCCGGGGTGCCGATCGAAGAACCAGTACCCGACGCGACGGCCGATCGCATCGAACTGCACCCCGGTGATGATGAATCCCCCGTTGTCGGTCGGCCCCGTCTTGGCGCTATCGAGATACTCCGCTTCCAGCACCTGCAGCTGTAGCGGCACCTCGAGGCCATCGTCAGGCAGACGCGTCCTGAACCGAACGAACGCCTCCCCGGCCTCATCCATCGCCCGGTAGCACTGCGCCTGAATGCCATTGAAGTCGAGCAGACCAGCCGCATCGCATTGCTTGATCCAATGCTTCCACAGCTTCTGCAGCGCCTTGTTGTCAAACTTCGCGCGAATGCCTGTTCCGATCAGGTTCGCGACCTTCACGTTCAACGCGTGCTTGATGTATCCGTTGTTCCGGACGAGATCCCTCGACCGGTTACGCAGGGTCGCCAATGCTGGCGCAAGCTCGGCGGTCGCACTGGCCCCGCTTGCGCGCCAGCCGACAGCGCGAGGACCGCGCTTCGCGCCGTCGAAGCCGCGAACAGCATCGAGCGCGACACGTGCCTGCATCCGGCGAGCGCCCCATACGGGTGAAACCGCCGCGATCATCTTGTCGAGAATGTTCGTGCGCATATCAGAATCGCTCGATGATTGCGATGCTCGATCGCGGCCGGCGCGAGCCGCCTGCGGCCGCGTCGACGTCGGCCTTGATCAGGTCGCGAGCTGCGAGCAGGTCAGCGATGCTGCGGAACGTCGTCTTCTTGCCGTTGTATTCCACCGTCAGCGCCCCGCTCGCGATGGCTCGCTCGACGGCGATAAGGTCGTTCTGTGTGAATGCCATAGCTACCTACGCCTCAACCAGTTATCACGTCGTGGAACCCATCCGGTCGTAACCGAACGAGCCTCCGCCTCCTCTGGCACGGGAGCGGATACGACGGGTTCAACTTCCACAACTGCCTGTTCGGCCGCTTCCGGCTCGACCGCCAGGTCATCGCCATTCGATTCCGCATCGCTCCCGACAGGATCGGTGTCCACCTCGACCTCCGGAGCCGGCTCGGCGAATAGATCACGGACGCGCGGCTCGACGACAGCCTCGACAGCGGCCCAATCGGCGTCCTGAAACGCGTTGAGCCGCAGCTTCGGGTGGTACGCACATGCGAGGTTGTAGACCTTCAGGTCGAGCGCCTCGTTGCGCTTGCGAAGCTTGTCCCACCGATCCTTCGCCGGGTTGTATGCCTCCGCGCAGAGCTGCTCGAAGTACTCGTCTTCGAGATCCGTCGAAAACAGCATCTGATGATCAGCGACCTCTAGCTCCTCGTCGCGCGATAACGCGCTGTAGATCCGAGACTTCGCCGTATCAGTACCCACCGGCCACAGCTGCACCCCGCCCTTGTACGTCCGACCGTTCTTCGTCACGTCCTGATCGGTCGGGCGTCCGATGATCGGCTTGTGTTTGTCACGCGCCCCCTTGATCGCGAACACGCCGCGGTGCTTACGAAGGCGGCAGTAGTCGTACACATCCTGCGTGCGGCCACCACCCGAGTCGACCGCACACAGCTCGATCCGCATTGGCACACCAAATGCGTTGACGATCGGTGTCTCGAGCAGCTTGTCGAGCGCGGCCCATGGAGCCTTCGTCGCGGGATCTCCGCGCAGCACGTTGTGCTCGATCGTCCAGTTCCGCATCCCTCGCCCCCAGCCGCCGATCTCGACCTCGAGACGATCGTTCTGGGTATCGACAGCCGCAGTCAGGATGAGGCACCCGAGGGGGATCGTACGCAGCTTGTACGGCTGCGCGCGGCGCTTAACCGTCTGCCATTTCATCTCGGCCGCTTTGTCCTCGTATGTCTCAGCGAGACCGTTGTTCAAGAAAGCGATCTTCTTCTCAACGTCGAGGTTACCGGCCTCGTGCTCGGCCGCCATCTCGTCCCACGGACGCCAGCCGAGCGGTGCATAGATGGCGCTAAGGTGGAAGCTGGCAGTCTTTCCGTCGCCCTTCGCGGTCGGCATCCAGTACGCACTCTCATACCCCCGCTTCCATTCGTGCTCACGCCCCCCAGCCCCGCATGATTCGCAGTAGTAGCGCACGGTCTCCGGCTCGCCCGCCGTGTACTTCATCCCCTTGTGCCAGTCAAAGAACTGCGGATGCCCGCAGTGCGGGCATGGCACGAAGTACCGGCGTTGGTCCCCCTGCTCGTACAACTTCTCGATCTGCGACCGACGCTTGATCGTCGGCGTGCTGTTCGCGAACACCTTTGCCCGGCGGCCAAAGTTGCTTGTCCGATTGACGGCAAGGTCGATCGGATTGCCCTGTCCGTCGACGTTGAGCTCGTACTCGTCAACCTCCTCGAGCAACGCGTAACGAACCGTCGTCGACTTGAGGCGACCTGCGCGCGTCGCACTCACGAGGTTCATCATGCCGCCGGGATAGCGCTTGCGCAGCTTGGTGTTGGCGCTGTTCTTCCGGTTTGAATCCTTCACGCGGCGGCGCAGCGCACGCGTCGCGAGCCTCATCGGCTCGAAGCGGTCCATCTCCCACTTCTCAGCGTCGTCCTTCGTCGCGAACACGCACAAGATGTTGCCGGCCGCCGTCGTGATACTGCGACCGATGAAGTTCTCGCCGAGCGCCGAGCCGCCGAGCTGGTGCCCTTTCTGAAGGCCGACGACCACGACCCAACTGTTGTCGAACGGTCGAGGATCGTCGTGCGCGTAGCGTGTGACGTTGCTCGACATGCCCGACAGCGCATCCATGATGCCCACGAGGTACGGGGTCCGGCTGTTGCGCCACTGGCCCGGCTCCGGGCTGTTCTCAGGCAGGATGCGATGCCGCTCTGACCACTCGGCGATACCGATGCGTTCGTCAGGCTGGATCGCCTCCTTGATCGTCTTCAGGAATGCTTCTGTCGCTCCCATCGGCGTCACCGTCTTGGTCTTGCATCAACGTATCTACGTCGACCGAGGACAGCGCCCGCGCGAGCTCCTCCTCAAGTATGGATTCGACTCGGGCCGCGCTGTCTTCGGCCGCGAGGATGTCTTTGACGCGCACGGGAACGTTCATCACGTTGTCCCGCACGGTCCGGAATGCCGTGAACGCGATCCGCTGCGCGTCCGCGAGCGCCAGCGTGTTGCCGAGCTCGCGCGCGAGCTCCATACGTTCGCGCTCGAGGCGTGTCTCCTCGCGATGCGCACGCGCAGCGCGATACTTCGCCATGTGCGGGTCTTCGTTCTTCGCGCCAGCGGGAAAGTCGTCATCGTCGTCGCCCGGCGACGACGGCAGAGAAGCCGAGGAAAGCGCAGGCGTCGCGCGCGACAGATCCTCGAACGAGCGGCGCGATTCATCGGTGTTGCGCCGCCATGCCGCCTCCGCCACATCGGAGTCGATCTTGCCGTTCGCGTTCAGGGAGATCCGGCCGGCCTTGATAGCCTTCTGAACCGAGTTGAGCGCGACGTTCATGTGACGCGCGAAGGCTCGTTGACTCATCTCAGCCATATGACCACCCGTTGACCACCAAAACTGACCACCTGACCACCCCGGTGACCACCCTGAAATATCTTTGACACTGCGCGTCTAACGTGGCTCGAATTACCCGCATCGGCAGGGGGGCGGGGAGGACCCGCCGCGATGCGACTCACTCTCATCTACGGCCGCCGCGTCGCCATCGCGAGCTTCAACGCAGCCTCGAACGCGGTCGGCAGCGTGCGCACCGTCGTGTTCTCGACCACCTGATTGAATCGAAAGCGCACACCGTAGCGAGGCGCACGAACGAACATCAGGACCGGCCGAATCGCGTAGCCGGAAGCGAACTTGTATCGCGCCCACACGCCGAGCGCCATCCTGCCGCCACCCGGTCGACCGACGAAGTAGCGCGCGTCGCGAAGCGGATCGCGCTTGCGACGCTTTCGAGACCGGTCTGTTTCGTTCTGCGTTCGATCACGCGACGCCTGCAGCTGCGAAAGGATCTTCGAGTACTGGCCACGGCTGAAGTTGCCGTACTGGTCGAGCTGCGCCGCCGCACCTGGCACAACGTACATATCGGACGGCAGAAATCCCCGCGCTCGCAGCAACGCTTCAACTCGCTTCACGCTACGCGGGCCGCCCGTCACTTGCGGCATCAGGTACTTCGTTGCAGGCGTGCCCTTGAACGATTCGTCGATGAACCCGACGCGCGCCTCGAGCCGCTTCTTCGTCGCCACCTTGATGCGCAACGAGCGTTGCGTGTACGGCGTCGGTCGATCGAACACTTCGCGAATCTCATCGCCCAAAGCTGCTTTGCCCGCAGCAGCCGTGTCGTTCAACGCTTTCGAGATCGCGAACGGTAACTGCCGCTGCACGTGATCTTCGAACGATGCTTCGAGGCGAGACGAGTCGACACGTAGCGTGAAAGAGCCACCAGTCATGCGGCCTCCAATGCAAAAAGCCCCGAGGCTTGCGCACTCGAGGCTTCTAGAATTCCATTTCGTGAAGGCGAGCGCCTCCCACTGACCTAACGGGCACCCTTAATTGTTGTTATGTCTCCGAGAGGTTTGCACGACTAACGCGCGGTGCCAGCGAATATCCAGTGACTCGGTAAAGGATGGCCGAATTTTATGCGCGCTCTTCTTGGTTTGCAAGATTTTCATCGTTGCATCTTCCGTCGCACCGTGTCAGACACGCTGCCGTCGACACTATCCAGCAGCGCGAGCGCCGCAACAAAATGCCGAGGCCACTGCGCACGGTAGAGGTCCAGCGAGATTCCGAGCGCACGCGCACGCGCCGGCTCGTCGATCGCGGCTTTGCCCGATCCGCCGCAGCTCTTGCAGATCTGTCGACCAACGCGAACCCCGGATGCCGAGACACGGATCTTGCCTACGCCGTCGCACTCTGCACACGTGCCGTACTCCCGCAGCACCATCGGACTGCGGCCATTGTGTGCGAACGGCACGCGCTGCTCGTCGACCACAACCTTTCGACGACCATGACAAACGGGACATTCAACGTCGCGGTCGGTCGGTTCGTCGCGACGTGATCGACCGATCACGCCGTGACCGTCGCAATCAGTGCAGATATCCGCGCACCACTCGATGATCACTCGACGCGCGAACCGCTCGACGATGTCCGCCTTCGCGACGTCGACTTTCTGACCTCGACGCTTTTCGAGTGCCTGCTGGTGATCGAGGCCGGTGAACTTCGCCCGTGAGAACTTCCGCGACGTTCGGATCCGATGTGACAGCAGCAGAACTGCACGTCGAAGCGGGGACCGCTTCACGTCATGCACATACGACACATCCTGACCGTACTTCATATGCCAAAGTAACTTTCCGAGATCGCCCGCGAATGCGAGGGCAGCTAACGTGGTCTCTGCGTTGACGGCCTGATCGTTGAGCTGGCTCTGAACATTCATCGCGGTCCCGGCTAGTTCTTTCAGATCGATCATCCCTCACCCCGTTCTCTATGTTGTCCTACTGTCCCACTGTCCCAAGGAAAGAAGGTCAGGTGCGCGCGTGCGCGCTTGCGACGTGCGCCCATCCGTGTGTGCGTGTCGCGCACGTCGCACGCACACACGCACGTACGTGAGGCGGGACGCTTGGGACGTCGGGACACGGGACGGATATCGGCGCGCCGATTGATCCGTCGAGGCGCGGCAACAGTGCCGACGTGGCGCGACGAACAACGCTGACGCAGCGCGCCGAACGACGCGAGTTGAACGGCGTGGAGGCGACCATTAGAAACACGCTTCATCGGCGACCTCCGCTGCCGCGACTGCTGCTGTCGCAGCCCGCGCGACGATCTCGACCTGTTCGGGTCGCTGGTAGTACCAGCCGCGCGCGCCCTTCGTCTCGCGCTTGCGCACCCACCCGATCGACTTGATTGCCTTGCCGATGCGGCGCTGCTCGGCCGGCGTCCACTTCGAAATGTCCAGCTTCAGGCAGTCGCCGAGGATCTCTTCCATCGTGACGGTGTCACGCGCGTCGATGAAGCGAGCGATCATCGGTTCGAACACGTCGCCTTCGTAGCGGGCGTCCTGCTCGACACGGAACAATGGCTTCTCCTCGGGCAAGACTTGCCACGGTGCCGGCAGCACTCCGTCAGCCTCAACGTTCGCCGCGTCCCATTCGGTATAGGTCTGGTACGCCTCCGCCCAGATCTGGTCGCGATCGGCAGCAAGGCCCTTCAGGTTCAACACGTCCGCGACCTTCACTGGCCAGTAACGCCGGTTGCCGGATTCGTCTTTCAGGTACGTGTCGAAGTTGACCGTGCCGGCGAACACGCTCTGACGGGGCACGTCGATCGCACGCTTCGCGTACGGTGGCCGATACGTGTCGACTGCCGTCGAAAAGAAGCGCTTTGAGTTGGACGACTCCGACTTCGATAGCGCGTCCAGCTCCGCCAGCTCGATCACCCACTTACCTGCCATCACTGCATACGAATCCTTGTCGCCGATGATGATGTTCGCGTCCGTGAACCATCGCTGCGAGAAGATCGTCCGGAACGCCGATGACTTGCCTGCATCCTGCGCGCCTTCGAGGATCAGCACGTTGTCCATCTTGCAGCCGGGCTTCATCACGCGGCCGACCGACGCGACAAGCCACTTGAAACCAGCGAGCCGCACGTATTCCGTGTCCTCCGCCCCCAGGTACGTGACGAGCCAGTTCCTCAGCCGCGGAGTGCCGTCCCATGTCAGGCCCGCGAGGTAGTCGCGCACCTCGTGATACGAATTGCGCTCGGCCACCAGAAATACGGCGTCGGAGATCAGGTCTGCGCGCGGGCTGACTGCGTAGCGCTGACCGAGCCATAACGCGCAGCGGGCGTCGTCACGATCGGTCCACTCACCGACCTCGCCACCCGGAAACGGAGGTGGCTTCAGCTTCACGATCCGCAGCGCGAACAGTTCAAAACCGAGGACGCCGTCCCATTTCGGATCGTTCGACAGAATCGCGAAGATGTTGTCGACGGTCGGAAGCAACGCGCCACTGTTCGTGCGACGCAGATCCGCGTACCACGACCGAGGTTGACGCTCCGGCTCCGCCGACGATTCGTCGTCGGCCGCGTCAGCTGACGAAGGGGGGGAATCATCGCCCGCGTCGAGCACACGTCGCGAACCCTTGTCGTTCTCTGCGGATACGATGCCGGCTTTCTCCATGTCGTCGAGGATGCGAGCCGCACGGTTAAAGCCGATCTTAAGCTGGCGCTGCACGAGCGAGACAGACGCCCGACGCGCCTCACGCACAGCTGCGACCGCCTGATCGAACAGCGGGTCCGCAGTTTTCTCGACCGCGTGCAGGTGCGGGAAGGGCTTCACGTCGCTCGCGGCCGGCGCCAGAGCCGCGAGAATCGCGCGTGCGACCTGCTCTTTGACGACGTGGAGCCCTTCCTCGCAGTGCAGATCGTTGAAGTCCGTGAGCTTGCGATCTTCGCGGTTCGAGAAGACGGGGAACGTTACGCTGGCGTTGCCGACCTCCGCTGCCGCTTCTTCGGCACGTGCGCGGCCAGTGTTCTCGAATCGCTTGATCTGCTCCGGGCGCGAATCGGTAACGACGCGCAGTTCGATGAACGGAACACCTCCGTTGATCTGCGCCACCTCTGCATTGACGCGATGAGCGACACCCCGATGTTCGATCTCGACTGGATCAGCGCCAACGACCAGGTCGCCGCTGTAGCCGAGTTTGTCGGCGAGCCAGTTCCGCATCTGCTGCTCGACCTTCCAGTCGTCGTCAGCGCAGATCAGGATATGCACGTCCGGATGCGCGGCGCGCAGAGCGCGTGCGACGAGCATGATGTTGCCCGCGTCGATACACACCGATACCGGAATCGCTTCGTCGGTCGCCATGCGGATGGACCGGCCCGTTGCATAGCCCTCTGCGACCATCACGATCTTGTCGTCGGCGTTCACACTGCCGAGGCGACATTCCGCGCCCTTCTTCTCCGTCCCTTTGTTGAAGCGCTTTGCACCGTCCGGTGTGATCTTCTGCAGGCCGACCATACGAACGTCGTCGGCCGCGTACCGCAGCAGCGGAACATATAGTGTCCCGTCCTCTGCAAATCTGACGCCCTCGGCTGTAATCTGCTTGCGATCAAGGTACGGGGACTCGCCTTCTTCAGCAGCTTCGCCCCACTGCTGACGTGCACGGTTGGCGGCCAGCTTCGCAGCATTGCGCCGCTTTTCCTCTTCCGCGCGTTCGGTTGCCTCCTGCCGTCGGCGGGTCTCGGCGAGTACATCAGGAGGAAGCGCACCACCTTGCCACACGAATTTTTGCGCGCCGTTGTCGTCACCGCCCCACTCGCCAAACGCGCCGGTGTAGCCGACAACTTGTCCGGCGCGGACGATCTCGTGCAACGAGTACCAGTGCTTTTTCTTCGGGCCGTAGCGGTGCGGTTTCCCGTCCGCGATGGGATGACCTTCGGGCAATCGCGGATGCCCCGCAGCGTCGAGCTGCGCAATGATCTGATCGATCGTGGACAAGACTCACGCCCCCGTCGCGAAGAGCCGGGCGGCCCGGCGGCGGCGGAACGATGCACGTCCGGCGACGAACGCAGATTGACCTACGGAAAAGCGGTGTCGTGCGCGAATGTGGTGTGCACGAAGCGAGATTGAGACTTGCGGCAAAGTCACTTTGTTACTCCCGATTGGTTGTAGCTTTTCGCCGATGAAATTCGGCGAGTGTCGATGTTTCGAACTGCTCGAGTTGCTCGCTGCCGAGAAAGCCAGCGATCTGATCTTTGAACGCCAGCCGATCCGCTCGCGAAGGGAGAGAGGCGCAGTACTTCGCAGCCGTGTCGATCGCGACGGACTGGTCGGCATAGCGCAAGGCGTGCTGGATCACGTAACCAACCGAAGCCGGGAACGTATCGAGCATCGTATTGATGAGGCGGGGAACGCCGGACGGCATCGCGGTCGCCATGCGCTCGAGCGCCGAGCTGGCGCAGCACAACTGGTTGCCGTAATCGCACGACAGGCCAGCCTGTTCGCGGTACGGGTTGCAGCACTGCATTCCGGAACAGAAGCGCATAGGCTGACTCAGTCGCGACGAAACAGCGGCTTCGGACCGCGCACGGCCAACCGAGCGAGCCGAATGAGGCGATCAAGCGCACGCTGCTGCGAACGTGCTGCTGTCGTGATGGTCGTCGCGTCACCCTCGCTGATGTCCTTGTCTTCCAGTGCCGATCGGACGGAATCTGCGACCTCACCAGTGTGCTTGGCGATCTGCAGCGTTTCGTCGATCAGGGCCTCAGAAGGATCACCGTCTGGCGCGGGGTGTGCTTCGGATGCACGGAGACCGAAGCGCTCGTTCAACGCGTAGAGCGCATCCAGCGCATACGGCGAACGACGCTCCTCCAGCCACTCGATCAGCAACTCGAACATCTCCATCGAGAGACGATTCTCGTCGACTGCACGAAGGCGCAACCGCAGCGCCTCTGCCGAAATCGACCGACCGCGCCGTGCCGTCAGGAAATTCGCTGCCTCGGCTACGCCACCCGGCGTATTGCGGATCGACGTATAGAGGACGTCGAGCCACTCGGTCCCGCTGTATCTGCAGGTCATTGGTGCCCCGCTTGTTCTTGATGATGGTGGACTTTCATTCTGTTTACCCGTCTGCCTGGGACCTAAGATGCAGACTCGGTCGCGCGGTCCGGGCGACTATCGAAGTAGTCGTAAAGCGCCTGCACCGTTGACACACGGGGATCGGTCACGGCACGTGAGCTGATCTTCGCGAGGGTCGAATAGGGAACGCCGGTCGCAGTCGCGATTTGGCGCAGGTTCCCCTTCTCCCGGTCGAGCCGGGCAAGGGTGCTTGCGAAGAATTGAGAGCAATGAGCCATGAGGAACTCCCTGTATGAGCGTCGACATAATAACCATTTGTGGTTATTTAGACAAGCAATCGGGCACCCAATTAACCCGCAATTGGTTATCCATTAATGGCAATCTTGGAGGTATGAAACGACAGGACACCCGTCGCATCCTTGCGACCAACCTTCGTCGCCTGATGGCGGCCACACCCGACCTTGACACTCAGAGCAAGCTGGCGGCTCGCGCCCATATTTCGCAAAGCTCTGTAGGCCGCTTCCTATCGGGGGCCGTCTATGCGCAGCTCGCCCAGGTGGAGTCTCTAGCAGAGGCGTTCGGGATCACGGTCGCCGAATTGCTGACCGATTCTGATGCGCTGCCGGCTCGCGGCCATGCCATTGCTTACGATCACGACTCAGTCGCGACTTTGCCCGCCGATCAGAAGAAGCAGATCGAGGAATTCATCGCTTTCGTTGTCCAACGGAATAACTCGCAGTCGATCGATACGCTTGAGATCGCCGAGACCAACACCCCTGCCGCCGGCCTGAAGGCTCGACTCCTTCAGGCGATACAGCGTGAACTTGATGATGACACGCTAAGGCAAAGCAATGACGAAGAGAGAGCGAGCAGACCAACGGGCCGGGGCAAACGTACTGCAAATTAGCCGGTTCAGGGACAACACCTCCCACCCAAACAGTTCCCAGCTTTCGGGGACACAAAAGCGCACCCGCGCCGTCCGACGCCACATCCTTGACCACATCGACGCAGAAGATTCACCTGCAGCAGCTGCCGCGCTGGTTGCCGTCGACACCACCGGAAATATCCGACTCATCACGAGCGGAATAGAGCCAGAAATGGCCTACTGCGTTGCTGACGAGCTGCGCAAACTCGCAAGCAGAATCGAAGAGTTCGGATCGCAACATCGCCGACAGAGGCGCAGTCAGCGGGGGTTCGGGACTACCGCCACCCTTGCAACCATTGCAATTGCCGCCGCGACATACCTCAACGACGTTCCGTGGATCGACGTCGCACTGGCCCTGACATCGCACGCAATCGGTGCCCTGATCAACCGCAATAAACCGAGCTAGACCTCATTTTTGAAGCGTGCAGCCCCGGCGAGAGGGGTTGCTCGACCATAAATATCCATTTGTGGTTTGCGTTATTGTCCATTTGTGGTTATTCTCCGGCGGAACGCGTCACCCGACGCGCCCACCGGAGGTTGATATGAAACCCATCTTTGACGCGCACGGTGCTGCTCGGCGGGCAGCGATCCAGCGCATGCAGCAAAGTTACTTTCCACCCGCCAAGCAAGTCGAGTCGACGACCGCATGGCGCTTCGTGATGGTCGCGGCAGTTGTCGTGATCCTTGTGAATCTCCTCCCCGGCAATGACGCGCCCCAAGCGCCGATCGCCCGTCCGTATTCGCGCGCGCAGGTGTAGCCGATGAGCCGAAACCGCAAGTCTCAACCCGGCGCAGCGCGCACAACCATCGCCCTGCTCGTCATTTTCATCGCAGTCGCCGTCAGCACGTTCCGCTCAGAAATGTCGATGGCCAACCGTATCGCGCTCGCCGCCTCGAGCTCGACCGCAGGCTGATCCGGGCATGGCAGCGATCGATCAAATCTCCGATGAGCAAATCGCTCGCGAGCACCGCCTTCGCTGCCTGCCCGGCCCCGCCTCCGCATCCCTGACCAATCCCGCCCTCCGGATCTGCCTCGCAAATTGCGCAGCGCTCCGGACACGCGAACAGCAACCGCACGCCAGACACGTCGACATGAAAAGTCGCGCGGCCGGCGAAAGTGAAGAGGAGTAAGACCATGCCCCGCCCGATCAAGCGCTTCGAAACCGATGCTCCGCGCGGCAATACCCTTAGTCTGCGAACCATCGTCCGCTACGACCGCGATGCCCGCCGGCCGTCGACGCCGATCCTCGTCGGCAAGACGGTCGTGATGCGCCGACCGATCGCCGACAGCGTCCACACCGAGTACCTGATCATGGATGGCCACGACGTCGTCCGCAGGCAGATCTCGATTCCGAGCGAAGGCGATTGCGAGAGCGCCATCAACGCAGCACGGCGTCAACGTCAGTCAGCCGAACAAGCAGCCAAGGCAGCCATCGAGCAGGCAGCGCGTAAGGCGACGCCGCGACGTAAGCAGGCATCGAAGGAGGCTGCGTGATGAATGACCGCGCGCAAAGCCTCGACCTGATCGCACCGATCCAGACCGGGAACACCAAGGCCGCCGCCTCTCAGGCAGGTGCCACGTCCGCCGATCTCTGGATGGTGCCGTATGACCAAATTCACTATGACCCGGCTGACAACATCCGCGCCGTAGACCTTGCATGGGTGAATGAACTCACGGTTTTAATGATCCAGCACGGGTACGACAAGGGCTCGCCGCTGCACTGCTACGTGCGCAAGGTCGAAGGAAAGGATCTGTTCTACGTCTACAAAGGGCAGCACCGCTACCTCGCGGCCGGCAAGGCGATCAAGGCTGGAAAGGACCTCGGCAAGATCCCCTTGGTGGTCCGCGATAGCCGCGAAGTCGACCGCGCGAAAATGGTTGTGGATGGCTACAACAACAACCGCCAGAAAGCGGCATCGCCACTGGATCTGGCGACTTCGATTGCCGAGCTGCGTGATGTGCACCAGTACGATACGAAGCAGATCTGCGCGGAGCTCAACATTACCGAGCAATCGATTCGCGACGCGGCCCTGCTGGAAAAGGCCCCGGCCGAATTGCACGACCTCGTCCGCAGCGGCGCGATCGCAGGAACCCTCGCGATCGAAGAAATCCGCGCGCACGGCGCAGACAAGGCGCTCGAGCGCATCGTGTCCGGTCTGTCGAAAGCGAAGGAAGCGGGCAAAACCAAGGTGACGAAGAAGCACCTGGGCAGCGACAAGCCGACCGCCAAGCCCTCTGCCCCCAAACCGACGAAGATCGACGAACCGCGTGCAAAGCAACTTTTGCAGGCCCTGCAGGTTGTATTGCATGACGACGGATTCGGCCTGCTCGAACAGGCCACTATCGACGCCGTTCACAAGGCGCTCATGCCGCTCAGTGACCTACTCGACGCCAAACCCACCGGGACATTTTGGCCCGTCACGGAGCCTGACGAAAACGGTTGCTGCCAGCCGGTCGACACGCTGCGTGGTCCGGAGCGGACCGATCGGATCAAGGGGCCTCTCGCCCACATTCGAATCGCACAACCGGCCCCGGGAGCGTGGATCTACGCCATCGAATACAACACCGGCACCAGCTTTGCGAGCGATCCCCTGAAAGTATCTGCGCAATCGCGGGCAGTGTGGACGCGCGTACAGGCCATTCGCTCGGGCGCGGCGCGGCTCATCGACACAATCAAGTCGCCAGTCCATGGGCACACCAAGGCAGAGCAAGCAGCGTTTAAGCGAATCCTTGCGTGGGCGCATGAGCTCGTCGACATGGCGGACCCGGATATGACTGCCGAATTCTCAGCAGCCACCACCAAAGGGGAACGCCCCGACCTGACAGACGTGCTGACGGCCATCGAACATAAGCGTCGGATCTCGTCCAACAAGGCGCTGCTCGATGCCGCGTTCCCCACTCAGAAGGCGAAGCCCGGTCTTGATCCCGCGTCGGCATGGCCGTTTCCGACTGGAGGCGCGAAATGACCCCGCGCCCGGCTCTTTCTACCCCACGTCCGCTGTCGCATAAGCGGGAACACGGAAACGGACGCACAGCTATCGCGCTCGCGAGCGTCGACGGCAAGGCTGTCGAGAGCGGCAAGCGCGGGCGTGGGCCCGCAAAAGCGATCCAGAAGAACGAAGCGACGCTCGCGCGTCGCAAACCTATCCAGACGAACGATGCCTCGGCGGTGACCCGCCGAGGCAGAGCCGAGCGCCTCGAGGCGGTGCGCATCGCGATCCGCGAGCTCGTCGTCGAGATCTCGCAGGCGGCCGACGTCGAGCTGCTGGACCTGATGGCCGACGAAACCGGCAGCTACGCCCGCCACAAAGCGGCGCAGGAAGCTCGCACATGGGCGGCCACTGCCGGCATCACGCTCGAGACCGGCCTGATGCAACTCTGCCGCGCCCTGCCCGCAACCATCTCCGGAGACCAACAATGAACACTACCGACAAGATCCGCACTGATGCGCTGACCGACGCGCAGATTCTCTCGATCGCTGAACCGCACTTCAGCATCGAAGAAAGCCGGTACGGAAAAGAGCTCAACCCGCACCCGCAGTATCACGGCAGCGATCTGAGCGTCGTACTGTTCGCGCGCAACCTCCTCGCAGCATCCCATGCCGAGCAGCCCGGCGCGAACGTAACCGGCGAAGACGACGCGTTGCGTGCCGCTGCGTTGTTCCTGACCGACGACCACAAACGCGATAGTTTGCGGTCGATGTTGGTCGACGGGAAGCCAATGACGCGCGCCGATCTTGCGCAGCGTCTGCTGGCTATGATCGAGTTTGCTCGATGCGTCCCGGAACCGCAGTCCGCGGCCTCGCAGGTCAACGATGCCTCCGTAGCAGCAATCCAGTATGCGCTTGAAGCTGAGGAGGGTCTCGAATGGCTCTCACTCTGGAACGAAGGGGAATTCGATCGCTGCCGGCGCGACTGGCCCGACGCCCCCGAGGATTGCTACATCGGCGCGGATCCGATGCATCCCGAAACGCAGCGGCGACTCGCGGCGCAGGCAGCGGAAGTGGATGTGCGCGTTGAGCGCCGTCGGCAAGTCGCGGAGAAAGGCTGGACGGTGGACCATGACGACGGACACGTATGCGGAGAAATCGCAGCGCTCGCCGCGTACTATGCGATGCCAGCAGGCGTTCGCGACTGGCCGGCGGCCGATACCGGCTATGGCGCCACGTTCGGCCAAGCGATCCTGCCTGACGGCTGGAGCGCGAAGATCGGCGACGACCGTCGACGCGAACTGGTCAAAGCGGGTGCACTCATCCTCGCCGAGATCGAACGGCTTGATCGCGCAGCTGCGCTCGCAGGAGGCAGCCGATGACAACGCCCCCGAAACGCGCAGTACAGTTTCGCCTCGAGCTGCAGGCGGATACTGTCGACCACCTCGTCACCGCGCTTACAGATCTCGCCACGCAGATCTGCGCCGACCGGTTGAGTGCGCATGCAATCAGCGGCGGGGCTTTCAGCAGCCACGAATGCTGGCTTTCCGTCGCGGATCACCCGACACACGCCGAATACATCGAGCAGCTGGAGCAATGGCGCGACCGCATCACGGCAGATCGAGGAGGTAACGCGTGAGGACGCTTGACCTGATCGAATGCGCCGAATTCCTCAAAATCGATCGCACCACGCTGCTCGACATCGTCCATCGCGGCGACATCCTCGGCGCGAAGATCGGCCGTGCATGGGTCTTTCTGGAGGACGACGTCGTAGCGTACCTGCGCGAACAGGTGCAGGCGCAAACTCAGCGGCGGATCGAACAGATCCGGTGCGGGTCGCCGGCGACCGACGAGCGCGTCGACAAGGCGATCCGAAAGCAACTTTCTCAGACTGACCCGCGCCGGCCCGGCCGCAAAGCACGCCCCCTTCCACGCCTCCCCGAACTGGACGCACCGGCCGCGATGGCCGCGTGATCGCTCCTGACCCGCCCCGGCCGCCCGGCCGGGGCCTCACCAAAGCCTTTCCGCCAGATCACTCCCCCGCAGGTTTGCGTAACGCATCAAGACCTTGGGATTTGTGTGCCCGGTGATCTTCGCGATCTGGACATCGCTCAACGTCGTACGCTCGTAAAGCCGCGACGTCGCCTCGTGCCGCAGGTCATGAAAGACAAGATCCGAGCAACCCGCCGCGTCGAAGATCCGCCCAAACTGCGCCGATAGCCGGGATGAGACACGAGCAAGCACTTTGCGCTTCAACAGCGGCACGCCCTCGGCCCGCATCGACGCCTCCATGTCGTCGACCCACGGGAATAGGCGGCCGGCGTCGAAGGTGAAACCGTTCATTTCAGGATCGCCGTCATTCACGGCGGCGACGTACCGCTCGTACGCGGCGATCGCGATCGTCGTCAGCGGCACCGAGCGCTTACTGCCATTCTTCGTCTTCTCGAGTGACACCGTCCTGCGCCCGACCTCAAACTGGTCGGCCTCCAGCGTGTACATTTCCCGCATCCGCATAGCGGACTCGATGCCGAGCTCAAAGAGGAACACCAGTGCCGGCCGGTACGGCAGATCGAACGCACGCTCGCGGCCGTTGGGCTTACCGCCGGCCATCAGTCGCCGAATCTCAGCCTGCTCCGCCTCGCTCGGCCGTCGATCCCGGTGTACGTCCTCTTTCGCGTCGACATCCTGCGCCTCGACCGCCACCCGGTCTTCATCGGTATAGGTTGCATACCGCTTCGGGAGCAGGCGAAGTGGGTTGGTCGCCAACATCGGCGTGCCCGATCTCACCACCCAATCGAAGCAGCGGGCCAACGCACCGACGTAGTGCCGGATCGTTGACGGCGAAAGGTGGTCATGACGCTTCATGCTGGTCACCCACTGCTCGACCCACTGGTAATCGAGCGTCGCAAGCGACTTTGCCTTGATGGGAGCACTGCCGAGGAGCGCATTGAGCACCTGGACGTCGGAGTCTGGCACCGACACGCGGCGCAGGTACGCCCGAATCGCGTCGCCTGTTGTCGCGATCGCTTCGCGCTGCTCGATGACCTCGTCCGGCACGATGCCGGCGTCCAGCAGCTGCTCCAATCGAGCAACGTACGCGTCGCCCTCTTCCTCGGTGTCAAAGGTCAGGGAAAGTGGCTTTGGTAGCAGCCTCGCCCGCTTGATCGTGTATTCCCACGTGCCGGACGGCCGCTGTCGTTTGTTCGCCATGCCTAGATGAATTCGCCTCGATTGCCAATTAGCCGATTGACGGGTGGTTGGCGTCGGTTTGTGGTTGGTTACAGGCGACTTTTTACCACTCTAGGCGACACATTTCCATCTTTGGAAAGACGCAGAAAAAAGAAAAGCCCTGACGAATCAGGGCTTTATCTCGTTCTACTTGGAGGCGCGAGCCGGAGTCGAACCGGCCTAAACGGCTTTGCAGGCCGCTGCATAACCGCTTTGCTATCGCGCCGTAAGCGGTCTGCCGAACATCGCGAAAACCAGTTGGCCTGCAACGATCGACAGTTTTTTGATTGAAGGCCATCGGGCCCATCAAACAAAAAGGGAAGCTCGGCTTCCCCTTGTTCTGGAGCGGGAGACGAGTCTCGAACTCGCGACCTCAACCTTGGCAAGGTTGCGCTCTACCAACTGAGCTACTCCCGCATCGTCCTGCACTGCATGCTTTGCCGAACAACACGCCAAGCAAAACGCTGCCTTCAAACCTGGAGCGGGAGACGAGTCTCGAACTCGCGACCTCAACCTTGGCAAGGTTGCGCTCTACCAACTGAGCTACTCCCGCGTTTTACTTCATCCACCGCACTGCGCCAAGCACCGTTCAGTGGAGAAACGAGATTATGGTGAAACTCGAATTATGTGTCAAGCGTTTTTCGCGCCCTTTTTCTTCGACCGCATCCTCGCGCTCGTTGACGCGCAATCGGGCATGCGCGCCGAATGCTTATGCGGCGCCCCCGCGTTCGCGAATCTGCGGCCACGCCAGCTTCATGTAGTAGAGCATCGACCAGATCGTCAGCACGGCCGCGAGATAGATGAGCCACTCGCCCCACACGCGCGTGTCGATCGCGATGCCGCCGCCGAACGGCAGCCGGCCGTAGTACAGCAGCATCGGAATCGCAATCATCTGGCACGCGGTCTTGAATTTGCCGAGCGAATTCACCGCGACGCTCTTCGACGCGCCGAT
Source organism: Burkholderia sp. MSMB1498 (assembly GCF_001526245.1). Taxonomy (NCBI): domain Bacteria; kingdom Pseudomonadati; phylum Pseudomonadota; class Betaproteobacteria; order Burkholderiales; family Burkholderiaceae; genus Burkholderia; species Burkholderia sp. MSMB1498. The sequence continues at coordinate 38,427 of NZ_LOYJ01000099.1, forward strand.
GTGCGCCATCCATTCGCGCAGCGCCGAGATCGCGATCTCGCGGCCGACGATCACGAGCGCGATCGCCGCGTCGAGGCGCGCGAGCTGCACGAGCACGAGGAGCGCCGCCGTCACCATCAGCTTGTCGGCGACGGGATCGAGAAACGCGCCGAACGCCGACGTCTGGTTCCACTTGCGCGCGAGATAGCCGTCGAACCAGTCGGTCAGCGCGGCCAGGATGAAGATCGCCGCCGCCGCCAGATTGCGGTGGTCGGCGCTCAGCACCGTATCCGGCAGATAGAACACGCCGACGACGAGCGGAATCAGCACGATTCGCACCCACGTCAGGAAAATCGGGAAGTTGAACGGCATGGCACGCGACACGGTTGAAGGATTTGCCATTGTGCCGCGTCACCCGCGCCGCCACAAGCAACGCGCCCGGCGCGGGCCGCGCCGCCTGGCTCGCCGGCCAGCGCGGCCCGCCCTCAGTGCAGTTGCCGGTAGATCTGCTCGGCGAGCGCGCGCGAGATGCCTTCGACGCTCGCGAGCTCGTCGACGCTCGCCGCGACCACGCCGCGCAAGCCGCCGAAGCGCGCGAGCAGCCGCTGCCGACGCTTCGCGCCGACGCCTTCGAGCTCCTCGAGCCTCGACGTCTGGCGCGTCTTCGCGCGCTTCGCGCGCATGCCGGTGATCGCGAACCGGTGCGCCTCGTCGCGGATCTGCGCGACGAGCATCAGCGCCGCGCTCTCCTTGCCGAGCTCGAGCGGCGCGCGGCCGTCGGCGAAGATCAGCGTCTCGAGCCCGACCTTGCGCCCCTCGCCCTTCGCGACGCCGACGAGCATCGCGATGTCGAGCCCGAGCTCGGAGAACACCTGGCGCGCGATCTCGACCTGGCCGCGGCCGCCGTCGATCAGCACGATGTTCGGCAACCGGCCGGCCGACGCGGCCGCGTGCACCGCGTTGCCGTCGATGCCGGCCGCCTCGTCCGCCGACGCCTCGGCGGCCGCTTCCTCGACCATCTTCTCGTAGCGGCGCGTGAGCACCTGGCGCATCGCGGCGTAGTCGTCGCCGGGCGTGATCCCCGTGATGTTGTAGCGGCGGTACTCGGACGACTGCATCTTGTGATGGTGATAGACGACGCACGACGCCTGCGTCGCCTCGCCCATCGTGTGGCTGATGTCGAAGCACTCGATCCGCAGCGGCGCGAGATCGTCGCTCTCGTAGCCGAGCACGCCGGCGAGCGCGCGCGTGCGCGCCTGCTGCGAGCCCTGCTCGGACAACAGCCGCGCGAGCGCGAGGCGCGCGTTCTGCTCGGCCATCGCGAGCCACGCGCGCTTCTGGCCCTGCGGCTGCCGCACGACCGACACCTTGTGCCCCGCCTGCTCGACGAGCAGATCGATCAGCTCGCGATTCGCGATCGCGTGGCTCGCGACGAGAATCGGCGGCACGCGATTGCCGAGATAGTGCTGCGCGACGAACGCTTCGAGCACTTCGGTTTCGAGCGGCGCGGCGTCGGCCTCCTGCGGCGCGGCGTCGTCGCCGATGTCGGACGGCGCGGCTGCTTCGGTTGCTTCGGTTGCTTCGGTTGCTTCGGTTGCTTCGGTTGCTTCGGTTGCTTCGGTTGCTTCGGTTGCTTCAGTTGCTTGCGCGGCTTCGCCGGCTTCGGCAATTGCGGCTGCCCGCGACGCTTCGGTGATCGCTTCGGCCATCGCGTCGGCGCTTCGTTCGACGCTTTCGTCGGCACACGCTTGCGCGCTCGCCTCGACATGGCGTGCCGCGCCGCCGTTCTCGCTCGCGCCCGCCGCATCCGCCGCATCCGCCGCATCCGCCGCGTCCGCCGCGTCCGTTGCCGCATCGCCGGCGAGCCGCGCCTGCGCATCCGCTCCGGCACCCGCCTCGTCACCCACGTCGTCGCCCGCCTCGTCGCCCGCTTGCGCGCCCGGATCGCCGGCAAGCGCGAGCGCGCTTTCGACGTGCGTCGGGAAGTACGCCTTGTCGCCGAGATGCCGGCCGCCGCGCACCATCGCCAGATTCACGCACACGCGGCCGCCTTGCGCGACGACGGCGAGAATGTCGACGTCGCTGTCGCCGCCGACGTCGATCGCCTGCTGATGCAGCACCTTCGCGAGCGAGCTCATCTGGTTGCGCACGGCCGCCGCCTGCTCGAACTTCAGCTCGGCCGCGAACGCATGCATCTTCCGCTCCAGCTCGCCCATCACCTCGTTTTGCCGGCCGAGCAGGAAGCGCGACGCGTTGTCGACGTCGCGCGCGTAGTCCTCTTCGCCGATCGCGCCGACGCACGGCGCCGAGCAGCGGCCGATCTGGTGCAGCAGGCAAGGACGCGTGCGGTTGTTGAACACCGAGTCCTCGCAGGTGCGCAGCTGGAACACGCGCTGCAGGATCTGGATGCTCTCGCGCACCGCCCACGCGCTCGGAAACGGCCCGAAGTACTGGTTCTTCTTGTCGACCGCGCCTCGGTAGTACGCCATCCGCGGAAACTCGTGCCCCGTGAGCTTCAGGTACGGGTACGACTTGTCGTCGCGAAACAGGATGTTGTAGCGCGGCGCGAGCGCCTTGATCAGGTTGTTCTCAAGCAGCAGCGCCTCGGCCTCCGAGCGCGTGACGGTAGTCTCGATACGCGCGATGCGCGTGACCATCATCGCGATCCGCGGCGAGAGCTGCGTCTTCGTGAAGTAGCTCGACACGCGCTTTTTCAGGTCGCGCGCCTTGCCGACGTACAGCACCGCGTCCTGCACGTCGTAATAACGGTAGACGCCCGGCAGATGCGGCAATTGGGCGAGGATCGGCTTGGGTTCGAAACGGGATTCGGGTGCGTCGGGGGATGTCATGCTCAATGCGGGCGCGAGCGGCGCGCGCGAACAAGGTCATTTAGAATCGCCAGTTTAGAGCATTCGCCGCGCGCGATCGCGGCCGGCTCGCCGCGGCACGCGCCCGCTCGGCGTTCGGCTTGCCGGTTCGCCGGTTTGCATGCCGGCTTGCGTGCCGGCTTGCGCGCCGGCTTGCGCGCCGGCTTGCGCGCCGATCGGCCGGTCGGCGCCCCACTCGCTTCGCTTGGCACAGATCAGATGACGTCGTCCGCTCCCCTCACGCCCCCCGCCTCCGCCCTCGCCGACATTCGCCCCACGGACGCCGCCGCAAGCGCGATCGCATGCGACATCTTCTGCGCGGTCGTCGACAACTTCGGCGACATCGGCGTGTGCTGGCGTCTCGCGCGCCAGCTCGCGGCCGAGCACGGCTGGCAGGTGCGGATCTTCGTCGACGACCTCGCGACGTTCGCGCGCCTTCAGCCGGCCGCCAGGCCCGACGCCGCGCGCCAGACCGTCGACGGCATCGTCGTCGAGCACTGGCGCGCGCCCGCGCACGCCGGCGACACGCTCGAGATCGCCGACGTCGTGATCGAAGCGTTCGCATGCGAGCTGCCGGGCGCGTACGTCGCCGCGATGGCGCGCCGCGCGCGGCCGCCCGTGTGGATCAATCTCGAATACCTGAGCGCCGAGGACTGGGTCTGCGACTTCCATCTGCGGCCGTCGCCGCACCCGCGCTACCCGCTCACGAAAACCTTCTTCTTCCCCGGCCTCGGCCCCGGCACGGGCGGCGTGCTGAAGGAGCGCGACCTCGACGCGCGCCGCGCCGCGTTCGAAGCGAGCGGCGACGCGCGCCGCGCGTGGTGGCAAAGCGTCGCACGCGCGCCGATGCCCGGCCCGGACGCGACCGTCGTGTCGCTCTTCGCATACGAAAACCCGGCGCTCGACGCGCTCCTCGAGCAATGGCGCGACGGCGGCGAGCCGATCGCGCTGCTCGTGCCGGAGGGCCGGATCTCCGCGAGCATCGCGCGCTTTTTCGGGGTCGGCTCGTTCGGCGCCGGCGCGCACGCGGCGCGCGGCAGCGTCGCCGCGCACGGGCTCGCGTTCGTCGCGCAGCCCGACTACGACCTGCTGCTGTGGGCGAGCGACGTGAACTTCGTGCGCGGCGAGGATTCGTTCGTCCGCGCGCAATGGGCGCGCCGGCCGTTCGTCTGGCAGATCTACCCGCAGGCCGACGCCGCGCATCTGCCGAAGCTCGACGCGGCGCTCGCGCACTTCAACGCGCGCGTCGATCACGCAACGCGCGCGGCCACCGAGCGCTTCTGGCACGCATGGAACGGCGCGGGCGCGCCCGACTGGGCCGATTTCTGGCGGCACCGCGCGGCGCTCGCCGCGCGCGCGGCGAGCTGGGCGGACGAACTCGCGGCCGTCGGCGGCCTCGCCGGAAATCTGGCGAATTTTGCAAAAACTCAGTTAAAATAAGCGGTTATCCAATGGCTGACCACGCAAGCGCGTCCGTTATCGGCGCGACGCGCCAGGATAAAGGGGGCCGTCCGGCCGCGACCGATCACAGACGCGGCCGCTCGGCTGCCGGATCGAGCCCGCTTGCGCCGTTGGCCGTTGAGCAACGCTCAGGCAATTTCTCTCGTTCAGGATAGTTTTAGTTATGAAAACCGCACAGGAACTCCGCGTAGGCAACGTCGTGATGGTCGGCAACGACGCTTGGGTCGTGTCGAAGACGGAATACAACAAATCGGGCCGCAACGCCGCCGTCGTCAAGATGAAGCTGAAGAATCTGCTGACGAACGCGGGCCAGGAATCGGTCTACAAGGCGGACGACAAATTCGACATCGTCGTGCTCGACCGCAAGGAAGTGACGTACTCGTACTTCGCGGACCCGATGTACGTGTTCATGGACGCCGACTACAACCAGTACGAAGTCGAAGCGGAAATGATGGGCGACGCGCTCAACTACCTCGAAGACGGCATGACGTGCGAAGTCGTGTTCTACAACGAAAAGGCGATCTCGGTCGAACTGCCGACGATCCTCGTTCGCGAGATCACGTACACGGAGCCGGCCGTCAAGGGCGACACGTCGTCGGGCAAGGTGCTCAAGAACGCGAAACTCTCGACGGGCTTCGAGCTGCAGGTGCCGCTCTTCTGCAATACCGGCGACAAGATCGAAATCGACACGCGCACGAACGAATACCGCAGCCGCGCATAAGCGCCGTTTGCGCGATCAGGTCGAACAAAGCGCCCTTCGGGGCGCTTTTTGTTTATTCGGCGCCGCTTATTGCATAAAGGCGCCACATCATAAACAATGCTTTGCAGAAACCGTGACGGGATTCAATTTGTATCATCCGTAACTGTTTTATAGTCAATAACAAATACCGTACGCCAAGTGCGCGATGGGGCATAAAATTCATTTCTCATCCCGAAATGGGGGCTGTACGCCGGTCCGGCCGACGGATCGGTCTTTCAACTCGCGCACACCATGCCACACGCCCTGATTGTCGAAGACGATCCCAATAGCTTGTCCGGCCTGACCGCGCTGCTCGCGGCGGACGGATTCTCGGTCGATACGGCGACGTCGCTCGCCGAGGCGCGCGGCGCACTCGCCCGCTCGATTCCCGACGTCGTGCTCGTCGACCTGAACCTGCCCGACGGCAGCGGCTTCGATCTGTTGCAGAACCTGCCGCAGCAGCAGCCGAACGGCTCGCTGCCGGTGATCGTGCTGACGGGCAACGCGACCGTCGAGAGCGCGATCGAAGGGCTGCGGCACGGCGTCTGGGATTACCTGCTGAAGCCCGTCAACATCCCGCGGCTGCGCAGCCTGCTCGCGCGGATTCCCCGCCCGTACGAGCTGATCGAGGAAGTGCAGGCGCTGCGCGCGACGCTGCGCCGCCTCGGCCGCTTCGGCTCGCTCGTCGGGCGCAGCGACGCGATCCAGCACGTCTACGACATGATCGAGCACAACGCGCGGACCGAAACCGCGGTGCTGCTGTGGGGCGAGCCCGGCACGGGCAAGGAGGCGGCCGCGCGCACGCTGCACGACCTGAGCCGCCGCCGCAAGGGCCCGTTCGTCGCGTTCGACTGCCGCGCCGCCGTTCAGTCGCCGCGCAACATCGAAACCAACGGCCGCGCGGTCGAGAGCATGCTGCTCGGCCGCGAGCGCGGCGCGTACACGGGCGTCGAGCGGCGCGACCCGGGCGTCTTCGAGCAGGCGAGCGGCGGCACGCTGTTTCTCGAGGAAATCACCGCGTTGCCGCTTTCGCTGCAGGAGGCGCTGCTGCGCGCGCTCGATTCGCAGAACTTCATGCGCGTCGGCGGCACGATCGAGATCGCGAGCGACTTCCGGCTGATCGCGACGACGCGCCGCCCGGCCCGCGAGGCGGTCGCGAACGGCACGCTGCGCGAGGATCTGTGGCTGCGCCTCGACGCCGCGTCGATCGGCCTGCCGCCGCTGCGCGAGCGCGACAACGACGTGATCGAAATCGCGGAAGCGTTCGTCGACGACCTGAACCGCGACGCGCGCGCCGCAGGCCTGAACATCACCGACAAGCGCGCCGCGCCGGGCTTCATCCGCGAATGTCTCGCTTACGACTGGCCCGGCAACGTGCGCGAGCTGCTGGAGCGCGTGCGGCTCGCATACGACCAGTCGGGCGACTTCATCGAAACGCTGCGCGCGGGCGACGCGTATCCGCAACCCGGCGCGGCGCTGAACGGCAGCAGCGTGCAGGTGCGCGTCGGCACGCCGCTCGCCGACGTCGAAGACCTGCTGATCCGCGCGACGCTCGACGCGGTCGGCGGCACGCGCCACCGCGCGGCGACGCTCCTCGGCATCAGCCCGAAGACGCTCTACAACAAGCTGCAACGCATGAAGATCGGCTGACGCCCGATCGACGTCGACGCGAGGGCGGCCGCGCGCCGCCCTCGCCCGTTTCGCATCAGGCGAACGTACTGCGCAGGAGCGCCTGCGCGCGCAGATAGCGCGGCTCGCGCATCAGCTTGTTCCATTTGAGCGCCTTGCCGCGCGGCCGCATCTGCTTGATTCGCCGCAGCGATTCGCGCGACGTCGTCGCGCGCAGCGCGTCGAGCACCCGCTCCGCCGCATCCGGCTGATTGCAGATCAGCACCATGTCGCAGCCCGCGTCGAGCGCGGCCTGCGCCGCCTGCGCGAGCGTGCCGCCTTCGCGCGCCGCCTCCATCGACAGATCGTCGCTGAACACCGCGCCCGGAAAGCCCAGCCGGCCGCGCAGCACGTCTTGCAGCCACACGCGCGAGAAGCCCGCCGGCCTCGCATCGACTTGCGTGTAGATCACGTGCGCCGGAATGACCGCCGAAAGCGACAGCCCGAGCCAGTCGTACGGCGCGGCGTCGTTCGCGAGGATCTCGTCGAGCGGACGGTCGTCGGTCGGCAGCGCGACGTGCGAATCGGCTCGCGCGAAACCGTGACCGGGAAAATGCTTGCCGCAGTTCGCCATCCCGGCGAGCGCGAGCCCGTGGTTCAAGCTCTTCGCGAGCAGCGCGACGACGCGCGGATCGCGATGGAACGCGCGATCGCCGATCACCTTCGAGCGGCCGTAATCGAGATCGAGCACGGGCGTGAAGCTCATGTCGACGCCGCACGCGCGCAGCTCGGACGCGAGCACGTAGCCGGCCGCGGTCGCCGCCTTCGTCGCGTGCAGCACGTCCTTGTCCCACAGCTCGCCGAGCCGGCGCATCGCGGGCAGCACCGTGAAGCCGTCGGTGCGAAAGCGCTGCACGCGGCCGCCTTCGTGGTCGACCGCGATCAGGATGTCGTCGCGAATCGCGCGGATCGCGTCGGTGAGCGCGACGAGCTGCGCGCGGCTCTCGAAGTGGCGCGCGAACAGGATCACGCCGCCCGTCTGCGGATGTGCGAGACGGCGCGCGTCGTCGCGCGTGAGCGTCGTGCCGGCGACGTCGAGCATCACCGGGCCGGGAGTCAGTTTCATCGAATCAGCCCTTGCGGAGAAGGAATCAGGAAGCGGCGGCCGAGCGCGCGGCGGCGACGTCGTCGGGCGCCTCGGCGACGACGAACGTCACCGCGTAATCGCGCTCGTCGCTCACCGTCACGCGCGCGGTGATGCGGCGCGCATCGAGCCATGCGGCGAGCTCGCCCGACGCGACGACGTACGGCTCGCCGCTCGGCCGGTTGAGCGTTTGCAGCACGCGCCACGTCATCGGCCAGTGCATGCCGAGGCCGATCGCCTTCGAGAACGCTTCCTTCGCCGAAAAGCGCGTCGCGAGGAACGCGATGCCGCGCGCCTCCGAGCGCGCGCGCCGCGTGCGGAACACGCGCAGCTCGTCGGGGCCGAGCACCTTCTCCGCGAAGCGGCCGTCCGTGCGCGCGAGCACGGCGGCGATGCGGCTCACCTGGACGAGATCGGTGCCGATGCCGTAGATCGCCATGCGTATCAGCGGCCGCCGTGCAGCGCGGCGACGCGCGCCGCAACCATGATCGCCTTCATCTCGCGCACCGCGTTGTCCCAGCCGACGAACACCGCGTGCGCGACGATCGCGTGGCCGATGTTCAGCTCGGCGATGCCGGGCAGCGCGGCGATCGCCTGCACGTTCGTATAGTGCAGCCCGTGCCCCGCGTTCACCTTGAGCCCGAGCGCGATGCCCGCGTCGACGCCCGCCGCGATCCGCTCGAACTCGCGCCGCTGCTCGGCTTCGCCGTGCGCATCCGCGTAGCGGCCCGTGTGCAGCTCGATCACGGGCGCGCCCGTCTCGTGCGCGGCGCGGATCTGCGCGTCGTCCGGATCGATGAAGAGCGACACGCGCACGCCGGCGTCCGCGAGCTGCCTGCATGCGGCGCGCACCGCGTCGAAATGGCCGGCAACGTCGAGGCCGCCTTCCGTCGTCAGCTCCGAGCGCTTCTCCGGCACGAGGCACGCGTCGTGCGGACCGATCTCGCACGCGATGTCGAGCATCTCCGCCGTCACCGCGCATTCGAGATTCATCCGCGTTTTCAGCAACGGACGCAGCGTGCGCACGTCCGCGTCGACGATGTGCCGGCGGTCTTCGCGCAAATGCAGCGTAATCGCGTCGGCGCCCGCGTCCTCGGCGGCGAGCGCCGCGCGCACGGGGTCCGGATACGCTGTGCCGCGCGCGTTGCGCAGCGTCGCGACGTGGTCGATATTGACGCCCAGTTCGATGGCGGTGGGCGATGTCAGGAAAAAGCTCATAGGTTTTGCAGGTCGATCAGGATCTGACGCGTGGCGAGCGGCGTGCCGCCCAGATAGGTGTTGAGCAGGAAGCGCATCAGCGTCTTGCTTTGCGCGACGGTCTGCGCCCGATGGTAATCGTCCTCTTCCATGTCGAGCAACGTCTGGCCGGCGATCACCGGCCAGTGCGACGGTACGTCGCCGCCCGCGTCGCGCACGCCGCGCTCCGGATCGAACACATAGAGCTTGTCGGGCTCGACCGCGCGCCGCGCGACCGTGCGCTTGAGCGACATCGCATAGCCCGTCTCGCGCAACAGCACGCGCTCGAACGAGCGCAGCACCTGCACGGGCGGCTCGCCGTGCGCGAGGCGCGTGAGCGTGACGAGATAGTGCTTGAAGAGCGGCGGGTGCGGGTCCTCGCGCGCGCAGAACTTGACGAGCAGCTCGTTCACGTAGAAGCCGCACAGGAGCGCGTCGCCCGCGAGCGGCAGCATGCCGCCCACCCATTCGGCGCCCGTCAGCGTGCGCAGCTCGGACTTGCCGGTCCACGACAACGACAGCGGCTGGAACGTCTGCAGCACGCCGCGCAGCGCCGAATGCGGGCGTTTCGCGCCCTTCGCGACGAGCGCGATGCGGCCGTGATCGCGCGTCAGCACGTCGACGACGAGGCTCGTCTCGCGATACGGATAGCCGTGCAGCACGAACCCCGGCTGCTCCGCGATCCGGAATTCGGATGTGCGCGCGGCGGCGCGGCGCGGCTTGCGCGCCGGCTTCTCGGCGTCCGGCGCGGGCGGTGCAGACAGCGCGGGCTGCGTAGACGGCGCGATCGAAGGTTGCGGGTCGGCGTCGGCCTCGTCGGTCATCCCGACATCGGACGTCCCGTCATTCGTACCCATAGGCGCGCAGCCCCGCTTCGTTGTCGGCCCAGCCGCTCCTCACCTTGACGAAGGTTTCGAGATAGACGGGGCCGTCGAACAGCTTCTCCATGTCCTGTCGCGCCTCGGTGCTGATCTGCTTGAGCTTCGCGCCCTTCTTGCCGATCACCATCGCCTTGTGCGAGTCGCGCTCGACGAGGATCGTCGCGAACACGCGCGTGAGCCGCCCCTCCTCCTCGAACTTGTCGATGACGACGGTGCTCGTGTACGGCAGCTCGTCGCCCGTCCAGCGAAACACCTTTTCGCGCAGGATCTCGGCCGCGAGAAAGCGCGAGCTGCGATCGGTCAGATCGTCTTCGCCGTAGATCGCGTCGCCCTGCGGCAAGTACGGCTTGATCGTGTTCATCAGCCGCTGGATGTCCTCCGAATGCTTCGCCGACAGCGGCACGATCTCCGCGAACTCGCGCAGCTCGCCCATCTTCTGGAAGAACGGGTACAGCGTGTCCTTGTCCGACACGCGGTCGAGCTTGTTCGCGACGAGCAGCGTCGGCGTGCCGGGCGGAATCAGGTCGAGCACCTTCTGGTCGTCGGGGCCGAAGCGGCCCGCCTCGATCACGAACAGGATCGCGTCGACCGATGTCAGCGTCGACGTCACCGCGCGGTTCAGCGACCGGTTGAGCGCGGTGCTGTGGCGCGTCTGGAAGCCGGGCGTGTCGACGAAGATGTACTGCGCGTCGTCGAGCGTGCGGATGCCGGTGATCCGGTGGCGGGTCGTCTGCGCCTTGCGCGACGTGATGCTGATCTTCTGGCCGACGAGCGCGTTCATCAGCGTGGATTTGCCGACGTTCGGACGACCGACGATCGCGATCATGCCGCAACGGAAACCGGTGGGAGCGGGTGCGTTCATATCAGGTTGCTGCTGGGTTCGGAAGCGGCCGCGCGACCGTGCGCGACCGCAATGTCGATTGGGACGATGTCAATGACCTGCATCGGCGACGCGCACGGGCGCGGCGGCCAGATCGGGCTCGGCGGCGGACGGCGACGCATCGCGGGCGCGCGGCGGACGGTCGGACGCCCCCGCGGCGCCGCGCGCGGCGGCGTCGGTTTTCTCGGCCGTCTTGTCGGACGCTTTTTCCGGGGCATGATCGGACGGCTTGTCATGCGGCTTCTCGAGCCCCTTGTCGTGTCCTTTGTCGAGCCCCTTGTCGGACACGGGTTCCGTCGCCTTCTCCGCCGGCTTCTCCGGCAACTTGTCGGCCGCCGAAGCAGGCTTGTCCGCCGGCTTCGCCGCGCGCGGCTCGGCCTTGTCGACACCATGTTCGACGTGCGCCGCGCGGATCACCGCGACGGGCGTGGCGGCGTGCGAACGCACGGACGCATCGTCGGCCTGCGCGGGCGCAGCGAACGACGCCGCCGCATGAGCCTGCGCGCCCGCCTTCGCGTCGGCGGATTTCGCCTCGACGGGCTTCGCGTCGGCCGAGGCTTTCGCGTCGGCCGCCTTCGGATCGTCGGCTCGGAACTCCGCGATCTTCGGGTCGGCGTGCTTCGGCTCAGCCGCCTTCGCGTCGATCGGCACGGCTTCGAGCGCGGCCCTCACGTCAACCGCCTTCGCGTCGGCAGCCTTCGGATCGACGCCCGCCGCGTGATTCACGCCACGCTCCTTGCGATCCGGCGAGCGCAGGTCGAGCGCCTCCTGCACGCCCTTCACGCCCGGCACGATCTCCGGCTCCACGTGCTTCGCGCCGCGCGCGCTCTTCGAGCGCTTCGGCTTCGCGGCGAGCATCGGCGCGGCCGCCATCACCTCGTCGAGCGCCTTCTTCGCGGCGGCCTGCTCGGCCGCGCGGCGGCTCGCGCCCGAGCCGGACACCTTCACGTCCAGCTTCGGCACCGTGCATTCGACTTCGAATTGCTGATTGTGCGCCGCACCATGCGTCGCGACGACGGTGTAGGTCGGCAACGCGATCTTGTGGCCCTGCAGATACTCCTGCAGCAGCGTCTTCGCGTCCTTGCCGAGCGTGCGCGGATCGATGTGATCGAGAATCGGCACGTACAGGCGCTTGATGACCCCTTGGGCGGCTTCGAAGCCGCCATCGAGAAACACCGCCCCGATGATGGCTTCGAACGCGTCCGCGAGGATCGACGGTCTTCGGAACCCGCCGCTGCGCAGCTCGCCCTCGCCGAGCCGCAGGCCGTCCGAGATATTGAGGGCCTGAGCGATTTCGTAGAGCGACTGCTGCTTGACGAGGTTCGCCCGCACGCGCGACAAGTCGCCCTCGTCCAGCTTGCCGAAACGCTGGAACAAAAGGGCGGCCACCGCGCAATTCAGAACGGAGTCGCCAAGAAACTCGAGCCGTTCGTTATGCGTGGCACTGTGACTGCGATGGGTCAAAGCCTGGCGCAACAATTCCGCATTGCGAAATTCATAGCGCAGCCGGCTTTCCAACTGGGATAGGGCCATGGACAGGAGTATAACGCGGGCGCCGCTTCGGTCGGCAAACGCGACCTGGCGCGAAAAGGCGTGGCGAGGCGGTGTTGCCGCCGGTTCTTAAAGTCGTTCGGCAACACGCCGCGCAGCCCTCGCGCGGCGTGTCGCAACATCGACGCACAGCTCAGTTGAACGAGCCGACGCGTTTCAGTTCGCTGAAGTTCATCCAGATGAAGAAGGCGCGGCCGACGATGTTCTTGTCCGGCACGAAGCCCCAGTAACGACTGTCCGCGCTGTTGTCGCGGTTGTCGCCCATCATGAAGTAATGGCCAGGCGGCACCTTGCAGACGACGCCGCGGCTGTCGTACTGGCAGTTGTCTCGATACGGATAATCGTCCGCGCCCATTACGAACGGCGGCACCGCCGGATTATTGAGGATCGCGTTCTTGCGCGCGCCGATCGTTTCCTCGAACTGCTTCGCGTAGTTCATCCGCTCTTCGTCGAAGTAGTCGGGCAGCGGCGCCTCGGGCACGGGCTGGCCGTTGATCGTCAGCTTCTTGTCCTGGTACGCGACCGTGTCGCCCGGCAGGCCGATCGCGCGCTTGATGTAGTCGACCGATTCGTCCTTCGGATAGCGGAACACGACGACGTCGCCGCGCTGCAGCGGGCGGCCCTCGGTGATCTTCTGATTCGTGATCGGCAGGCGCAGGCCGTAGTCGAACTTGTTGACGAGGATGAAATCGCCGACGAGGAGCGTCGGCACCATCGAGCCCGACGGAATCTTGAACGGCTCGACGATGAAGGAGCGCACGACGAACACGACGAGAATCACCGGGAAGAAGCTCGCCGTGTACTCGAGCCACCACGGCTGGCGCAGCTTCTCGTCGCGCAGCCGAGCGCGCGTTTGCGGCGCGTTCTCGTCGGCGAAGCGCTCGCCGATCCGCTCCTGCTGGCGGTCGAACTCGGCGACCGCCGCGTCTGCCGCCTTCTTCCGTTGCGGCAGGAAAACCAGCTTGTCCAGCACCCATGCAATGCCCGTCACGACGACGAGCACGAAAAGGATCAACGCAAAATTCATAGAGGATCAGTCCTGTTTATTTGTCTTCGACTCGCAAGATCGCCAGGAACGCCTCCTGCGGGATCTCGACCGAACCCACCTGCTTCATTCGTTTCTTGCCTTCTTTCTGCTTCTCGAGCAGTTTCTTCTTGCGCGTGATGTCGCCGCCGTAGCACTTCGCCAGCACGTTCTTGCGCAGCGCCTTGATGTTCTCGCGCGCGATGATGTGCGCGCCGATCGCCGCCTGGATCGCGACGTCGTACATCTGGCGCGGAATGATCTCGCGCATCTTAGCGGCGACTTCGCGGCCGCGATACTGCGACTGCGAACGGTGGACGATGATCGAGAGGGCGTCGACCTTGTCGCCGTTGATCAGCATGTCGACCTTCACGACGTCCGACGTCCGGTATTCCTTGAACTCGTAATCCATCGACGCGTAGCCGCGCGACACCGACTTCAGCCGATCGAAGAAATCGAGCACGATCTCCGCCATCGGGATTTCGTACGTGAGCTGCACCTGCCGCCCGTGATACTGCATGTTGATCTGCATGCCGCGCTTCTGCTCGCACAGCGTGATCACCGAGCCGACGTAGTCCTGCGGCATGTACAGGTTGACCGTCACGATCGGCTCGCGGATCTCGGCGATCCGCGCGGGCTCCGGCATCTTCGCCGGATTCTCGACCATGATCGTCGCGCCGTCGCTCTGCACGACCTCGTAGACAACCGTCGGCGCGGTCGTGATGAGGTCCATGTCGAACTCGCGCTCGAGCCGCTCCTGGACGATTTCCATGTGCAAGAGGCCGAGAAAGCCGCAGCGGAAACCGAAGCCGAGCGCCTGCGACACTTCCGGCTCGTATTGCAGCGACGCGTCGTTCAGCTTCAGCTTCTCGAGCGACTCGCGCAGCGCGTCGTACTGGTTCGCCTCGACGGGATAAAGGCCCGCGAACACCTGCGGCTTCACTTCCTTGAAACCCGGCAGCGGCTCGGGCGCGGACTTCGTCGCGTGCGTGACCGTATCGCCGACCTTCGCCGCCGTCAGCTCCTTGATGCCGGAGATGATGAAGCCCACCTGCCCCGCCGACAGCGATTCGAGGTTGCGCGACTTCGGCGTGAACACGCCGACGTGCTCGACCGCGTACTGCGCGTCGGTGGCCATCAGCTTGATCTTTTCCTTCGGGCGCAGCGTGCCGTTGACGATCCGCACGAGCATCACGACGCCGACGTAGTTGTCGAACCACGAATCGATGATGAGCGCCTGCAGCGGCGCGTCGGGGTCGCCCTTCGGCGGCGGCACCTTCGCGATCAGCGACTCGAGCACGTCCTCGACGCCCAAGCCCGTCTTCGCGCTGCAACGCACGGCGTCCGTCGCGTCGATGCCGATCACGTCCTCGATTTCGGCGATCGCGTTCTCCGGATTGGCAGCCGGCAGATCGATCTTGTTGAGCACGGGCACCACTTCGACGCCGAGCTCGATCGCCGTGTAGCAGTTCGCGACGGTCTGCGCCTCGACGCCCTGGCTCGCGTCGACGACGAGGAGCGCGCCCTCGCACGCGGACAGCGAGCGGCTCACTTCGTACGAGAAGTCGACGTGCCCCGGCGTGTCGATGAGGTTCAGGTTGTAGACCTTGCCGTCGCGCGCGCGATAGGTGAGCGCGGCGGTCTGCGCCTTGATCGTGATGCCGCGCTCGCGCTCGAGATCCATCGAGTCGAGCACCTGCGCTTCCATTTCGCGGTCGGACAGGCCGCCGCAAAGCTGGATGATGCGATCCGCGAGCGTCGACTTGCCGTGGTCGATGTGCGCGATGATCGAGAAGTTGCGAATATGATCCATTCAGTGCCGATCAAGCGAAAAAGGCGCGCTCGACGACCGCGGAGCACGCCTTGTAAGTCGGTGAAAAAACGGCCTATTTTAGCCGAAAAGGCCCGCTAGGGGCGGCATTTTGGACCTCGGGCGCGCGCCCCTGGCCAGCGGCGCGCGGCGCGATCGTTCGGCGGGCGCTGCTGGCCGCTCGGCGCATGCCGCTACGGTGCGGCCGCACCCACTCTCCCCATACGTTCTTTTAGGCGCCCGCCTTCGACGCCGGCGCCGCGCGTCACGCCCCGCGCCGCGCGAGCGCCTCCCTGACCCGCGCCTCGTCGAAGCGGTGCCGGCACACCTCGACGCCGTCGAGCAGCAGCACCGGCACGTCCTCGTCGTAGCGCGCGACGAGCGCCGGCTCCGCGTCGATGTCGACGTAGTCGACGCTCGCCGAGCATTCGGCCGCAACAGGCGCGAGCGCGTCGCGCATGTCGTCGCACAAATGGCACCAGCCTCGGCCGTACAGCGTGAATCGCGCGGCGGCGCTCACTTCTGACGCGGCCGGATCGGGATGAACTGCGTGTTGTCACCGCGCCGCACGAGCACCGCGACCGCGCGCTGCGGATCGAGCTTCGAGGCCACGTCGACGAACTGCTTCGCGCTCGTGATGTCGACGTCGCCGACGCGCAGCACGATGTCGCCGCGCTGCAGGCCCGCGCGCGCGGCCGGGCCGTCGACCGCATCGATCTGCACGCCGTTGCGCAGCTTGAGCGTCTTCAGTTGCTCGGGCGACAGGTCGCTGACCGTCAGACCGAGCGCATTGCTGCGCGGCTTCTGCTGCGGCGCCTGGCGGCTCTCGGTCTTCGCGCCCTTGTCGGTCGGGAATTCGGCGATCGTGATCGGCAAATCGCGCGACTGCCCCTTGCGCCACACCGTCACCGTCGCCTTCGCGCCCGGCTTCGTGTCGCCGACCATGCGCGGCAGATCCGACGCCGTGTCCACCGGGCGGCCGTTGAACTTCAGGATGATGTCGCCCGGCTGCAGGCCGGCCTTGTCGGCCGGGCCGCCCGGCTCGACGCTGCTCACGAGCGCGCCTTCCGCCTTCGGCAGGCCGATCGAATCGGCGACTTCCTTCGTCACCTCGCCGATCGCGACCGCGATTCGGCCGCGCGTGACCTTGCCCGACGCCTTCAGCTGCTCGGCGACGCGCATCGCCTCGTCGATCGGAATCGCGAACGAGATGCCCATGAAGCCGCCCGTGCGGCTGTAAATCTGCGAGTTGATGCCGATCACCTCGCCCTGCATGTTGATGAGCGGGCCGCCCGAATTGCCGGGGTTGACGGCGACGTCGGTCTGGATGAACGGCAGGTAGTCGCCGGTGTTGCGGCCCTTCGCGCTGACGATGCCGGCCGTGACCGTGTTGTCGAGGCCGAACGGCGAGCCGATCGCGACGACCCATTCGCCGACGCGCACGCGGTTCGAATCGCCGATCGCGACGGTCGGCAGGTTCGTTGCGCTGATCTTCACGATCGCGACGTCCGTGCGCTCGTCGACGCCGATGAGCTTTGCCTTGAATTCGCGCTTGTCGGTGAGCGTCACGTAGATCGTGTCCGCGTCGTCGACGACGTGCGCATTCGTCATCACGTAGCCGTCAGGCGACAGGACGAAGCCCGAGCCGACGCCGCGGTTCTGCTCGGTGTCGGGCGCGTCGGGCGTGCTCGGCGCGTTCTTCTGCCCGCCCGGCGGCTGCGGCAGCGGGATGCCGAAGAAGCGGCGGAAGAATTCCGACATGTCGCCGTTGTCGAGGCCGGGCGGCAGCGCGCCGCGCGTATCGGCCGGCACGCTGGCCGTCGTCCGGATGTTGACGACCGCCGGGCCGACTTTCTCGACGAGGTCCGCGAAATCGGGCAAAGCCGCGCGCGGCGCGGGCGCCGTGCCCGTGGCGGCGGGCGCGGCCGTGACATTCGGAGCCGCCGTCGCCGAGTGCGCGGCAAGCGGCGCCAAGGCCGCCACCGCTGCGGCGACGAGCCTGGTGCGCAGCGAGGGATTCATCATGTCGGAAACCGGAAGGTTACTTGGAAGCCTTGTATTCTATGGCAGACGCGAACTGCTGCAACGTCGCGGGAGGCGCTTCGCCGAGAACGGTGATCCAGAAATCGCCGCGGCGCTTGACGAGCACGTGCGTCGCGCCGGTGCTGCCCGCCCCTTCCTTGCGGCTGTTCTTTTCGGCAGGCTCGATAAAGACCGAAATGGTCGCGAGACCGTCGGTGAACACGGCCTGATCGACCGGAATCGGCGGATCGCTCGCGTCGCGCGCGGCCATCGGGCGGCGCACCTCGCGGATCTTGCGGAAGCCCGCGACCGTCGGCGCGATCTGCCAGCCCTGCGCCTCGATGTCGATGGGCGCCACCGGCGGCCGCACGACGGTCCAGCCGCCGAGATTGCGCATGCCGGCCGCGATCGCAGTCTTCTGGTTCGGCGCCGCGGCGCCGAGCTGCAGCTGCGAAAACGCGATCTGCTCGAGCACGTGATCGTCGGCATCGAGCGTCTGCGAACGCAGCAGAAGCCCCGTCTTCGCGTCGGTCCACAGCTTGTACGCGAAGCGGTACGCGTCCTTCGGCACGAGTTCGACGACCTGCGCGTCGAGGCCCGCGACGCGGTCGCGCCCGAGCGCCTTCGGCTCGTAGACGGACAGCACCTGCTCGCCGCCCGCACCCAGCAGCGCGGGGAACGAATCCTTGTTCTGGCGGCGCTCGACGACGCAAAGCCGCCGCTCGGGCACGAACGTGTAGAGATCGTCGTTGTGGCGCAGCAGCTTGCGCGGCTTGCCGTCGAGGCTTTCGACCTGCTCGAATTCGCCGTCGCCCTTCGACGCGAAATGGACGATCCGGGACGACTGCACGTACGCGCCGCGCTGATACACGAACGTGCCTTCGTAGTTCTGCTGCTGCGCGGCCTGCTGGATGCGATCGAGCCACTCGGCGGCCGAGCGCCGGGTGGCCACGGGATTGTCGGGCTGCTGAGCGAAGGCGGCGGATTGGACGGACAACAGCGCGGCCGCGCACAGCAACAGCGCCGGCAGCCGCCTCCAACCGAGGATGGCTTGATTCAACTGCAACGTCCGCATCGAATTTATTGGCCTTGCGTGGTGACGGCTGTGCGAATGACCGGCATCGAACCCGTCACGACGGGCTGCTGCGCGAACTGTTGATGCGCTTCGAGATATTGATCGAGGCTCGCATCGCGAATGATGTTCGCGTCCTGCAGCGCGGGCTGAGCGGCCGACACGCGTTGCAGGCCTTGCTGCGCGGGGCTCACCGACGCAACCTGGACAGCACCCGGCGCGCCGACGCGCTGCATCTGCGGCACGACGATCCACGTCAGCGTCGCCGCGGCGGCCGCGACCGCGAACGCGGGCACGACCCGGCGCCGCAGCCCCAGCAGCCGGCGCGCGACGGGCGCGGCGGCGGGCGCGAGCAGGTGCGGCTCGGCCACGAGGCTCGCCGAGAAGCGGGCCATGAATGCGCCGCTTTCGGCCGGCTCGAGCGTGAGCTCGTCGGACCGAAGCGCGTCGCCGATCACGTGATACTGTGCCCATGTCGCGCGCTCGGCGTCGCCCAGCCCTGCGAGAATCTGTTTCAGCGAAAGGCCCTCAGGCGCTTCGCCGTCGACCAGAGCGGACACGCGCTCGCGTTGCGAACACGTATGCGACTGCGTAGAGACCGACCCCATGATGCTCCCCATCTTGCACACCCCGTCGTAACACACGACTCCGTAACTAGACCCCAAGCCGCTTCGATTCGCCTCAGGCGCTCACCAGCGCTTGCCTTCCGGCGTATCGAGCAGCGGCCGCAATTTTGCAGCGATCGCCTCGCGGGCGCGAAAGATCCGCGAGCGAACGGTGCCGATCGGGCATCCCATCATCTCCGCGATCTCTTCGTAGCTCAGACCTTCGATTTCGCGCAGCGTGATGGCCGTTCGCAGCTCTTCCGGCAACAGCGCCATCGCGGCGTTGACCGTTTGGGCGATCTGCTTGCTCATCAACATCGACTCAGGCGTGTTGATATCCCTTAGTTGGTCCGCATCGGAGAAAGTTTCAGCCTCTTCGGCATCCGCGTCGGTGGACGTGGGCGCCCGGCGCCCCTGGGTCGCAAGGTAGTTCTTCGCCGTATTGACGGCAATCCGGTACAACCACGTGTAGAACGCCGACTCGCCGCGAAACTGCGGCAACGCGCGATAGGCCTTGATGAACGCGTCCTGGGCCACGTCCTCGACCTCCGCGGGATCTCGCACGAGGCGCGAGATCAACCGGATGATCTTGCGGTGGTATTTGGAGACCAGGAGTTCGAACGCCGCCTTGTCGCCATTCTGTACGCGCTCGACCAGTACCTGATCGATTTCTTTTTCACTCACCTGACAAATCCGTAAACGAGGGAAGCAACGCGGAGCGCTATTGTAACGTTCCCGCTCGAGGCGCTCATGCGCGTTTGAGCCAGGGAACGGTCCCGGCCGCGTTCATGCCGCCGCGAGCGTCCCGCGCGCGGCGCGCCGGCCGAGCACGCAGAGCGCGCGGAACACGGGCGCGTCGACCGCGTCCACCGGGATCACGAGCGGCGTTGCGCGCCGGCCGCGGCCTTGCACCGTCAGCACGACGAGCAGATCGCTCCATTGCGTGCAACCGGCGATCCGACCGCGCGCGAGCAGCCGCCCGCCGCGATCGAACGCCGCGAGCACGCCCGCACCGGCATCGATCCGCAACGCGGCCGGCTGGCGCCGCTCGCAGGCGGCCCGTGCGCGCAGCGCGACGAGCGCCGCGAACAGCACGGCGAGCGCCGCCGCCCCGCCGTTGCCGACGAGCGGCGCGGCGCCCGCATGCACCGCCGCGCCGACGACCGGCACGAACAGCGCGCATGCGGCGCGCAAGCACGCCGACGCGCGCAGCACGACGTGCTGCGCACCTGCCGATGCGGCGTGGAACGGCTCCGTCAAGCGACCCCGCGTCAGACGCGCTTGAAAACCAGCGTGCCGTTAGTCCCGCCGAAGCCGAACGAGTTCTTCAGCGCGATGTCGATCTTCATCTCGCGCGCTTCGTTCGCGCAATAGTCGAGATCGCACTCGGGATCTTGGTTGAAGATGTTGATCGTCGGCGGCGACACCTGATTGTGGACCGCGAGAACCGTGAACACCGATTCGAGCCCGCCGGCGCCGCCGAGCAAGTGCCCCGTCATCGACTTGGTCGAGTTGACGACGATGTCCTTCGCGTGGTCGCCGAACGCGCGCTTGATCGCGACGGTCTCGGCCAGATCGCCGAGCGGCGTCGACGTGCCGTGCGCGTTCAGATAATTCACCTGATCGGCATTCACGCCCGCGTTGCGCAGCGCGGCCAGCATGCAGCGGCGCGCGCCGTCGCCGTCCTCGAGCGGAGCCGTCATGTGATAGGCGTCGCCGCTCATCCCGTAGCCCGCGACTTCCGCGTAGATCTTCGCGCCGCGCGCCTTCGCGTGCTCGTACTCCTCGAGCACCATCACGCCCGCGCCCTCGCCGAGCACGAAGCCGTCGCGGTCCTTGTCCCACGGACGGCTCGCCGTCGCCGGATCGTCGTTGCGCTGGGACAGCGCGCGCGCCGCCGCGAAGCCGCCGATGCCGAGCGGCGACACGGTCGACTCCGCGCCGCCCGCGATCATCACGTCGGCGTCGCCGTATTCGATGAGGCGCGCGGCCTCGCCGATGCAGTGCAGGCCGGTCGTGCACGCGGTGACGATCGCGAGATTCGGGCCCTTGATGCCGAACTTGATCGACAGGTGGCCGGAGATCATGTTGATGATCGACGCCGGCACGAAGAACGGCGAGATCCGGCGCGGGCCGCGATTGAGCAGCTCGGTCTGCGTGACTTCGATCATCGGCAGCCCGCCGATGCCCGAGCCGACCACGACGCCGACGCGCTCCGCGTTTTCGTCGGTGACCTGGAAGCCGCTGTCGTGCATCGCCTGCACGCCGGCCGCGATCCCGTAATGGATGAAGGTATCCATGTGGCGCGCTTCCTTCGCCGGGATGTAGTCCTCGACGTTGAAGCCCTTCACCTCGCCTGCGAAGCGGGTCGAGAAGTTCGTCGCATCGAACTTCGTGATATTGACGATGCCGGACTTGCCGGCCACGAGATTGGCCCAGCCGTCGGCAACATTATTGCCAACAGGCGAAATCAGCCCAAGGCCTGTAACAACAACACGACGGCGGCTCACGGTAACCTCTTTTCCATTGAATGACAAAAACAAAAGCCACAGCGGCCACAGGAACCACTCCTGCGAGCCCTGTGGCTGTTAGCTCGGCCGGCGACGACGCCGACGCGATCGCGCATCCAGCGCAGCGTGTGCAAAAACTTGCAGACGGCGTGCGTGTTACGCCTTGACGTTCGCGCGAGCGTAGTCGATCGCTTGCTGAACGGTCGTGATCTTCTCTGCCTCTTCATCCGGAATTTCCATGCCGAACTCGTCTTCGAGCGCCATGACCAGTTCGACCGTGTCGAGCGAGTCCGCGCCGAGGTCGTTCACGAACGACGCTTCGTTCTTGATTTCAGCTTCGGCGACGCCCAGTTGTTCGGCGACGATCTTCTTGACGCGTTGTTCGATATTGTCCATTACCCCTCCGAGGGAAAGTTCAGATTTACAAGTGCGCGCATTTTAGCAGGTTTGGTGCTGCCCAAAATGCGCGCCGGCTTTGCGGCCAAGCATGCGCCGGATGCGCTGTCACGCATGCACGGCGCGGATGGTAAACGAATTCCGTTACGACATGAACATGCCGCCGTTCACGTGCAGCGTCGTGCCCGTGATGTAGCCGGCCTGCGGCGATGCGAGGAACGCGACCGCATGCGCGATGTCCTCCGGGCTGCCCAGGCGGCCGAGCGGAATTTGCGTCTTCAGCGCGGCCTGCTGATCTTGCGGCAGCACCTTCGTCATGTCGGTGTCGATGAAGCCCGGCGCGACGCAATTCACGGTGATGCCGCGGCTGCCGATCTCGCGCGCGAGCGCGCGCGTCATCCCCGCGACGCCCGCCTTCGCGGCCGCGTAGTTGATCTGCCCCGGATTGCCCGCGGAGCCGACCACCGACGTGATGTTGACGATGCGTCCGCCGCGCGCCTTCATCATCGGGCGCAGCACCGCGCGCGACAGACGGAATACCGCCTTCAGGTTCGTGTCGATGACGGCGTCCCACTCTTCGTCCTTCATCCGCATCGCGAGCTGATCCTGCGTGATGCCCGCGTTGTTGACGAGCACGTTCAGCGCGCCGAACTCGCTGAGCGTCGACTCGACGAGCGCGTCGACCGTCGCCGCATCGTTGACGTTCAGCACGGCGCCGCGGCCTTCGAGCCCGGCTTCCTTGAATGCGGCGGAAATGCCCTCGGCGCCCGCTTCGGTCGTCGCGGTGCCGATCACCGTCGCGCCGCGGCGCGCGAGCTCGAGCGCGATCGCGCGGCCGATCCCGCGCGACGCGCCGGTCACGATCGCGACTTGTTTGTCGAGAGTCTTGTCCATGCAGTGGTTCCGTGTTTCGGTTGAATCGGCAAGCTTGCGCGCCTGACGCAACGTCAGGCGGCGGCGAGCTTGAGCGCTTCGTCGAGCGACGCCGGATCGAACACCGACGCGCCAACCAGGTTGCCGTCGATGCGCTTCGTGAGGCCCGCGAGCACCTTGCCCGGGCCGCACTCGATCACGTGCGTCACGCCTTGGCGGGCGATGTGCTGCACGCACTCGACCCAGCGCACGGGGCCCGCCGCCTGGCGCACGAGCGCATCCTTGATCGCCTCGGGATCGGACGCCTGCGCGACGTCGATGTTGTTGACGACGGGAATCTGCGGCGCCTTCACGTCGACCATCGCGAGGTAGTCGCGCAGCTTGTCCGACGCGGGCTTGAGCAGCGACGAGTGGAACGGCGCCGACACGGGCAGCGGCAGCGCGCGCTTCGCGCCCTTCGCCTTCGCGATTTCGCAGGCCCTCTCGATGCCCGCCTTCGTGCCCGCGATCACGACTTGCGCGGGCGCGTTGAAATTCACCGCTTCGACGACGCCCGACGCCGACGCCTCGGCGCACACCGCGCGCACCGCATCGTCGTCGAGACCGAGAATCGCCGCCATCCCGCCCACGCCGACGGGCACGGCCGTCTGCATCGCCTGCGCGCGGAAGCGCACGAGCGGCAGCGCGTCGCGAAACGCGATCGCGCCCGCGGCGACGAGCGCCGTGTATTCGCCGAGGCTATGGCCCGCGACGATCGACGGCTCCACGCCGCCCGCCTGCCGCCACGCGCGATAGCACGCGTACGCGGCCGTCAGCATCACGGGTTGCGTATTCGTCGTCAGATTGAGTTCGTCGGCCGGGCCGTCGGCGATCAGCTTGCCGATGTCCTGACCCAGCGCGTCGGACGCTTCGTCGAGCGTCTCGCGCACGACGGCGACGTCGGCGAATGCATTGAGCATGCCGACCGATTGCGAGCCCTGGCCCGGAAAAACGAATGCAAATTTCATATCGTCCCCAAATGAATCGAATCGAGCGGCGCGCACGAACTGCGCGCCGATGGGATGCGAGGAGAAACCCGTCAGAAGCGGAAGACCGACGCGCCCCACGTGAAGCCGCCGCCGACGCCTTCGATCAGCACGTGCTGGCCGCGCTTGATGCGGCCGTCGCGCACGGCGACGTCGAGTGCGAGCGGGATCGACGCGGCGGACGTGTTGCCGTGCTCGTCGACGGTGACGATCATGCGTTCCTGCGGCAGGCCGAGCTTGCGGCACGTGCTTGTCATGATACGGATATTGGCCTGGTGCGGAATCAGCCAATCGACCTGCTCCGGCGCGAGATCCGCCTTCGACAGCGCTTCGACCGCGACCTTCTCCAGCACGTTCACGGCGAGCTTGAAGACGGCCTGGCCGTCCATGTGCAGGAATGCGCTGCCCGCGACGACGCCGCGGTTCACGTTGCCCGGCGTGCAGAGAATGTTCGAGTAGCTGCCGTCCGCGTGCAGCGCACTGCCGAGGATGCCCGGCTCTTCGGACGCCGACAGCACGACGGCGCCGGCGCCGTCGCCGAACAGCACGCAGGTCGTGCGGTCCTTGAAGTCGAGGATGCGCGAGAACGTCTCCGCGCCGACGACGAGCGCCGTGCGATGCTGCCCCGTGCGGATGAAGCTGTCGGCCGTGGCGAGCGCGTATGCGAAGCCCGAACACACCGCCTGCACGTCGAACGCGGCGCCGTTGTTCTTGATGCCGAGCTTGTTCTGCAGCAGGCACGCCGTGCTCGGGAACACGAAATCGGGCGTCGACGTCGCGACGATGACGAGGTCGATCGACTGCGGATCGACGTCGGCAGCCTCGATCGCGCGCCGCGCGGCGACGAGCGCGAGATCGCTCGTCGTCACGTCGGGCGCAGCGAAGTGCCGCGCGTGGATGCCCGTGCGCGCGACGATCCACTCGTCGCTCGTCTCGATGCCATCCTTCGCGAGACGAGCGGCGAGTTCTTGATTCGTGACGCGGTCGGGCGGCAAGTAGCTACCCGTGCCGAGCACGCGGGAATAGAGGGTCGATTGGGCCATTATGTCTTCGAGGAAAGCGCGGCGGAGGGCTCGGCTGGCTGGCCTGCGGACGGACTCGCCTGCCCCGCTCCGCCCGCGTCGCGACCGCTTTCGCCAAGCGGCGCGGCGTTTTCCGCCATCGCTCGCGAAAGACGCTCCAGCACGCCATTTTTGACGGCATCATACCCGCGTTTGATCGCCCACTCAAACGCGTACGCGTCGGCGGAGCCATGGCTCTTGATGACGAGACTGCGCAAGCCGAGCAGCGCCGCGCCGTTGTACTGGCGATGATCGACCCGCTTCTTGAAGCGCAGCAGCACGGGCAGCGCGAGAAACGCCATCAGCTTCGACAAAAGCGAGCGGCTGAACTCTTCCTTGATGATGTCCGCGAGCATCTGCGCGAGGCCCTCGGACGTCTTCAATGCAACGTTGCCAACGAAGCCATCGCAGACGATCACGTCGACAGTGCCCTTGTAGATGTCGTTTCCTTCGACGTTGCCGCGAAAATTCAACGTGCTCGCGCGCAATAGCTCGCCAGCGCGCTTGATTGTTTCGTTGCCCTTGATGATCTCCTCGCCGATGTTGAGAAGACCGATCGTCGGCCGCTCCTTGCCCTCGAGCGCCGCGACGAGCGCGTGCCCCATTTCGGCGAACTGCAGCAGGTGCTGCGGCTCGCAGTCGACGTTCGCGCCGAGGTCGAGCATCATCGTGTAGCCCGTCGGATTCGGCAGCGCGAACGCGATCGCGGGCCGCTCGATGCCGGGCAACGTCTTCAGCACGTAGCGCGACACCGCCATCAGCGCGCCGGTGTTGCCGGCGGAGATGCACGCCTGCGCCTCGCCTTCCTTCACGTGATTGAGGGCGACGCGCATCGAAGAGTCCTTCTTCTTGCGCAGCGCCACTTCGACGGGATCGTCCATCGCGACCACTTCGGTGGCCGGCACGACGGACAGCGCAGGCTCGCCGAGCGCCTTGCACTTCTTGAGTTGCGCCCGGATCGCGCTTTCGATGCCGACGAGCATCAGGTGCGCGTCGGGATGCGACCGAACGAACTTGACTGCCGCGGGAACGGTCACGGACGGGCCGTGGTCGCCTCCCATGCAATCGATTGTGAGCTTTACAGTCATGGAATGCGACGAATTTCAGGCACAAAAAAGCGGCAGTTGAATGCCGCCTTCTTGTTGAGCCAGGAAAGTGTCAAGCGAACCGGTTGTCGCGCGACGAGCCTGAATGGCCATCAGACGCGCGCCACGGAGACGGAAACGCTTAGTCGTTCTTCGTCTTGACGACTTTCTTGCCGCGATAGTAGCCGTTCGGGCTGATATGGTGACGCAGATGCACTTCACCCGTGCTCGGCTCGACGGCGAGCGGCGAGGTCGTCAGGAAATCGTGCGAACGATGCATGCCGCGCTTCGACGGCGACTTCTTGTTTTGTTGAACTGCCATGACTAACTCCTAAAAATTTTCCGGATTCTAACACAGCCCGATCCGGCGCTTGCTACCCCGGCCCTGCGGCCTCACGCCTTCCCGCGCCCCAACTGCTTAGTGTTTGCCGCCGCCCCCGCCCTTTTTCAGCGCTTCGAGCGCCGCGAACGGATTCGGCCTGTCGCTTTCGCCCGCCGGTTCGTCGGACGTATCGTCCGTATCGGCCGCTGGACCGCTCACGCCCGACACGAGGCTTTCGTGCACCGCCGGACAAACGTCGTGCTTCGGCACGAGCGGCAGCGAAAGCAGCAACTCCTCTTCGATCAATTCGACGAGATCGAACTGGCGCGAGCCGACGATCACATCGACGTCATCTTCGTCGAGCGGAAATTCGTCCGCCTCTTCCTCGGAGGCGACGATCCGGTACACGACGTCGATGTCGAACGACTGCCGGTACGGCGTCACGCAGCGCTGGCACTCGAGCCACGCGGCACCGTGCAGCGCGAGCCGCAGATAAGGCTGTTGCCCCTCGGCGCCGTCGTCCTGCAACTCGGGCTGCGTCGAACCCTCGGCCTGCCAGGTGAATACGGTGTCGCGGTCTGGCGCGTCCGCCGGCACTTCGTTTAACATGCGCGGCAACTGCGAAAGCCGGACGGCACCCGCCGCCTGCCGAGCGCTGCGCGCAAATTCGAACAGATCGATCGCATGCGGATCGAGCGAAACCGCAGGCTTACCTGAAGACGGATTCATGTGCGCTCCTGCCGTATCAACCCTCGGTACAACTCGTCGTTCGTGCAGGCGGCCCGCGCACCACGCGCCCGATGCGTGGCGCACGATGCGCACGCCCGATGTGTACGTACGCCGATGGGACGCATCGGGCCGTGGTCGGGCACTCGCAAAAACCCTGCCGATGAAAAGCGCAAGAGCATACCCGTTTTATCTTTTCGAGTCAAATACTTAAGGCATCACCGAACACACCCCCGCCGAGCGCCCGCGTGCCGCGCGGCGGAGGCCATTCCTTCACATCCGATCTTTCGAACCGACCGATACCCGACACCATCATGCCGGACAACGCTTCCAGCCCGCCGCGGCTGATCCTCGCCTCCAGCTCCCGCTACAGGCGCGAGCTCCTCGAACGCCTGCGCGTGCCGTTCGACGTCATCACGCCCGAAGTCGACGAAACGCCGCTGCCGGACGAAACGCCGTCGGCGACCGCGCTGCGGCTCGCCGCCGCGAAGGCGCGCGCCGCGGCCGAACGCGCCCGAGCGCCTCACGGCGCGCTCGTGATCGGCTCCGATCAGGTCGCGACCTTCGACGGGCTGCAGATCGGCAAGCCGGGCACGCATGAGCGCGCGCTCGCGCAACTGCAGGCGATGCGCGGCCGCGAGGTCGAATTCCACAGCGCGCTTTGCCTGTACGACAGCCGCTCGGGCGCGACGCAGATCGAAGACGTGGTGACGCGCGTACGGTTCCGCACGCTGACCGACGTCGAACTCGACGCCTATTTGCGCGCGGAGACGCCGTACGACGTCGCGGGCAGCGCGAAATCGGAAGGGCTCGGCATCGCGCTTCTCGACGCGATCGACTCCGACGATCCGACCGCGCTCGTCGGCCTGCCGCTCATCGCGCTCACGCGGATGCTGCGCGCGGCGGGCTATCCCCTCTTCGGCGCGCGGGCGCCGGCTTCCGGCGGAGCGAACGGACGATGACGGCAGGCACGCTTTATCTGATCCCGAACACGCTCGGCGAAGGCGAAGGCGAAGGCGACGCCGAGATGCTCGCCGCCGTACTGCCCGCCGCCGTGCAGGCGCGCGCCGCGTCGCTCGGCTATTACATCGGCGAGAACGCGAAGACGACGCGCGCGTTCCTGAAGAAAATCGGCACCGAGCGGCCGATCCAGGAAATCGAGATCCGCGAGCTGAACGTGAAGACGCCCGCGGGCGAGATCGGCAAGCTGCTCGCGCCCGTGCTCGCCGGCGCCGACGCCGGGCTCGTGTCGGAAGCCGGCTGCCCCGCCGTCGCCGATCCGGGCGCGCTGCTCGTGCGGCGCGCGCACGAGCGCGGCGTGAAGGTCGTGCCGCTCGTCGGGCCGAGCTCGATCCTGCTCGCGCTGATGGCGTCCGGCCTGAACGGCCAGAGCTTCGCGTTCCACGGCTATCTGCCCGTCGACGCCGCCGCGCGCGCGAAGCGCCTGCGCGAGCTCGAGCAGCAGTCGCGCAAGGCGAATCAGACGCAAATCTTCATCGAGACCCCGTACCGCAATCACGCGATGCTCGATGCGCTCGTCGCGACGTGCGCGCCGTCGACGCTCGTATGCGTCGCGGCCGACCTCACGCTGCCGACCGAGACGATCGCGAGCCGCTCGGCCGCAGAATGGAAAAAGGCGCCCGTGCCCGATTTGCACAAGCGCCCTGCGATTTTCCTGCTGCTCGCGAACTGAGCGCGGCGGACCGCGCCGTCAGCGCAGCTTCAGCTCGCCGCCGGCCACGGCCGCCTTCAGCGCGGCCTTGCCGACCGCCGCGCCGAAGCGGCGCGCGACGCGATCGGTCAGGCTTTCCTTGACCGTGTAGTCGACGAGATCGGGCGCCTTCAGCACGTCGCGCGCGACGGTATCGGTCGTCCCGTAATCGTCGGCGAGGCCGAGCTCGATGCTCTTCGCGCCCGTCCAGAAAAGCCCCGAGAAGATCTCCGGCGAGTCGTGCAGCCGCGCACCGCGGCCGTCCCTCACCGCCTTGATGAACTGCTCGTGGATCTGGTCGAGCATCTCTTGCGCGTGCGCGTCCATCTTCGCCGTCTCCGGCGAGAACGGATCGAAGAAGCCCTTGTTCTCGCCCGACGTGTGCAGCCGCCGCTCGACGCCGAGCTTGCCCATCAGCCCGGTGAAGCCGAAGCCGTCCATCAGCACGCCGATCGAGCCGACGATGCTCGCCTTGTCGACGTAGATCTTGTCGGCCGCCGCCGCGATGTAGTAGCCGCCCGACGCGCACATGTCGGAGACGACGACGTAGAGCGGCTTCGCCGGATACTTCTTGCGCAGCCGGCGGATCTCGTCGTAGACGATGCCCGCCTGCACCGGGCTGCCGCCCGGGCTGTTGATGCGCAGCACGACGCCCACCGTGCCCGAATCCTCGAACGCGCTGCCGAGCGCCGTGTTGATGTCCTCGGCGTTCGCGTTGGTGCTCGCCGCGATTTCGCCGTCGATCGTCACGACGGCCGTGTGGCGTCCGCTCGCGAGCTTGCTGCCGTCGCCGGACACGCTGAGGAACGCGAACGCGAGCACGGCGAGCACGACGAGGAACGCGAAGCGGAAGAATATCCGCCAGCGCCGTGCGGCGCGCTGCTCCTTGATCGCCGCGAGGGCGACGCGCTCGAGCACCGCGCGCTCCCAGTTTGGTTCGCGAGCGGCGGCGCTCGCCGCGGAAGAGGAAGACGGATCGGGCGGATTGATTTGATCGGACATGCGTGAAAGTCAGTGGTCAGAAGAGGCCGGGCGCAGATCGCCGTCGGGCAGCCAGAACACCGCGCGGCCGCCCGGCGTATCCCGCTCGTCGACCTGAACGGCGCGCAGCCGCGCGCCGCGGCACGGGCCGCCGACGCACTTGCCCGTCTCCGGCTCGTAGATCGCGCCGTGCGTCGCGCACATCAAGTATAAGCCCGACGATTCGAAGAACTGGCCCTCGGCCCAGTCTAGTTCCATCGGCACGTGCGCGCAGCGGTTCAGGTAACCGTACGCGCGTCCCTCGTAGCGCACGAAGAACACGACGGCAGGCTCGCCGCGCAGCGTCGCGTCGACCCGCACGCCCTCGCCGCCGTCGACGAGCGCGTCGGCCGCGCAGACGAAGCGCGCGTCGCCGCCGCCCGTCATGCGTGCTCCCGCAGCCAGCCGGCGAGCGCCGCGACGTCGGGCGCGACGAAGCGCGGCGACAGCGCCGCGAGCGCGTCGGCCGAATGCGCGCCGTACGCGACGCCGATGCCCGCCGCGCCCGCGCTCGCCGCCATCTGCAGGTCGTGCGTCGTGTCGCCGATCATCACGGTGCGCGCCAGATCCTGCCCCAATTCGCGCGACAGCTCCTGCAGCATCGCCGGATGCGGCTTGGAGAACGTTTCGTCCGCGCAGCGCGTGCCGTCGAAGAGGCTCGTGAGCTTCGCCTGGTCGAGCGCGCGGTTCAGGCCGACGCGCCCCTTGCCCGTCGCGACGGCGAGCAGGTAGCCGGTGTCGCGCAGTTCCTCGAGCATCTCGCGCACGCCGGCGAACAGCTCGATGCGCTGGTCCTTGACGAAATAGTGGAGCCGGTAGCGTTCGGCGAGCCGCGGATAGTCGGCGGTATCGAGGCTCGGCGCGGTCACGGCGAGCGCGTCGCGCAGGCCGAGCCCGATCACGTAGCGGGCGGCCTCGTCGGATGGCACGGGCACGCCGAGATCGCGGCACGCGGCCTGGATGCTTTGCGCGATGTGCGCGGTCGAATCCATCAGCGTGCCGTCCCAGTCGAAGACGATCAGATCAAATTGCTGTCGGGCCATGCGTGTCACGCGTGTTCGCGCAAGTCGGTGAGTTGGTCGAGAAATTGCCGGCACTCGGCGGGCAGCGGCGCGTCGAACTGCAGCGGCTCGCCCGTCAGCGGGTGCGCGAGGCGCAGCCGGTGAGCGTGCAGGAACATCCGCTTGATCGACGGCACCGCGCTCGCGCGCGCGAGCGTCTTGTTCAGCGCGAAATCGCCGTACTTCGCGTCGCCGACGATCGGCAGGCCCAGATGAGCGAGGTGCACGCGAATCTGATGGGTCCGACCCGTTTTGAGTTCCGCCTCGACGAGCGCATAGCCCGGCCAGCGGTCGACGAGATTGAACACCGTGTGCGACGGCAGCCCGTCTTCCTGGACGCGCACGCGCCGCTCGCCGTCGGGCGTCGAGTACTTGAAGAGCGGCGCCTTCACCGCGCGGCGGCGGCCCCAGTCCGCCGCCCAGTCGCCGTGCACGCATGCGTAGTAGCGCTTGTCCATCCGGTTGTCGCGGATCTGCTCGTGCAGCCCGACGAGCGCCGAACGCTTCTTCGCGAGCATCAGGATGCCCGACGTCTCGCGATCGAGCCGGTGCGCGAGTTCGAGGAACTTCGCGTGCGGCCGCGCATGGCGCATCTGCTCGATCACGCCGAACGCAACCCCGCTGCCGCCATGCACGGCGACGCCCGCCGGCTTGTTGAGCGCGATGATCGCGTCGTCCTCGAACAGGATCTCGAATTCCGCGGCGGGCACGGGCGCGGGACCGGCCGCGCGCGCGAGGTCGGCCGCCGCGACGCGCACGGGCGGCACGCGCACGACGTCGCCGAACGCGAGCCGGTACTGCGCATCGATCCGGCCCTTGTTCACACGGACTTCGCCGCTGCGCAGAATCCGGTAAATGTGACTCTTCGGCACGCCCTTGCAGACGCGCAGCAGGAAATTATCGATGCGCTGCCCGGCGGCGTTTTCGTCGATCTCGATGAGCGAAACCTGGCCGCTTGCGACCGAATTATGGGATTTTTTGCCTAACTCATTCATACTGAATATAATTTTGCGCAGCTTTCCGTAATGGAGCGGCCTGATCGGCCGGTTTTCGGGCGGACTGCGTGAGGCGCAAGCGCAAACTGTTATTTTACTTGCGCCCGGGGCGTGCTGCTCGTCCTCACGAAATGAAAGCAGCAAGTTGCACGCACGGCACCCCGCTCTGGCAGGGATCGCGCCCACAGGCGGATTCGGTCGGAGCCGTGCCGCGGTAACGGAATGTTGGACAAAAAGAATTTGTTGGGAGCTGCGGCGCGGCGCGATGTTAGCCCGGCGCGGCTCCCTGTTGCGAATAGAACGGCGTGCGCCCGATGTGGTTCCGCAAGAGCGCGGAGCTTGGCGACGTCAAAACCAAGGAAGGAACACCCCAGGCGGGAAAGTCGGGCTGGATTCGATACTCCCCGCTGCGGCCGAGCCGCAGCATATGCCGCCACCCGGCGCCGCGCGCACTTTGCGCCGCGCCCCGCGGCAGTGCCCGGTCGGAGGCTTAGCGCGCCCTGCGGCGCGCGGAGTGTCGACGCCGTGTGCTTTGAAGCCGTGTTCGCAGGCGCCCTCTGGCCGCGGCCCGTCGTATGGGCTCGCGCCTCATCAGGCCATTCTCCCGCCATCATTCCCGCTCCAGCGTGCTCGTGACAACACAACAAGGCGCGGCCTGACGTCGTCCCGCGCTCCGCCTGACAACCGGAGCGCGCCGCCGGCAGAGCCGCCTGGAGTCGTTCAATGAAACGCATGCTGTTCAATGCGACGCAGCAGGAAGAACTGCGCGTCGCCATCGTCGATGGGCAGAAGCTCATCGACATCGACATCGAAACCGCCGGACGCGAACAGCGCAAAGGCAACATCTACAAGGGCGTCGTCACCCGCATCGAGCCGTCGCTCGAAGCGTGCTTCGTCAACTACGGCGAAGACCGCCACGGCTTCCTGCCGTTCAAGGAAGTCGCCCGCCAGTACTTCAAGGAAGGCGTCGACATGCGCTCCGCGCGCATCCAGGACGCGTTGCGCGAAGGCCAGGAGCTGATCGTCCAGGTCGAGAAGGAAGAGCGCGGCAACAAGGGCGCGGCCCTCACCACGTTCATCTCGCTCGCCGGCCGCTACCTCGTGCTGATGCCGAACAACCCGCGCGGCGGCGGCGTGTCGCGCCGCATCGAGGGCGACGAGCGCCAGGAACTGCGCGAAACGATGGCGCAACTGCAGATCCCCGACGGCATGAGCATGATCGCCCGCACGGCGGGCATCGGCCGCAGCGCCGAGGAACTGCAGTGGGACCTGAACTACCTGCTGCAGCTCTGGCGCGCGATCGAGGCGGCGTCGCAAAGCGGCCACCCCGGCCAGCCGATGCTGATCTACCTCGAATCGAGCCTCGTGATCCGCGCGATCCGGGACTATTTCCAGCCGGACATCGGCGAAATCCTGATCGACACGACCGAGATCCATGATCAGGCCCGCGCGTTCATGGACATCGTGATGCCCGACAACGTCGGCAAGGTGAAGCGCTATCACGACGACGTTCCCCTCTTCTCGCGCTTTCAGATCGAGCACCAGATCGAGACCGCGTACTCGCGCACGGTGCCGCTGCCGTCGGGCGGCGCGATCGTGATCGACCACACCGAGGCGCTCGTCGCGATCGACGTGAACTCGGCGCGCGCGACCAAGGGCGCGGACATCGAGGAAACGGCGACCCGCACGAACCTCGAGGCGGCCGACGAAGTCGCGCGCCAGCTGCGCCTGCGCGACCTGGGCGGCCTGATCGTGATCGACTTCATCGACATGGAATCGGCGAAGAGCCAGCGCGAAGTCGAGCAGCGCCTGAAGGATGCGTTGAAGCATGACCGCGCGCGCGTGCAGATGGGCAAGATCTCGCGCTTCGGGCTGATGGAGCTGTCGCGCCAGCGCCTGCGTCCGGCCCTCTCCGAAGGCAGCCACGTGACGTGCCCGCGCTGCAACGGCACGGGCCACATCCGCGACACCGAATCGTCCGCGCTGCAAGTGTTGCGGATCATTCAGGAAGAAGCCATGAAGGAGAACACCGCGGCGATCCACTGCCAGGTGCCCGTCGAGGTGACGGCCTTCCTGCTCAACGAAAAGCGCCAGGAAATCAACAAGATCGAGTCGCGGTTCAAGGTCGGCGTCGTGCTGATTCCGAACAAGCATCTCGATACGCCGCACTACAAGCTCGAGCGCCTGCGCCACGACGACGCGCGCCTCGACGATCCGCGCGCCTCGTGGAAGATGGCCGAGGAAGCCGCCCGCGAGCTCGAGGCCGAAACCGGCTACAGCAAGCGCGCGGAGGAAACGAAGCCGCGTCAGGAAGCGGCCGTGAAGGGCATCACGCCCGAGCGTCCGGCACCGAGCCCCGCACCGCAGCGCCAGCCCGCACCCGAGGCGGCGCCCGCCGCCGTCGCACCGGCGAGCGGCGGATTCGTCAAGTGGCTGAAGAACCTGTTCGGCATGCAGCCGGCCGCGGCCTCCGCGCCGGCGCCCGCCGCGCAGGAAGCGGCCGCGCGTCCGGCGCGCGAGCGTGGCGAGCGTGGCGAGCGCGGTGAAAAGGCCGAACGCGGCGGCGATCGCAATCGCAACCGTCGCGGCGGCGGCGCGCAACAGGCAGGCGGCCGCGACCAGGCCGCAGCGGGCGGCGGCCGCGCTCAGGCGCCGCGCGCCGAGCGCGAAGGCAAGGAAACCCGCGAGCCGCGCGAAGGCCGCGAGGCACGCGAAGGCCGCGGCAGCCGGGACAACCGCGAAGGTCGCGAAGGCCGTGAACCGCGCGAAAGCCGTGAGCAGCGCGAACAGCGCGAGCCGCGTGAGCCGCGTGAGCGCGCCGAAACGGTCGATGCCGCGGAAACACAGCGCAGCGAGCGCCGTGAGCGCGGCGAACGCGGCGAGCGGCGCAAGCCCGTGCCGCACGTCGCGACGCTCGAAACGGTGAACCGCGGCGAAAGCGCCCACGCGGAACCGGCCGAGAAGCCGGCGCATGCGCTCGGCGCCGAAGCCGGCGTCGAGGCCGATTCGAACGCCCGCGACGGCGAGGAACGCCGCCGTCGCCGTCGCGGTCGCCGTGGTGGCCGCCGCGAGCGCGAGGATGAAGCCGCAGGCGCCGTGCAAGCGGCGGAAGCCGGCGAAGACGTGACGGCCGAAGCGGCCGCAGCCGATGTGCACGAAGCCGCCGCGCCGGTTGCCGGCCATGAGCCGCAGCACGCCGCGCAGGCGGGTGTAGCGGCGGTAGCGGCGTCAGCCGTCGCCGCGGAAGCGGTCGCTCACGTCGAGAGCGGCGCGACGGCCGAGCCGCAAGCGGCAGCCGAAACGCCCGCCGCCGGGGCCGAGCAGGCTCCGGCAGCGCCCGCTCGCGCTGTCGAAGCGCCGATGCAAGCCGCAGCGGTGGAGGCCGCACCGGCAGCCGCGGCGCACGCCGAGCCGGCTCCGGCCGAAACCGTGCAGGCGCAAGCCGCCGCGCCGGCCGAGGCCGCTGCCGTCGAGGCCGCACCGGTTGCAGCCGCCGCGGCGGACGTGTCCGAAGCGGCGGCTCCGGCGATTGCTCCGGCCCCGGTTGCCGAGCCAGCGCCGGCCGTCGCGCCGCAGCCCGCGCCTGTCGCGGCCGCGCCCGTCGAAACGCGCATCGCGCACGAGCCGCCCGCCGTCGCCGAAGCACCGGCTGCGCCGGCTGCCGAGGCCATCGCACCGGCTACGGCCGCCGCCCCCGTCGCGGCCGCGCCGGGCACGAGCCTCTCAACGGTGCTCGAAGCCGCCGGCCTCGTCTGGGTCAATACGGACGCGGACAAGCTGCATGCCGCTCAGGCCGTCGCCGCGCAAATCGTGCAGCCCATGCGCGTGCCGCGCGAACGCAAGCCGCTGCCGCCCGTCGACACGACGCCGATGCAGCAAGTCGAGACGACTCACCGCTGATCCGGTCGTCCATCGCACGAAAAAGCCCGCCCCGAAAAGGCGGGCTTTTTTGTCTGTGCTCCGGTTCTGCGGGTTTCCATGCCCGGCCCCTCCCGGCGCTTCCAGCTAAAATGGAGGTCTGGCTTATCTTGCAACGCACATGTCCCGACGCATCATCCCCGTGACCCCGGTGAGCGCGGCGCCCGATCTGCCCGGCGCCCTGCTCGCGCCGAGCGGCACGCTCCGCGACGCCTTCGCGCGCCCGTTGCGCGACCTGCGCATCTCGGTCACGGACCGCTGCAACTTCCGATGCGTGTACTGCATGCCGCGTACCGTGTTCGGCAAGGATTACCCGTTTTTGCCGCACAGCGCCCTCCTGACGCTCGAGGAAATCGAGCGGCTCGCGCGGCTTTTCGTCGCACACGGCGTCGAAAAAATCCGCATCACGGGCGGCGAGCCGCTCCTGCGTAAAAACATCGAATTCCTGATCGAGCGCCTCGCAAAGATGACGACCGTCGACGGACGGCCGCTCGACCTCACGCTGACGACGAACGGCTCGCTCCTCGTGCGCAAGGCGAGAAGCCTGCGCGACGCGGGGCTCTCGCGCGTGACGGTCAGCCTCGACGCGCTCGACGACACGCTCTTCAAGCGAATGAACGACGCCGACTTCGCAAGCGCCGACGTGCTCGACGGCATCTTCGCCGCGCAGGCGGCGGGCCTTGCGCCCGTGAAGGTCAACATGGTCGTCAAGCGCGGCACCAACGACGCCGAGATCGTGCCGATGGCGCGCCGCTTCAAGGGCACGGGCGTCGTGCTGCGCTTCATCGAATACATGGACGTCGGCACGTCGAACGGCTGGAACATGGCCGAAGTGCTGCCGTCCGCCGACGTGGTCGCGCGCATCGCCGAGCACTTCCCGCTCGTGCCGCTCGAGCGGCACACGCCGTCCGAAACCGCGCAGCGCTGGGGCTACGCGGACGGCAGCGGCGAGATCGGCGTGATCTCGAGCGTCACGCGCGCGTTCTGCGGCGACTGCACGCGCGCGCGGCTGTCGACGGAAGGCAAGCTGTATCTGTGCCTCTTCGCTTCGTCCGGCCACGACCTGCGCAGCCTCGTGCGCGGCGGCGCGACCGACGAGCAGATCGCCACCGTGATCGGCCACATCTGGCAGGCGCGCACCGACCGCTATTCGCAATTGCGCGGCAGCGCGCCGGCGACGGTAGAAGCGGCAAGCGAAGCGAAGCGCGTCGAAATGTCCTACATCGGCGGCTAGGCGCGCCGCCCGCTCGACGCGCCCGCCGCTTTCACGATGCCGCCGCACGCCGCCCCCTCCTCCACGATCACCGGCCTGCTGCTCGCAGGCGGGCGCGGCACGCGGATGGGCGGCGTCGACAAAGGGCTGCAGCCGCTGCGCGGCGAGCCGCTCGCGTTGCACGTGTTGCGCCGGCTCGCGCCGCAGGTCGACGCGCTCGTCATCAGCGCGAATCGCCATCTCGATGCATACGCGGCGCTCGGCGCGCCGTTTCACGCGCGCGTCATTACGGACACGCACGCCGACTTCGCCGGCCCGCTCGCCGGGCTCGCCGCAGGCATGCGCGCGGCGAGCACGCCGCTCGTCCTGTGCTCGCCATGCGATTCGCCGTTCCTGCCCGCCGATCTCGCCGCGCGCCTGCGCGCCGCGCTCGACGCGCAGCGCGCGGAGATCGCGTTCGCGACGACCGTCGACGCGAACGGCGGCGCCTCGGCGCAGCCCGTCTTCGCGCTCGTGAGCACCGCGCTCGCCGACGATCTCTGCGCCTATCTCGCGTCCGGCGAGCGCAAGATGCGCGCGTGGTACGCACGCCACAAGACGGCCGAAGTGCCGTTTGACGACGAGCGGGCGTTTTACAATGCAAACTCTTTGCGGGACTTAGCCGGCCTCGAACGCGCATGACGGGCCGCATCTCGTTGCTCGCGCCGCCCGCCGCTTGCGATGCGAGCGCGTCACAACGGCGGCCGGGACACCGGCCCCGAACACAATCCGCCTAGCGGCGCCGTCATCGATGACCACGCACACCACGCCTACGCCATCCGCCACGTCCGAGAACGCCGTCGCGCTGACCGTCGACGAAGCGCGCGCGCTCGCGTTGCGTTTCGTCGAGGGCGTCGCGCAGGTCGAGCGCGTCGCGCTGCGCGATGCGCTCGGCCGCGTGCTCGCCGGCGACGTCGCATCGCCGTTCGACATTCCCGCCTACGACAACGCCGCGATGGACGGCTACGCGTTCGACGGCGCGGCGCTCGCCGCGCCGGCCGCCGACGGCACGCTCGAGCTCGCGGTCGCGGGCCGCGCGCTCGCGGGCCATCCGTTCGACGGCCCGCGTGTCGCGAGCGGCGCGTGCGTGCGGATCATGACGGGCGCGCGCATGCCCGCGGGCTGCGACACCGTGATCCCGCAGGAAAAAGTCGATGCGGCGGGCGACGTCGTGCGCTTTCCCGCATCGGCCGCCGCGCGCGGCGACCACTGCCGCCGCGCGGGCGAGGACCTCGCGCGCGGCGCGAGCGCGCTCGCCGCCGGCCGCGTCGTGCGCGCCGCCGATCTCGGCCTGCTCGCGTCGCTCGGCATCGCCGACGTCGCGGTGCGCCGCCGCGTGCGCGTCGCGTTCTTCTCGACGGGCGACGAACTGCAACTGCCGGGCGAGCCGCTGCGCGACGGCGGCCTCTACGACAGCAACCGCGCGACGCTCGCCGGGATGCTCGCGCGCGTCGGCGTCGACGCGCTCGATCTCGGCATCGTCCGCGACGATCCCGCCGCGCTCGAAGCCACGCTGAAGGCCGCGGCCGCGCAGGCGGACGCGGTGATCACATCGGGCGGCGTGTCGGTCGGCGACGCCGATTTCACGCGCGCGCTGCTCGACAAGCTCGGCGACGTCACGTTCGCGAGCGTCGCGATGCGCCCGGGCCGGCCGCTCGCGTGCGGCCGCATCTGGGCGGGCGCACGCGACGCGCGGCCCGCGCTCTTCTTCGGCTTGCCGGGCAATCCGGTCGCGGTTGCGGCGACCTTCGTCGTGATCGTGCGCGACGCGCTCCTCGCGCTGATGGGCGCCGACGCGCCGCCGCTTCCCCGCTACCCGGCCGTCTGCGACGCGCCGCTCAAGAAGCGCGCGGGGCGCACCGAATTCCTGCGCGGGCGCGCGGCGCGCGACGCGAGCGGCGTCTGGCGCGTGACGCCCGCCGGCTCGCAAAGCTCGGCGTCGCTCAAGAGCCTGAGCGACGCGAACTGCTTCATCGTGCTCGCGCACGACGCCGCACGCGTCGACGCCGGCGCGACGGTCGACATCCTGCCGTTCGACGGCGTCATCTGAATCCGATCTCAGCACTTCCACGGGGGCAACTCGCATATGAAAAAACAAATCTCATCGATCGCGCCGGGGCAGACCGCGAAAGCGCTGATCCTCGTTTATCTGACGTTCAGCGTGCCGATCGTGCTGCTCGGCATCGTCAACGCATTCATCCGCGACCAATCGGTCGGGCTGGGCACGATCGTCAGCACGATCTTCAGCGCGCTGCTGCTGAACGCGATCGTCGGCTTCGTGCTGCTGTGGATCGCGTGCCACGCGTACAACTGGGTCGCATCGCGCTTCGGCGGCATCGAGATCGTGCTGTCGGACGCGCCGGAGGAAGCGTGAGCGCAGCGGCCGACGAGACGATCGCGATCCGCGCGGCCGCGGCGGCCGACGTGCCCGCGATGCTCGCGCTGATGCGCGAGCTCGCCGAATTCGAGAAGCTCACGCATCTGTTCGTCGCGACCGAAGCAGATCTCGCCGACGCGCTCTTCGGCGCGCGGCCGTCCGCCGAGGCGCTCGTCGCGGAAAACGGCGGCGCGATCGTCGGCTACGCGCTCTACTTTCACAACTATTCGACGTTCCTCGGCCGCCGAGGCCTCTATCTCGAAGACCTGTACGTGCAGCCGTCGCAGCGCGGCACGGGCCTCGGCACGCAGTTGCTGCGGCGGCTCGCGGCGATCGCGGTCGAGCGCCGCTGCGGCCGCTTCGAATGGACCGTGCTCGATTGGAATCAACCGGCGATCGACTTCTATCGGAAGATGGGCGCGGACGTGCTGCCCGATTGGCGCGTCGTGCGCGTGACGGGCGACGCGCTCGCGCGGCTCGCGGGCGGCGGCGCCTGAATCGGCCGCGAGCCGATGCACGTCCATGCGCGTCGATGTCACGCCGGCATCACGCCGACATCGCTTGCTTCGGCCCGCGATCGGCGCGAAACGCGACGGGCGGCCGGCAAAAACGCGAGCGCACGAAGCCGAACGAGGCCGCCCGGCACACGATCGAACCGGCAAAGCAAAACGGGGCGCACGCGGCGCCCCGTTTTT
Source organism: Burkholderia sp. MSMB1498 (assembly GCF_001526245.1). Taxonomy (NCBI): domain Bacteria; kingdom Pseudomonadati; phylum Pseudomonadota; class Betaproteobacteria; order Burkholderiales; family Burkholderiaceae; genus Burkholderia; species Burkholderia sp. MSMB1498. The sequence goes on from NZ_LOYJ01000099.1 coordinate 78,333, forward strand.
CGTTCCGCACGCCAGAGGCGCGCGAGACCAGCGATGCTTTCGCCGTTGCGCGCGGCGCGCGTCAGCTCTCGTCCGCCTCCGCGCCGTCGGCGCCCAGCAGCCCGTTCGCGACCTCGCCCGGCAGCGCCTCGACCTGCTTGAGCTTGCGGTTCATCACGCGCGTGCGCTGCTCGGCCGCCTCGATCGAGCGCGTGACCGTCTCGAGCTGCGACTTCGTCCGCGCGAGCACGTCGCCGAACTTGCCGAACTCGGTCTTCACCGCGCCGAGCACCTGCCAGACCTCGCTCGAGCGCTTCTCGATCGCGAGCGTCCGGAAGCCCATCTGCAGGCTGTTCAGGAGCGCCGTCAGCGTCGTCGGGCCGGCGACCGTCACGCGATAGTCGCGCTGCAGCAGATCGGTGAGGCCGGGACGGCGCAGGATCTCCGCGTAGAGCCCTTCGGTCGGCAGGAACAACAGCGCGAAATCGGTCGTATGCGGCGGCGCGACGTACTTCTCGGCGATCGTGCGCGCCTCCGCGCGAATCCGCGCCTCGAGCGCGCGCGCCGCTTCGTCGACGGCCGCCGCGTCCGCGCGCTCCTGCGCGTCGATCAGGCGCTCGTAATCCTCACGAGGGAATTTCGCGTCGATCGGCAGCCACACCGGCTGAGCTTCGCCTGTCGCGCCGTCGTCGTGCCGGCCCGGCAGCCGGATCGCGAACTCGACGCGCTCGCCACTCTTCGGCACCGTCGCGACGTTCTTCGCATACTGGTCCGGCGTCAGCATCTGCTCGAGCAGCGCCTCGAGCTGCACTTCGCCCCAGGTGCCGCGCGTCTTCACATTCGTCAGCACCTTCTTCAAATCGCCGACGCCCGCCGCGAGCGTCTGCATTTCGCCGAGCCCGCGATGCACCTGCTCGAGCCGGTCCGACACGAGCTTGAACGATTCGCCGAGCCGCTGCTCGAGCGTCGCGTGCAGCTTCTCGTCGACGGTGCGGCGCATCTCCTCGAGCTTCGCCGCGTTGTTCGCCTCGATTTCCTTCAGGCGCGTTTCGAGCGTCGCGCGCACTTCTCCGATCCGGCGATCGTTCGCCTCCGTCAGTTGCTTGAGCTGCTGATTGAGCGTGTCGCCGAAATGCCTGAGCGCCGCGCCCTGCTCTTCGCGCGCGAGCTGCGCCTGCCGCTGCAGCGTGTCGCGCATCGCGTCGAACTGCTGCGTGTTGCCCGCGACGAGCTTCGCGAGCTGCTGCGCGAAGCCGTCGATCTGACTGTTCTGCACGGTCGCGACGCTCGAGAGCTGCGCGGCGAGCGTCTGCTGCAGTTGCGCGAAGTTGCCCGCGAGCTCGGTGCGCGAGTTGCGCGCGCCGTCAACGATCTCCGCGCGCAGCTCGCGCTCGAGGCGCTCGGCCGCATGCGCGTGCGCGTCGTTTGCGTCGTCGATCTGCTCGGCGAGCCGCTCGAGGCCTTCGCCGCGCGAGCCGCCGCGCAGCAGCGCGAAGAGCGCGACGGCGAGCGCTACCGCCAACGCGACGACGGCGGCCAGCAACAAGGTTTCGGTCATATGCGAGCCTTCCCCAGCACGCCGGGATTGATCGGATTCGGCGGACGGCCCGCGCGCGGCCCGACGCCGAGCGCCGCGATCAGATTGTCCGCCGCGAGATTCGCCATCGCGCGGCGCGTGCCTTCGCTCGCGCTCGCGATGTGCGGCGTCAGCACGACGTTCGGCACCTCGAGCAGCGCCGGATGCACGCCCGGCTCGCCTTCGAACACGTCGAGGCCGGCTGCGGCGATCCGCTTGTCGCGCAGCGCCGCGGCGAGCGCGGCGTCGTCGACGATCCCGCCGCGCGCGATGTTCGTGAGCGTCGCGGTCGGCTTCATCAGCGCGAGCTCGGCCGCGCCGATCGTATGGCGGGTCTCGGCCGAATACGGCAGCACGAGCACCACGTGATCGGCCTGCGCGAGGAGCGCCGCCTTCGACACGTACTCGGCGTTCAACTGCGCCTCGATCTCCGGCGCGACGCGCGAGCGGTTGTGATAGATCACGCGCATGTCGAAGCCGCGCGCGCGCCGCGCGAGCGCCTGGCCGATGCGGCCCATGCCGATCACGCCGAGTGTCGCGCCGTGGATGTCCGCGCCGAGAAAGCTGTCGTACGACCACTTGCGCCACTGCCCAGCGCGCAGCCAGTGCTCCGCTTCGGCCATCCGCCGCGCGGCCGCCATCATCAGCGCCCAGCCGAAATCGGCCGTCGTCTCGTTCAGCACGTCGGGCGTGTTGGTGCCGAGCACGTGCGCGGCGTTGAACGCGCCGATGTCGAAGTTGTTGTATCCGACCGCCATGTTCGACACGACGCGCAGCCGCGGCGCGGCCGCGAGCACCGACGCGTCGATCACGTCGCTCGCCGTCAGCGCGCCGTCCTTGTCCGCGAGACGCGCCTTCAGCGCGAAGGGCGACAGCGCGTCGCCGTCGTTCCAGTCCACGTCGAAATATTGCTTGAGCCGCTCGATCACGTCCGGGAAGATCGAGTGCGCGACCAGGATTTTCTGCATTGCCGTCTCCGTCACGCCGCGCGGGCGGCGAACGCGCGCATCGCGCCGCCCGCCGCCCGCGCGGCCGTCATCGTCATCTTGCCTAACCGCCGAAGAACACCCACGTCGTCAGCAAAAACACCGGCACGAGAATCGCGAGCGCCCAGCCGAGGTACGCGAAGAAGCTCGGCATTCTCACGCCGCGCGACTCGGCGATCGCCTTCACCATGAAGTTCGGCGCGTTGCCGATATAGCTGTTCGCGCCCATGAACACGGCGCCCGCGGAAATCGCCGCGAGCGTCGTCGCGCCCGTCGTCATCAGCGCCTGCGCGTCGCCGCCCGCGAGATTGAAGAACACGAGATAGGTCGGCGCGTTGTCGAGGAATGACGACAGCACGCCCGTCGCCCAGAAATACATCGCGTCGATCGGCTTGCCGTCGGCGTCCGTGACGAGATGGACGATCGGCGCGAACACGCCATCGCCGCCCGCGCGCAGGATCACGATCACGGGCGCGATCGTCACGAAGATGCCCGCGAACAGCTTCGCGACCTCCTCGATCGGCGCCCAGTTGAACGCGTTGCCCTCGCGCGCCGAGCGCGGCGTGATCGCGAGCGACACGAGCGCGACCGCGACGAGCGCGACGTCGCGCACCGCGTTCTGCAGCGCGACGTGCGTGCCGAACAGGTCGAACGTGACGCCCGGCTTCCACAAGCCGCTCATCAGCACGAGCGCGATCACCGCGCCGAGCAGCACGAAGTTGATCTTGCCCTCGATCGACACGCCGTGCGAATCGGGCGTCGGATCGAGGAACGGCTTGCGCTCCTCGCCGCCCTTCCGATAGAAGTACGTATCGATCGCGAAAAAGAGCGTGAGCAGGATTGCGCAGATGAAAAGCATCGGCCGCGCGAGATGGATCGTCGTCCAGAAGAAATCGACGCCGTTCAGGAAACCGAGGAAGAGAGGCGGATCGCCGAGCGGCGACAGCGAGCCGCCCGCGTTCGCGACGAGGAAGATGAAGAACACGACGACGTGCACGACGTGCTTGCGGTTGTCGTTCGCGCGCAAGAGCGGCCGGATCAGCAACATCGCGGCGCCCGTGGTGCCCATCACGCTCGCGAGCACGGTGCCGAGCGCGAGAATGCCGGTGTTGAGCTTCGGCGTGCCGTGCAGGTTGCCGCGCACGCAGATGCCGCCCGCGACCGTATACAGCGACGTCAGCAGCACGATGAACGGAATGTATTCCTCGAAAAGCGCGTGCATCAGCGTGCCGAACGCGGTGCCGAAGCCGAACGTCGCGGCGAACGGAATCAGGAACGCGACCGCCCAGGCCGCGGCGATCTTGCCGAAATGGTGATGCCAGAACACGGGCGCGATCAGCGGAAAGAGCGCGATCGACAGCAGGATGCCCGCGAACGGGATCGCCCAGAACGCGGAAAGCGCGGCACCGTCGAGCGTTGCGGCCGATGCGAGCGCGGGAGCGGCGCCTAGCGCGCCTCCCAGCGCCATGCCCGCCCAGGCGGCATGTCGTTTCATGTGAGTTCCTCTTGAATTGCGAATGGATACGGCGCGCAACGCGACGGCGGCGACCGTGGCGTGACGCGTCACGCGTCACGCGTCACGCGTCGCGCACGACGATCGCGTGAACGCGATACGGCCCGTGCGCGCCGAGCACGATCGTCTGCTCGATGTCGCCGGTGCGCGACGGCCCCGACACGAAGTTCACCGCGCGCGGCAATGCGCCGCGCTCCGCGCGGATCAACGCGAACGCGTCCTCGTGCCCCGCGACGATGCGCGACGCGCTCACGAGCGCGATATGGGTTTCGGGCAGCAGCGCGGCGGACGAGCACGTCTTCGGACTAGACAGCAGAACGAGCGAGCCGGTTTCCGCCGTCGCGCAAAAACAGCCGGTGATGCCGACGACGTCGCCGTCCACGGGCTTCCTGAATTCGACCGCGAGCCCCGCGCCCGCCCAGTCGAGTTCGTCGAGCGTCGGCCACGCGATCGCCTGCGTGCCGAGCCCCGTGCGCCGCAGATACGCGGCGGCCGCGGCGGGCGCGTCGCGCATCGACGCGACGGTGTCGACGGTCGTCTCGAGCCGCAGCGCCTCGTCGACGAAGCGCGCGACGAGATCGCCTTCGAGCGGCGGCCGCGGCCCCGCCGGATGGCGCGCGACGTAATCGGCCGCATGCTCGCGCTCCACCTCGGCCAGCTCGGCCGGGCGGCCCTGCGCGGCGCGGATGCGCGCGAGGATGTTGCGGCGGGCAGCCGATGTGTCCATGAACTCCTCGTGACGATGGCCTTCGATACCGGCCCGATTATACCGGCCGATGCGGCGCGCGCCCGTCGCGGCGGACACGAAAAAAAGCGGGCCGTGCGGCCCGCATGCGCGCTGCGTCGATGCGGCCGCGCTCGCGCGCCGCCCTTGCGGGCGGCGTCACTTGCCCGCGTCGTCGTCGGGCGGCTGCGTGATCCCGAACACCTGGCGCAGATACGCGAGGTACGCCTTGTCGTCGCACATGCTCTTGCCGGGCGAATCGGACAGCTTCGCGACGGGCTGCCCGTTGCAGCGCACCATCTTGATGACGATCTGCAGCGGCTGGTAGCCGAGATCGTTGGTCAGGTTCGTGCCGACGCCGAACGCGAGCTTGCAGCGCCCGCGGAACCGCTCGTACAGCTGCATGACCTTCGGGATGTCGAGCGCGTCGGAAAACACGAGCACCTTCGTGCGCGGATCGCAGCGATTTTCCTCGTAGTGCTGGATGAGCCGCTCGCCCCAGTCGAACGGATCGCCCGAGTCGTGGCGCGCGCCGTCGAAGAGCTTGCAGAAATACATGTCGAAGTCGCGCAGGAACGCGTCCATTCCGTAGACGTCCGACAGCGCGATTCCGAGATCGCCGCGATATTCCTTCGCCCACATCTCGAAGCCGTAGGTCTGCGAATCGCGCAGCCGCGGGCCGAGCGCCTGGCAGGCCTGCAGATACTCGTGCGCCATCGTGCCGAGCGGCGTGATCTCGTGCTGCATCGCGTAGTAGACGTTGCTCGTGCCGGCGAACTGCGCGCCGAGCCCGTCGCGCAGCGTGCGCAGCACCTCCTCGTGCCAGATCTTCGAGAAGCGGCGGCGCGTGCCGTAGTCGGCGATCTTGCAATCGGCGAACTCGGGCTTCGCGCCGAGCAGTTGGATCTTCTCACGCAGCCGCTCGCGCCCTTCGCGGTAGTCGGGCCGGCGCTGCGTGTTGCGGAAGTACACCTCGTTGACGATCGCGAGCACCGGGATCTCGAAGAGGATCGCATGCAGCCACGGCCCCTTGATCTCGATGTCGATCTCGCCGCTGCCTTTTTGCGACGGCATGATCGAGATGTATTTCTCGTTCAGATGAAAAAGCGCGAGGAAATCGACGAAATCGCTCTTGATGAAGCGCAGCCGGCGCAGGTAGTCGAGCTCGGGATCGGTGAAACGCAGCTCGCACAGCGAGCGGACCTCGGCGCGGATCTCGTCGATGTACGGCACGAGGTCGACGCCGGGCGTGCGGCACTTGAAGCGGTATTCGACGCTTGCGGCGGGAAAATGATGCAGAACGACCTGCATCATCGTGAATTTGTACAGGTCGGTATCGAGCAGCGAAGTGATGATCATGATTCCAGACTGCCAAGATCGAGACGGAGCCCGAGCGTTCGCGCGCGGCACGCCTGCCCTCCGGTTGACGCATGTTACCCGAATGCGGCGCAAATCCGCGCCGAAGCGCCGCGGCGCCGCGCGTTCCGCCATAAACTAATCACGAAACGGTATAAGCGGCGAAGTCGAGCGCGCAATGCGGGTTTGGCGCATCAGTTACAATGCCGGTTTTGGCGCCATGCGTCGCCCCCATACATACCTAGATTCCGCCGCAGGAGCGTTTTGAATGACCCACGTTGTGACTGAAGCGTGCATCAAGTGCAAATACACGGATTGCGTCGATGTATGCCCTGTGGACTGTTTCCGTGAAGGCCCGAACTTTCTCGCGATCGATCCGGACGAGTGCATCGACTGCGCGGTGTGCGTCGCCGAATGCCCGACCAATGCGATCTACGCCGAAGAAGACGTGCCGGGCGACCAGCAGCAGTTCACCCCGCTGAACGCCGAGCTCGCGAAGAACTGGCCGTCGATCACGAAGACGAAGCCCGCACCCGCCGACGCCGACGAGTGGAAAGACGTGCAGGACAAGCTGCACCTGCTCGAGCGCTGATCGCCCGCGCTCGCGGGGCGCGACGCGACGTCGCGTGACGAAGCCGATGTGCAAAAGTATTGACAGATCGGCCAGCGCCTCATAGAATTTCATTTCTCTGCTGTTTGTTCCCCGATAGCTCAGTCGGTAGAGCGCCGGACTGTTAATCCGTAGGTCCCTGGTTCGAGCCCAGGTCGGGGAGCCAAGAATTGCAAAGGCCCGTTGCAGACGGGCTTTTTCATGGCCGCCTAGTTTCGAGGCGTCAAGCACGCCGAACCGTCTTATTCCCCGATAGCTCAGTCGGTAGAGCGCCGGACTGTTAATCCGTAGGTCCCTGGTTCGAGCCCAGGTCGGGGAGCCAGCTTCGAAGGCCCGTCGTTCGCGACGGGCCTTTTTGCTTTTCCCCTCTACGTTTTCGTTGTGCCGCGCACCGTCGCGCCGGCGGCGGCGTGCTAGAGTCGTGCTCTGCTTCTCGCCACGCATCCGCCGCTTCCCCACCGATGAAAAACCGTTATTTCGCTGTCCTCGCGACCTGCGCCGCCCTCGTCTCGATCGCCACGCCGGCCGCGCGCGCCGAGGAAGTCGCAAGCGTCAACACCAATTTCCGCCTGACGGGCTCCGACCGCGTCGTCGTCGAAGCGTACGACGATCCGCTCGTGAGCGGCATCACGTGCTACGTGTCGCGTGCCCGCACGGGCGGCATCAAGGGCACGCTCGGCATCGCCGAGGACCCGACCGAGGCGTCGATCGCGTGCCGGCAGGTCGGCCCGATCCGCTTCACCGAGCCGCTCAGGCAGCAGACCGACGTGTTCAGCGAGCGGCTGTCGTTCATCTTCAAGACGCTGCACGTCGTGCGCGTCGTCGACAAGAAGCGCAACACGCTCGTCTATCTGACCTACAGCGACCGGATCGCGACGGGCAGCCCGAAGAACAGCGTGACCGCGGTGCCCGTGCCGACCGGCACGCCGATTCCGGTCAGATAACGGGCGCACCCGCATCGCCGGACCGTCGCGAGCCGCCGCCATGCGATCCGAACGCGCGCACGAGCAGGTCCGATACTGGCGCACGCCGCTGCTGCCGGACGCCGACTTCGTCACGGCGACCTACCGCGACCATGCGTTCGCGCCGCACTGGCACGACGCGTACACGATTCCCGTCATCGTGGCGGGCGCCGAGCGCTACACGTGCCGCGGCAGCGCCTATGTCGCCGACACGGGCTCGATCCCCGTCATCAATCCGGGCGAGATCCACACCGGCTCGCGCGCGGCCGAAGACGGCTGGCGCTATCGCGTGGCCTACGTGCCCGTCGACTTCATCCGCGCGCTCGCCGACGAAATCGCGGGCACGCCGCAGCCGCAGCCGTGGTTCCGGCTCGACGTCATCCACGACGCGGACCTCGCCGCGCGGCTCGTCGCCGCGCATCGGCTGATGGAAGCGAGCGGCGCGACGGGGCTGCGTGAGGCGATCGATCGGCTGCTGCGAGGCGAACGCGTCGCGGCGGCGGGCCGCACTTCGGGTTTGGCTTCGGGTTTGGCTTCGAGTCCGGATTCCGGTCCGGCTTTGGATTCGGGTTCCGGCTCGGTTTCGACTTCGGCCTGGCTGCCGGATGCGCTCCCTCGCGACGCAAGCGCGCCCCGGCCGATCGACGATCCGCTCTCCGCCGAAACCGCGATGCTCGACGCCTACTCGACATTGATCGCGCGTCACGCCGGCAATCGCACCGCGCCGCGCGACGTCGCGGCCGACCGCCGGCGCGTCGATGCGATGCGCGAGCGGCTCGCCGCCGATCTGTCCGAATCCGTCACGCTGTCGGACGTCGCGCGAGCGGCCGGGCTGTCGCCGTTCCATGCGGCGCGCCTGTTCTCGCGCGCAACCGGCATGCCGCCGCACGCATGGCGCAACCAGTTGCGCCTGCAACGCTCGCTCGCACCGCTGCGCGCGGGCGCGAGCGTCGCCGACGTCGCCGCCGCGTGCGGCTTCTCCGATCAAAGCCACTTCACCCGCCATTTCAAACGGATGTTCGGCGTGCCGCCCGGGCGATGGCAGCCGTCGTAGCGTTGTAGCGACAGACGCGCATCGCCGCCGCCGTCGCTTCCCGCTCCGGCGAAGGTACCGGTACCAGCTTTGGCTTTGGCTTTGGCTTTGGCTTTGGCTTTGGCTTTGGCTTTGGCTTTGGCTTTGGCTTTGGCTTTGGCTCGGGCTTTGGCTCGGGCTGGGCCTTCACGACATCGACATCGCAAGAACGTACAAGCGAGCGCCTCTCCCGCGCGGCTATCCTCCATCGCACAGGAGGTAGCCGCCTTGTCCCAGTCCCGCTCCACGCATCCCCCGCCCGCCCGGCTCGGCGAATTCGCCGCCGGCATGCGCGACACCGTTCCGATGATGGTAGGCGCCGCCCCCCTTCGGCGTGATCTTCGGCACGCTCGTCACGACGGGCCCGCTCGCGCCGTGGCACGGCGAGCTGATGTCGCTCGCGCTCTTCGCCGGCTCCGCTCAGTTCATCGCGCTCGGCCTGATCGCGGGCGGCGCGAGCTATGCGGTCGTGCTCGCGACGACGTTCGTCGTCAATCTGCGCCATCTGCTCTACAGCGCGACGCTCGCGCCGTACGTCGCGCATCTGCCGCTGCGGTGGCGCACGACGCTCGGCGCGCTGATGACGGACGAAGTGTTCGCCGTCGCGTACGCGCACTACCGTCATGCCGAGCCCGGCGCGACCGGGCCGTACCACTTCTTCGGCTCCGGCGTCGCGATGTACGTGAACTGGCAGGTGTGGACGATCGCGGGCCTGCTGTTCGGCGCCGCGTTCCCGCGCCTGCAGTCGCTCGGGCTCGACTTCGCGATGGCGGCGACGTTCATCGCGATCGTCGTGCCGCAACTCGCCTCGCTGCGCAATCTCGCCGCCGCGGTGACGGCGGGCGCCGTCGCGCTCCTCTGCCGCGCGTGGCCGTACAAGCTCGGGTTGCTCGCCGCCGTCGCCGCGGGCGTCGTGATCGGCGTCGCGCTGACCTGGTTCGCGGAGCAGCGCGCGCGCCGGCGCGCGGAGGCCGCATCATGAGCTACGCGCTGCTGATTCTCGGAATGGCGGCGCTCACGTACGCGATCCGCACGACGCTCTTCCTGCTCGGCGATCGCCTCGCCTTCCCGCCGCTTCTCCTCGCCGCGCTGCGCTTCGTCCCCGTGACCGTGCTGACCGCGATCATCGTGCCGATGACGCTCGCGCCGCACGGCGGCGACGCGGAGCTGACCTGGCGCAATCCCCGGCTCGTCGGCGCCGCTGCCGCGGTGCTCGTGTCCGCCGCGACGCGCCGGCCGCTCGTCACGATCGCCGCCGGGCTCGCCGTGTTCTTTTTCTGGCAGGCGATCGTGCCGCCGCGCGGCTGGCTGCCGGGCTGAGCCGCGTGCGCCGCCCGCACGCGCGGCATCGGCGCGCACGGCCCTCAAGTTCCCGCGCGCACAGCCGTTAAGAAGATGAAGCCCCGCGCCCGGCGACCGAATCCCGTCATCCGATCCAGCCGGACAGCACGACGACCGACGGCCAGCCGGCCGATCCGCGCAGCCGACACGCGGCCTGCCCACGTCGGCTGCGCGCGGGCGAAAGCGCCGGTCGAGCCGACCGGCATCGAGCATCGAGACAGACATGGGCCAAATCACTCTCACGCTGAAAGACGACACCGTCGCTTCCCTGCGCAAAGACTTCGATGCGTTCTTGCGCGTGTCGCTCAAGCTCGATCCGCAGTTCGTCACGCCGTCGTTCGAGGATTTCCTGCGCGCGAAGCTGCTCGACAGCATGGTGCCGCTCACCGAGCACGCCGTGCAGCGGCTCCTGCAAGGCGGCCAGTATGCGTGGGCGAAGCGCACGCTCGACAAGGAGTTTCCGGACGTCGTCGCGATCCTGATCCGGCAGGCGGGCGAATTCGGCTTCGGCTTCGCGTCGCGCTCCGAATGGACGCCCGACGAACTCGCGAAAGCATGCCGCGAATGGGCGGCCGCCGTCGTGTCCGGCGCGCAGGGGGATGCGGCGCTCGTCGATCCGCTCGCCGCGCAGATCAAGGCGGCCGTCACCGACATTCAGACGCTCGAGGAGCGGATGCAGACGCCCGCGTGGCGGCTCGCCGAATCGCTGCGGCAACGCGTGTACGAAGCGAAGCTCGCGTGCGAGATGAGCGTCGGCAGCGTCGCGCGCGAGAAGCTCGGCGAGCTGCGCGGGCTGCTCAGGCTCGGCATCGCGCACGGCTCGTTCCAGAAGCAGGAAGCGCAGCAGATCATGGAATACCTGCGGCTCCTGAAGCCCGAGATCTTCGTCGAGGAGCCGTACGACATCTTCACGCGCATCGCCGCGTGGCTGCGCAGCGTGTTCATCGTCACGCCGCCCGCGCGCGGCGCGCAGAACACGGCGCAGCCGCAGGGGCGCCGCCGCCAGTAGCCAGTAGCCATAGCCGTTGCAATTGCCGTTGGCCGTAACCAGTCACGCGCGGCGCGCTCGTTCGCGCGCGCGCAAACGCGGTTCGAGCACGAAGGCGGACCGCTAAAACGCAACGGCCCGGACCGCGCGATGCGATCCGGGCCGTCGTCCATCGGTCGACGCGCAATGCGCCAGGCGAGCCTTCCGGGGCGAAGCCCGCTTGCCGCGCGCCGGCCTTCGGCGCTTACTCGCCCGCGCCGGCCTTCACGCCGCCGTTGACGGATAGCGAGCCGTTCGCGCCGCCCGCGACACCCTTCGCCAGACCGCCCGCCGCGCCCGCGACGCCGCCGACCGCATTGCCCGCCGCGCTCGTCGCGCCGTTGACGGCGTTGCCCGCCGCATTCGTCGCACCTTCGACCGCGCCGCTCGCCTTCGTCTTCGCGTCCGCGCCGAGCTCGGCCGCTTCGTCGGCCTTCGCCTTCGCCTTGGCCTTCGCGTGCGTCACGTGCTTCTTCGCCGAATGCTTGACGGCATTCGCCGCCGCTTCCGGCGATGCGGCCGACAGGTCGCCGCCCGCGTTCAGTTGCGCGCTCGCGCCCGCCTTCTGGCCGAGCACGTCGGCCGAGCCGCCGACCGAACCTTGCGTCGCCACGCCGGCCGTCTGCGCGAAAGCGGTCGTCGCCACCGCCGCCACCGCGGCACCGATCAACATTGCACGAATCTTGGACATCGCAATTCTCCTCAACAAAGTCGTTGGAACGGCGTGCCGTCGAAGGCCGCCGCTATGTGCCCGCCGCGACATGCAGCGAGTCCGTGTACAGACCGGCCGATTTCGTTCGCGGTTCGCCGTTCTCGACAACTGTTACCCACCGTTTCATTTGCTGACGAGTTCGACACACTCGCTTACACGCGGCGGCCCGAATCGCGCGAACCCCCGAAAACATTTGACGCGCGCCTTACACCGCTTGCGCCGCGCATCGCTTATGATGCGATGCCGCCGTCGCGCGGCGCGCTCTTCTTTCCCGTTCTCACTGCCATGCCCAACCTGGATTTCACGCTGACCGGCGAATTCGTCGAACTGCATAACTTGCTCAAGCTCACCGGTCTCGCGGACAGCGGCGGCTCGGCGAAGATGCTCGTCGCGTCGGGCGCGGTGAAGGTCGACGGCGCGCCCGAGCTGCGCAAGACGTGCAAGATCCGCGCGGGCCAGGTCGTGCTGCTCGGCGACACGCGCATCGCCGTGCACGCCGCGACGTAGCGAGCCCCTGTCGGCCGTAAGGCCATCAGAAGCCGGCATCGACAGCGTTCGCGGAAACTCGTAATCTCATTGTTTCCTAAAAATAAGCAAAGGCGCGGGCAGGCCGTCCGCGCGAACGCGTCCCATGTCGCCTACCAGTTTCACGCGAGCGGCCGCCGCGCCGCCCCCCACCCTGTCCCGTCACGCCGCCGATACGGCGCGCCTCGCCGCGCCGCTCGCGATCGCGCAGCTGTCGCAAATGGCGATGAGCGTCACCGACACCGTGCTGCTCGGCTCGCTCGGCCCCGACTCGCTCGCGGCGGGCGGCCTCGGCGCGAATCTGTTCTTCGTCGTCGTGACGCTGCTGCAAGGCGTGCTGACGTCGGTCAGCGTGAGCGTCGCGCACGCGCGCGGCGCGCAGGCCGAGCACCGCGTGCCGCACATCTACTGGACGGGCTTCGCGCTGTCGTTGCTGCTCGCGGTTCCGGCGTTCGCGCTGCTGTCGTTCGCGGAGCCGCTCCTGCGCGCGTTCGGCGAACCGGCGGCGCTCGCGCGCAATGTCGGCGAATACGCGGCCGTGCTGCGCTTCGCGGCCCCCGGCAGCCTGATCGGCGTCGGGCTGATGCGCTCGTTCCTGCCCGCGATCGGCGCGGCGAAGCGGCTGCTGTGGGTGTCGCTCGCCGGCGTCGGCGTCAACGCGTTCCTCAACTACGGCCTGATCCACGGCGCGTTCGGGCTGCCTCGCCTCGGCTTCCTCGGCTCCGCGACCGCGACGACGATCACGATCTGGCTCTCCGCGCTCTTGCTCGTCGCGCTGCTGCACGGGCGGCCGGCGTTCAAGCACTTCGTCGTCGCCGCGCGGCCGCGGCTGCCGCTGATGGGCGAGCTGTTCGGCATCGGCTGGCCGGTGGCGATCACGTACGGCGTCGAATCGACGCTCTTCCTCGCGACGGGCCTCACGGTCGGCGTGCTCGGCGAATCGTCGCTCGCCGCGCATCAGATCGCGCTCAATGTCGCGTCGGTCGCGTTCATGGTGCCGCTCGCGATCGGCCAGGCGGCGAACGTGCGCGTCGGCTACTGGGCGGGCGCGGGCGCGCCCGTTGCCGCGCGGCACGCGGGCTTCGTCGCGCTCGGGCTCGGCATTGCGTTCATGTCGCTGTCGGGACTCGTGCTGATCGTCGCGCCGCACGCGATCGTCGGCCTCTATCTGAAACTCGACGATCCCGCGAACGCGCACACCGTCGCGCTCGCGACGTCGCTGCTCGGGATCGCCGCCGTGTTCCAGATCGTCGACGGGATGCAGACGGTCGGCTCCGGCTGCCTGCGCGGCCTGAAGGACACGCGCGTGCCGATGCTCGCCGCGACGCTCGGCTACTGGGGCATCGGCTTTCCGACCGGCTACTGGTTCGCGTTCCATGCGGGCCTCGGCGCGCGCGGGCTGTGGTGGGGGCTCGCCGCCGGGCTCGCGAGCGTCGCGGTGCTGATGACGTGGCGTTTCCATCGGAAGAGCGCGGCGCTCAGGACGCATGCGCGCGGTTAAGCGCGGGCTTCGGCGCGCGCGTTAGCGCGTTAGCGCGTTAGCGCGTTAGCGCGTTAGCGCAGGCGAACACGGCGACGGCGATCCGCGCAAGCGCTCATTCGCCGCCGCGAGCGGCCTATGTTCATTTCATCGGACTCTACGGCACGCATCATCGCAAGCATCGGCCGATTCGCCGCACGATGCGCGCATGCGATCGCCGCCTCGTCGACGCCGTCGAATCGGCTGACCGCCATCCATCCGGCAAGGCGACGCCGACCGGACAGTCCGCGTCGCCTCGCGTCGAGTGCGGCCGCGCGCGACGTCGGCGCCGAGCGAAATCGGCGCATCCACGTCCCGCCAATCGCGCCGGCGCTCGCATACGCCACGCCGTCCCGATCGCCGCGACGCGCGTGCGCCCCGCCCCGCCCGCGCCCGATTCCTCCCGCGTTCGCATTGTCCGCCACGCGCGCCGCGGCACGAAATCGCGCGCGGCGCTATGCTTGCCGATCAAGCGGCCGCCGTCGCGAGAACGGCCCCGTCCCCGCATGCGCATTGCGCCGCGTCCGCGCGGCGTCCCCCGTCATCTGAAGGAGCAATCATGAGCGAAGCAGTACGGATGGAACGCGACACGTTCGGTGAAATCGCAGTGCCCGCGGCCCGGCTATGGGGCGCGCAAACGCAGCGCTCGCTGCAGAACTTCAAGATCTCGACCGAGAAGCAGTCGCCCGAGCTGATCGAGGCGCTCGCGCTGATCAAGCGGGCGGCCGCCGCCGTCAATCTTGAGCTCGGCGTGCTCGCGCAAGACAAGGCGAACGCGATCATCGCCGCCGCCGACGAGATCGTCGCGGGCAAGCACCCCGACGAATTCCCGCTCGCGGTCTGGCAGACGGGTTCGGGCACGCAGACCAACATGAACCTGAACGAGGTGATTGCGAACCGCGCGAGCGAGCTGCTCGGCGGCGAACGCGGCGAGAGCCGCAAGGTGCATCCGAACGACGACGTCAATCGCGGCCAGTCGTCGAACGACGTGTTCCCGACCGCGATGCACATCGCCGCCGCGCGCGCGATCGTCACGCATCTGCTGCCCGCGCTGCGCACGCTGCGCGCGACGCTCGACGCGAAGGCAGCCGCGTTCGCCGACATCGTGAAGATCGGCCGCACGCACCTGCAGGACGCGACGCCGCTCACGCTCGGCCAGGAATTCTCCGGCTACGTCGCGCAGCTCGATCAGGGCATCCGCCACGCCGAAGCGGCGCTGCCGCATCTTTACGAGCTCGCGCAAGGCGGCACCGCGGTCGGCACCGGGCTCAACGCGCATCCGAAGTTCGCCGCGGGCGTCGCGGCCGAGATCGGCCGGCTCGCCGGGCTGCCGTTCGTCAGCGCGCCGAACAAGTTCGAGGTGATGGCCGCGGCCGACGCGCTCGTGTTCGCGCACGGCGCGCTGAAGACCGTCGCCGCGAGCCTGATGAAGATCGCGAACGA
This sequence comes from Burkholderia sp. MSMB1498, assembly GCF_001526245.1. NCBI lineage: Bacteria > Pseudomonadati > Pseudomonadota > Betaproteobacteria > Burkholderiales > Burkholderiaceae > Burkholderia > Burkholderia sp. MSMB1498. The sequence continues at coordinate 93,678 of NZ_LOYJ01000099.1, forward strand.
CATCCGCTGGCTCGCGAGCGGGCCGCGCTGCGGGCTCGGCGAGCTGTCGATTCCGGAGAACGAGCCGGGCAGCTCGATCATGCCGGGCAAGGTCAACCCGACGCAGTCCGAAGCCGTGACGATGCTGTGCTGCCAGGTGTTCGGCAACGACGTCGCGGTGAACTTCGGCGGCGCGAGCGGCAATTTCGAGCTGAACGTGTTCCGGCCGATGATCGCGCACAACGTGCTGCAATCCGTGCGGCTGCTCGCGGACGGCGCGCAGAGCTTCAACGATCACTGCGCGGTGGGGATCGAGCCGAATCGTCCGCGCATCGACGCGCTCCTGAACGAATCGCTGATGCTCGTGACGGCGCTCAATCCGCACATCGGCTACGACAAGGCCGCGCAGATCGCGAAGAAGGCGCACAAGGAAGGCACGACGCTGAAAGCCGCGGCGCTCGCGCTCGGCTACGTGACCGAAGCGCAGTTCGACGAATGGGTGCGGCCGGAGAAGATGGTCGGCAACGGCTGATGTCCGATGCCGGCGACGCGCGACGCACGGCGGGGCCGCGACTCGGTCGGCGTCGCGCGGGCCGACGACGGCCCGGCGCGGCGGCGGGCCGGTGGCGGAGCCCGCTCGCCCGCGCTGGATCGGCGCTGGGCGGCCGGCGCCTTGTGATTGCCGGTTGTCGTTCGATGGTCGCCGGTTGATCGTCGCCGGCTTGATCGAACGCGCTCGATCGTCGGCGCTCGATCGTCGGCGTTCGATCATCGGCGCTCGATCGTCTGCGTTCGATCCGATGTAATCGAATCGAAGCGCACGGTCATCATCACGTGAACGTGCTCGCGGGCATTCGATCGCCGCCGCCCTGCCGACCGTACGATCCCGGCGCGCCCTCGATGCACCCTCGACGCGCAATCGCTGCAGCATGCGTGAGCAACGTGTGCGACGCACGTCGACGCAAGCCCGCGCACGCCGCCCCGCTTTCACGCCGCGCCTCGCCGCTCCAATCGCGCCGCGCCGCTCCAATGAAAAACGCCGCGAACGATCGCGGCGTCTTCGGTTCGATGAGCCCGGCGGCCCCCGCTCACGCGCCCGCTTGGCCGCGCGACGAGCGCCGATGCGCGCTCACACTTCCCCTTTCGCGACTTCCTCGGGCTTGAGCTCGACGATCTTGTCGAGCGCGGCCCGCACTTCCATCGCGTATTGCGCGAGCCGCTTCTGCTCGTCGGTGGAGGGCTCGAACGGCGGCACGGGCACCGGATTGCCGTTCTCGTCGACCGCGACGAACACGACGAGGCAATCGGTCGTCTGGCGCAGCACGCCGCCCTTCGGATCGCCCGCGTGCACCGACACGTGGATGTGCATGCTCGTGCGGCCCGTCGCGACGACGCGCGCCTTCAGCTCGACGAGATTGCCGACGAGGATCGGCCGCTGGAAGCGGATGTTGCCGACGCTCACCGTCACGCAATAGCGGCTCGACCAGATCGCCGCGCACGCATACGCGGTCTCGTCGATCCATTTCATCAACGCGCCGCCATGCACCTTGCCGCCGAAGTTCACGGACGTCGGCTCGGCGAGGAAGCGGAAAACGGTTTCGGTGCGATCAAGCGGCGCGGAAGGCGTGGCGGGCATGTCGGCTAGCTCCAGTTCTGCGGTGTAGCGGGAAAGGAGATGATTATACGTTGCGCTGCGACAAAGCGTCGCGCCCGCCGAGCCGGGCCCGCCGCGCACGCCGGGGCGAAAGCGGCGCTAGCTCGCGGCCGCGCCGTCAGTTGCGGATCGTGATGCCCTGATCGATCGTGCCGTACATCTCGATGCGGCCGGTGCCGGCGCCGGACCCGCCCGCGCCGCCGGACGCGCAGCCGGTGCAGACAAAGACGGCAATGAGGGTTGCAACAAGCGTTTTCATCGGGAGAAGCGTCGTCGAATGGCCGGCGCGCCGCGATGGCGCGCCGCCGGGTCAGCGGTCGTCGCATTTTACGCGCGCTGTCGGGACACGCGCCGAAGGCGGCGGGCGCATGACGTCGGGTCGCCCTAATCCGAGACACCTTGCCCTGGACCTGCTCCTTGCCCTGAGCCCAAACCCAAACCTAAACCTGAGCCAGAGCCCGATCCCGAGCATGCGCCCGAACCGGAGCCAATGCCACGACTTGAACCTGAACCCGAACCCCGGCATGCGCCCGAACCGCAACGCCGGCTTCAGTCATCAAGCCCGGCGCGCATTCGACATTTCACCCGACGCCGAAACATCGAATGCAATACGCGCCTACACTCGAACACATCCCCCTGTCCGAAATCCGCCAATGTCCGACTCCGACCGCCACCACCATTTCCCCGGCCTGAGCCATCTGGGCGCGCTGCTCGCCGATCCGGGGCGCGCCGCGATGCTCTGGGCGCTGATGGACGGCAGCGCGCGCCCCGCGGGCGAGCTGACGATGATCGCCGGGCTGTCGCCGTCAGCGGCGAGCGCGCATCTCGCGCGGCTCGCGGACGGCGGCCTCCTCGCGCTCGACGTGCGCGGCCGCCACCGCTACTACCGGATCGCGTCGCCCGACATCGCCGCGGCGATCGAGGCGCTCGCGAACGTCGCGCAGGCGGCCGCGCCGCGGCGCCCGACGCCGCAACCGGCGCGCACCGTGCCGCCCGACATGCGCTACGCGCGCACCTGCTACGACCACATGGCGGGCGAGCTCGCGGTCCAGGTGTTCGAGCGGCTGATGTCGCGCGGCTGGCTGACGATGGCGGACGGCGCGCTCGACGCGACCGCGGCGGGCGCCGCGCAGTTCGCGCAATGGGGCGTCGACATCGGCGGCCAGCGCGCGAAGCGCCGCCGCTTCGCGTGCACGTGCCCGGACTGGAGCGAGCGTCGTCCGCACCTGGGCGGCGCGCTCGGCGCCGCGCTCCTCGACAGCTTCTGCCGGCGCGGCTGGATCGAGCACGCGGCGAAGCCGCGCGTGCTGCGCGTGACGCCCGCCGGGCAGCGCGAATTCGACGCGCTGTTTACCGGCGGATGACGCGCGCTTTCATCGGTCTGACGAATTCCCGAGTGCCGACAATTCTTGTTACACGCACGTCAAATCGCATAACAAAACGACCGTCACTGAAACATGTCGAGCGGATAGAGTGGATTCATACGGCGCGTGCCACGCCGGACATAACAGAGACAATGATGACCATCCTCGCCGTTCATAGTCCATTTGCGCTGTCGCGCATCGCCCGCCACACGCTCGTCGCCGTCGCGATGCTCGCCGCCTTGCCGCCCGCCATCGCGCAGACCATCGATGCGCCACCCGCCGGCGTCGCCCGGCAAGCGGGCGGCGATCCGCCGAGCCGCGTCGCGCGCCTCAATTACCTGTCCGGCGCCGTGACGACCGAGCCCGCGGGCGCGATTGACTGGTCGTACGCGGCCGTCAATCGCCCGCTCACGACCGGCGACCAGCTATGGAACGATTCGGGCGCGCGCTCCGAGCTGCACATCGGCTCGACCGCGGTGCGCCTCGGCCAGTCGACGAGCCTGTCGCTCCTCAACCTCGACGACACGAACACGCAGTTGAAGGTGCCGCTCGGCACGCTGTCGACGCACGTGCGCGAGTTGCCGCCCGGCACGTCGTACGAAGTCGACACGCCGAACCTCGCGCTCGCGGTCGGCTCGCCCGGCGACTATCGGGTCGACGTCGCGCCCGACGGCTCGAGCACGACCGTCACCGTGCGGCGCGGCAGCGCGACCGTCTACGGCGACGGCGCGCAGATGCCGGTGTCGGCCGGCCAGCGGGTCGTCTTCACGGGCACCGGGCTGCAAGTCGCGGACACGGGCGCCGCGCCGCCGCCCGACGTTCTCGACGAATGGGCCGCGAGCCGCGATGCCGCCGAGGAGCGCTCGGTGTCGGCGCGCTACGTGTCGCGCGAAATCCCGGGCTACCAGGATCTCGACGCGAACGGCTCGTGGCGCGACGACCCCGATTACGGCGAGGTGTGGGTGCCGAGCGCGGTGCCCGCCGGCTGGGCGCCGTATCGCACCGGCCACTGGATCTGGCAGGCGCCGTGGGGCTGGACCTGGGTCGACGACCAGCCGTGGGGCTTCGCGCCTTACCACTACGGCCGCTGGGCCTACGTCGACGATTCGTGGGCCTGGGTGCCGGGCCCGCTCGTCGTCAGCGCGCCGCCGTGCTACGCGCCCGCGCTCGTCGCGTTCGTCGGCGGGGGCGGCGGCGGCTTCGACTGGAGCGTCGGCCTCGCGATCGGCGGAATCGCGGCAGCGGGCGTCGCGTGGTTCCCGCTCGGCCCGCACGATCCGTGGCGGCCGAGCTGGGGCGGCTGGAGCCCGCACTACTACCAGCACGTGAACCGGACGGTGATCGTGAACAACGTCAACAACATCAACGTCAACAAGACGGTGAACGTGACGAACATCACGAACATCCACAACACGTACGTGAACTTCCGCGCGCCGAACGCGGTGACGGCCGTGCCCGCGACCGCGTTCGTCCACGGGCAGCCGGTGTCGCGCTTCGCGCAGAAGGTCGATCCGCAGCAGTGGCGCAACGCGCACGTCGGCTCGGGCGCGCCGGGCGTCGCGCCGGTGCGGCAAAGCTTCGCGGGCGCGCTGCGCAACGCCGCGTACCGGCCGCCCGCGGCCGTCGAGCAGCGCGCGATCGTCGCGACGCGCAACCCGGTCGTGCCGGCCGCCTATCACGACCAGCTCGCCGCGCACCTCGCGCAAAGCGGCGCGCGGGTGCCGGGCGCGGGCGCGCCCGTCGTAAAGACCTCGGCGCCGCCGAACTATGCGATGCGGCCGGTGCGCTCGCCCGAAAACGCGGGTGCGCCGAACCGCTGGGCGATGCGCAACGTGCAGCTCGTCGATACGCACGCGCCTGTCGCTCAACCCGGCCGCGGACCGCAGGGCGGCGCCGGCAACCCGGCCGCGCGCGCGGGCGAGCCACCGCAGCCGAACATGCCGCAGCCGAATGCGGCCCAACCGAACCTCGCGCGCCCCGGCATCCCGCAACCGGGCCTCACGCAGCCGAATGCGCCGCACGCGCCGGGCGGCCCGCAGAACGCGATGCAACCGAACGCCGCCCAGCCGAACGTGTCTCGCCCGAATCCCGCGCCGGCGTTCAACAATGGCGTACCGCGGCCGCCCGCAGCCGACGAGGGCCTAGGCGCGCGCGCGGAATCACGCGCACCGGGCGAAGCGCAGCGCGCGCAGCCGTCGTGGACGCAGCCGCATCCGCCGATCCAGCAGCAGCACGCGAACGAAGGCCAGCCTCGCGCGAACGCCGGGCCGAATGCGCCGCTCAATTACCGTTCGCCGACGCAGAACGCGGTGCCGCCGATCCGCTCGACGCCCACGCCCATCCACCCCGCGCCGTCCGCGCCGCAGCCCGCCGAGCGGACGCAGCCGCAGCCCGCGCCGCGAAACGAAATGCGCGCGACCGAGGCGCCGCGCGGCATGCCGCGTCAGGACGCGCCGCGCAACGAATATCGCGCGCCGGCCCCTGCGCCGCGTCCGCAGACGGAAGCGCCGAGGATGGAAGCGCCTCGCGCCCCCGCGCCGCGAATGGAGGCGCCTCGCATGGAACCGCGCCCCGCGCCGCCGCCGCCCGCCGTGCCGCACAACCCACCGCCTCCCGCGCCGCGCCAGGAGCCGGCGCGCCAGGTGCGTCCGGATCAGCAGCACGGCTCCGATGCGCACCGCGAAGAACGTCGGCGTGCGTGAGGTCGCGCCGTGCATCAAACAAAAAAACCCGCGAGTTTCGCGGGTTTTTTCATGATTCGGCCGACGAGCGGCGCGTCGCTCAGACGGCCATCGGCGCGCTCAACGGCTCGTGATGGCGATAACCGGCGAGCGTGAAATCCGACGGCTCGACGCGCTCGAGCCATTCCGGCTCGTACTTGCCCGTCTTCGCGTAATCGGGCACGCGCTCGGCGATCTCGAGCCGCGGGCTCTCGAACGGCTCGCGCTCGAGCTGCTGCTTCAGCATGTCGAGCTGATTCTCGTAGATGTGCGCATCGCCGACGAAGTACGTGAACCAGCGCGGCGCGTAGCCCGTCAGCCGGCCGACGAGCGCGAGGAGCGCCGCGCCTTCCGCGAGATTGAACGGCGTGCCGAGTCCGACGTCGTTGCTGCGGATGTACAGGCACAGCGAGATTTCGCGGCGCTCGACGTTCGGCAGGAACTGATACAGCAGATGGCACGCGGGCAACGCGATCTCGTCGAGCACCGCGGGGTTCCAGCCGTGAAACAAAATGCGCCGGCTCGACGGATCGCGCACGATCGTGTCGAGGCAATCGCGCAGCTGATCGATCGCCTTGTGGAGCAGCACCTTGCCCGCGCCGCCTTCGTCGAATCGGGCGACGACGCGAAAGCCGCGCGACGTCGCATCGGCGATCTGCGCGTCGGCGTGCGCGTCGAGCACCTTGTAGCCCGGCCACTGCCGCCATTGAACGCCGTACACGTCGCCGAGATCGTCCGCGCCGCGGCGGTACGGGTTCGCGAGCCACTGCGCGTTCTCATTCGCATTCGCGTCCCACACCTTGCAGCCGAGCGCGCGGAAATCGGCCGCGCTGCGCTTCGCGCGCAGGAAGCCGACGAGTTCGCCGATCGCCGACTTGAACGCGAGCTTCTTCGTCGTCACCGCGGGAAAGCCCTGCTGCAGATCGAAGCGCAGCATCGCGCCGGGCATGCTGACCGTGCGGATGCCCGTGCGGTTGTTCTGCCAGGTGCCGGTGTCGAGAATGGTGCGAACGAGGTCGAGATACTGTTTCATGCGGGTTCCTCCGGCCGCGGAAAGCGGCCGTGCCCGCCATTTTAGCAAGGGCCGCGTCAGCAGGCCCGACGCAGGTCCTCTTCGCGCTTCGCGCGCGTGCTGCCGTCGTCGCGCATCCCGTACGCACAGAGCAGACGGTAGAGCGTCACGCGCGACACGCCGAGCTCGCGCGCGGCGTCCGCGAGCCGGCCGCGATGCCGCAGCAGCGCGACTTCGATCGCGTGCCGCTCCGCGCTTTCGCGCGCCTCCTCGAGCGACATCGGCACGACTTCCGCGTAGTTCGACAGCTCGAGATCCGCCGCGCTGATCATCCGCCCTTCCGACATCACGATCGCGCGCCGCACCCGGTTGATCAGCTCGCGCACGTTGCCCGGCCACGCGTAGTTGTGAAGCGCGGCGATCGCGTCGGGCGTGAAGCCGCGCAACCGCCGGTGCGCGTCGCCCTTGAAACGCTCGAGCATGTGCCGGGCGAGGATCTCGATGTCCTTGCCGCGCTCGCGCAACGGCGGCTCTTCGAGCTTCAGCACGCATAGCCGGTGATACAGGTCCTCGCGAAAGCGGCCGTTGCGCAATGCGACCTGCATGTCGACGTGCGTCGCCGAGATGATCCGCACGTCGACCGGAATCGACGTGTGCCCGCCGACGCGCTCGACCTTGTGCTCCTGCAGGAAGCGCAAGAGGCTCGCCTGGCTCTCGAACGGCAGATCGCCGATTTCGTCGAGGAACAGCGTGCCGCCGTTCGCGGCTTCGATGCGGCCGATCTTGCGCTGATTCGCGCCGGTGAACGCGCCGCGCTCGTAGCCGAACAGCTCGGCCTGCAACAGCGTCGGCGGAATCGCGCCGCAATTGATCGCGACGAACGGCGCGCTCACGCGCGACGAACGCTCGTGAATCGCGACCGCCGTGAGCTCCTTGCCCGTCCCCGACTCACCGGAGATGAACACGGGCGCGTCGGTCGCGGCCACCTTGCGGATCATCTTGAAGAGCGCGAGCATCGCGTCGCAGGTGCCGACCATCTCGCCTTCGTTGCGCACCGTCGCGGCGGCGGGCGCGAGCCCTTCCGACAGCGTGACCATCCCGTACGCGTGGCCGACCGATTCGACGATGCGCTCGCATTCGTAAGGCACCGTCACGTAGTCGAAACAGTAATCGCGCACGAGCCGGCGCACCGCGTCGTCTTCCATCTGCCCCCGCCTCGTCGTCGCGATCCATCCCACGTTCGGCGTCTTCAAGCTGGCTTCGAGCTCGCGCAATTCGGCGGCCCCGACGCCGCAAGAAAAATCGAGCAAGCCGCCCGCGATCACGTCGCGCGCGGCGGAGCGCCGCATCTCGCGCGGCGAATCGACGACGTCGACCTGCCATCCGTGCTGATCGAAACAGCGCCGCAGATCCGCATCCGGACGATGGGAATAGTAGATGAGATGCCTTGCCGCAACATCCATGACGCCACCCAGTCAATCGAATTGCGTCGCGCCGCCTGGCACAGGCGCGCGACGGAACCGAGCCGGAACCCGCGAGAGGAACTCGGCTCGTCATTTTTCACAACACTGGAACTGCGTTTCCCCGTAGATCGGCGCTTGGCTCGAAAAAGAGCGGTGGTCACGGCCGCCCGTTTCTCGACTCTATGTTGTTTCAGCGTACTGACAAGCGTGCGACAAAGCAAATGAATTAAATCAACTCTTTTCAGCATGGACTGCATTAAAACGGCATTGCATTCTTCTGCTTAAACTCCGAAAGACTGTGTTTATCAATTCGCTTAATTCGTTGCACGCTTGAATAGAAGATTAGATTAGCCCGTCAATTTTTGAATCAGCGGTATTCCCAAGTGCCCGTTTCAGACCTGAAACGTTTTGCGCGCGATCGAGCGCGCCCCGATTCGTCCGCGCATTCGCGCAGCCCGCCCGGTCAACGGATTGCGCGCGATGGCATGCATTTCGCTGGATCACCGGCAAACCGGAGAGACGCCATGCGAATTGCGGCCTGTCTTGCCTATCGACCTCATTGCACCGCCACTGTGCTCGCCGCGTGGTTTGCCGTGTTGTCCCCTTTCGTCGCAACCGCGCACGAAAACGAAACAAATCGAATCACCGATGCGAAGCCCGTGCACGTCGCCTCGGCCGAATGGACCGAACGCATCGCGCGCGTCGACGCCGGCGCGTTCGCGCGACCGCGCGAGCACACGGCGACACCGGTTCCCGTCGCGACGCCGGCACCGCTCGTCGGCGGCGGCGCAGCCGTGACGCTATGGGACGAGATCGGCCCGCCGACGCCGCTGCCCGTGCCGGCCGACGCACAGCGCACGGTCAGCAGCGACGGCACGCGCGATACGAGGCAATGACGCATTCGAATGCAAAGGGCGAGCCCGCCGCGACAAAACAACGCAACGCGAACAGGAGACAAGATGACCGCAATGCCCGACGCTTCGCACCCGTCGTCGCGCCGCACGCTGTCCGCCGTGCGGATCGGTTTCAGCGACGCGAACGTGCGCGCCGAGCCGATGGGCGCGGTTCCGCGCGGCGCGGCGCGCGAGCACGCGGTCGAATCGCGCGCGGCGAATCGCCGACGCGCGTCGCGCATTCGCGACGATCGCGACCGTCTCGGCGCGCCGGCCGTGCATGCCTGCATGCGGCGCGCGAACGCGGCCGCCGCGCGCCGCACGCGCGTTTGGCCTCACTCCGATTCGAAGCATTCGCACATTTCCATCCGGCTCGCTCGGCTTCGCGCATCGCATGCGCCGACGAGCGCCGGATGCATCGCATTGTCGAACCCGTCAGGTTCGCCGCCCGCGCTTCGTCGCGCGGGCGCCGCAGGCCTTCAGCGCCGCAGCGTCACGATCCTCACGCTGAGCGCGGAAGTGGAGACCGCCCCGGATAGCGCGCTATCCGAGGCGGCCTCGAAACACGGAAATCTGGGACAGCCGTCGGGGGGGCATGACATGCAGCGTGCATTGCGCCACGGCGACGCGCTCGCACATCTCATCGGAATCGTCCAGGTCGTCCAGATAGCCGAAGCCGTTCATGCAACGGCAAACGTTTTGGTGCTCCGTCCCCCGGCGGGCACTCTTTTTGACAACGGAATTCCTAGACGTCGGAGCGCAGGATGACGACGCGCCCACGCTTTGCAGCGGCGAAGCCTGCAACGGCCGCCGGTTTCGCGCCCGCCTCGGCGCTTCGCCCGACTTCAGACAACGCACACGGCGTCGCGCCGCGCAACGCCGTGCCGCGCGGATGCGCGCGCGTCGATCGCGCCGACGCCGCCGCGACAAGCGGGCGCGATCAGCGGATCGCAATGACATCGAGCGTGGCCCGCGACGCGCGCCGCCGACGCGATTCGCATCGGGCCGCGTGCGCATCGGCGCTTGTGCGCGCACCGGCCGCGACATGCATGCCGCGGCGGTCGCGCCGGACGCACGACGCCGGCAACGCCGGCGACACTGACGACGCCGGCGACGCGGCGGCGCGTCGCGCCGGCGCACACGTTTTTCCGGCGCGGCGAGCGAACCGGCTCGCCGCGTCGAGCACACGTCGCGGCGCGGCGCGTGCGATCGGCATCATCGAATCGAAGACCGCCGGCAATGCCGGCGACAGGCAAGACAACCATTCGTCGTCGCCGCGCTGACGCGCAGCCGTCGACGGCTCTTACCGGGGAGTGTGCGTCGCGCCGCCGAACATGCGGCGCGTCGCGCAACGGGGGGACCGACATGGCCGGGGAAACCGCGCCGACGCTCGTTCGGCCAGCCGCCGCATTCGCGCGCCGCGCGCCGTGCGCGCGCGTCCTCGATCGCGGCGTCGCCGCTCGGCCGGACACGGTCGGCGGCGCCGCGCGGCCGCGTCGTCCGACTTCACGCACCCGGCACGCGCGCGCCGTCCGTGCATCGCGCGACGCGCGTCGCGCGCATCGCCGCGCTTCCGACCTGAACGAATGCTCGACGAATACGCATGCGCCGCGCCCGAGCCGAGCGCCGGCCAAACGGCGTCGCCCCCTTCGCCGCTCGCCCGCCTCGATCGCGGCGCCGGCGCGCTCGCCGCGACGCATGCGGCGAACGCGACGCCCGCACCGGACATCGCGCGCCGCTCTCGGCGCGCACATCCGCGACACGTTCTGAACAACATCCATGCAGAGGTGCATCGTGCAAGACTCCCGCTCCTCCTCCGGTTGCACGCCGCCCGGTCACGCCGCGCATCCGTGCGTCCCGCCGGCCGACACGGCCGCGCGCCAGCTCGTCTACCTGTCGCGCACGCCCGACACGGTGCTCGTCGAGCATCTGCGCGCGCGACACTGGAACGTGCACGTCGCACGCTCGGCGAACGAAGCGGCGCGGCGCGTGAAGCCGGACGAGCCGCAGGCGGGAATCGCCGATCTCGACGGCTTCGCGCCGCGCGAGCTGCCGACGCTCGAATCGGTGCTGCGACAACAGCAAGTCGGCTGGATCGCGCTCGCGGGCGACACCCGCCTCAACGATCCCGACGTGCGCCGGCTGATTCGCCAATACTGCTTCGACTACATGCAAGGCCCGCCGCCGCACGAGACGATCGATTACCTCGTCGGCCATGCATACGGCATGGTCGCGCTGTGCGACCTCGATATCGCGGCGGGCGCCGCGCAGGCGACGGGCGACGAGATGGTCGGCGCGTGCGACGCGATGCAACAGCTGTTCCGGATGATCCGCAAGGTCGCCGCCACCGACGCGACCGTGTTCATCTCCGGCGAATCCGGCACCGGCAAGGAGCTGACCGCGCTCGCGATCCACGAGCGCTCGGAACACCGCAAGGCGCCGTTCGTCGCGATCAACTGCGGCGCGATTCCGAATCACCTGCTGCAGTCGGAACTGTTCGGCTACGAGCGCGGTGCGTTCACGGGCGCGAGCCAGCGCAAGATCGGCCGCGTCGAGGCGGCCGACGGCGGCACGCTGTTCCTCGACGAGATCGGCGACATGCCGCTCGAAAGCCAGGCGAGCATGCTGCGCTTCCTTCAGGAAGGCAGGATCGAGCGCCTCGGCGGGCACGATTCGATTCCCGTCGACGTGCGGATCATCTCGGCGACGCACGTCGATCTCGAGGCGGCGATGCGCAACGGCCGCTTTCGCGAGGACCTGTATCACCGGCTATGCGTGCTGAAGCTCGAAGAGCCGCCGTTGCGCGCGCGCGGCAAGGACATCGAGATCCTCGCGCATCACATCCTGCATCGCTTCAGAAGCGACGGCGCGCGCAGGATTCACGGCTTTACGTCGTGCGCGGTCGAGGCGATGTACAACTACCAGTGGCCCGGCAACGTGCGCGAGTTGATCAACCGAATCCGGCGCGCGATCGTGATGTCCGACAGCCGCCAGTTGTCGGCCGCCGATCTCGATCTCGCGCCGTTCGCGACGCGCCAGGCGACGACGCTCGCCGAGGCGCGCGAGCGCGCCGAGCGCCGCACGATCGAGGCGTCGCTGCTGCGGCATCGCAACCGCCTGACCGAGGCGGCGGCGGAGCTCGGCGTGTCGCGCGCGACGCTGTATCGGCTGATGGTGTCGCACGGCCTGCGCGACTTGTCGTGGGGAACGCATCGACCGGGCGCGAGCGCCCCGGACGACGAGGCCGACCACGCGTGACGCGCGCGCGGCATGCGGCACGCGGCACGCGGCGCGCGGAACGCGGAACGCGGAACGCGAAGCGTCCGCCGCCGGGCACGCCGCGACGCGAATCACGCACCCGTCGCCTTTCGAGCCGGCGCGACGCGCGAACGCCGCCCGTGCGGCGGCGCCGAACGAAGCCGAAGCGCCGCGCGGCGGCCGACGCGCGATCCGGTAGAATCGTGCCCCCGGCATCTCTACTGTTCCCGTCATGACGACGCTGACCCTGATCGTCGCACGCGCCCGCAACGGCGTGATCGGCCGCGACAACCAACTTCCGTGGAAACTCCCCGAGGATCTCGCGTTCTTCAAGCGCACGACGATGGGCGCGCCGATCGTCATGGGCCGCAAGACGCACGAGTCGATCGGCCGGCCGCTGCCCGGCCGCCGCAACATCGTCGTCACGCGCGACGCCGCGCGTCGCTTCGACGGCTGCGACACGGTCACGTCGCTCGGCGACGCGCTCGCGCTCGCCGAGCGCGACGGCGCGGCCGAGGCGTTCCTGATCGGCGGCGCGCAGCTTTACGCGGAGGGCCTGCGCCACGCGGACAAGCTGATCGTCACCGAGATCGACGAGGACTTCGAAGGCGACGCGTCGTTCCCCGCGCCCGATCCCGCGCATTGGGAAGAGGTGTCGCGCGATGCGCATCGCGCGGCGCAGCCGAACGAGTTCGCGTACGCGTTCGTCGTCTACCGTCGCAGGCGCGCCGGCTGACGAACGCCGGACGGCGCATGATCCCGCGCCCGCCTGCCCGACGGCATAACGTCCGACGACAAAAAAAGCGCCGCTTCCCGCGGCGCTTCTTGTTTTTGCGTGCGATCGAACCGATCGCGGCGCTCACTGCCCGGCGATCGTCATCTGTTCGATCAGCACCGAGCCCGTTTCCTTCGTGCCGCGCACGATCGAATCCGCGCCGATCGCGACGATGTGGCGGAACATCTCCTGCAGCGTGCTCGCAACCGTGATTTCCTCGACCGGATACTGGATCACGCCGTTCTCGACCCAGAAGCCCGCCGCGCCGCGCGAATAGTCGCCCGTCACATAGTTGACGCCCTGCCCCATCAGTTCGGTCAGCAGCAGGCCCGTGCCGAGCTTCTTGAGCATCGCGCCGAAATCGTCGGCCGGCTTCGTCTGCGCGCTCCTCAGCGCGATGTTGTGCGAGCCGCCCGCGTTGCCCGTCGTCTGCGTGCCGAGCTTGCGCGCCGAATACGTCGACAGGAAATAGCCCTCGACCACGCCGTCCTTCACGACGCTGCGCGCGCGCGTGCGCACGCCTTCCTCGTCGAACGGCGCGCTGCCCATCGCGCGCGGCACGTGCGGGTCCTCGACGATCTGCACGTGCGGCGCGAACACTTCCTTGCCGAGGCTGTCGACGAGGAACGACGTCTTCCGATACAGCGCGCCGCCGCTCACCGCCTGCACGAACGCACCGAGCAGGCCCGCCGCGAGCGGCGCCTCGAACAGCACGGGCACCTTGCGCGTGTCGAGCCGGCGCGCGCCCATCCGCGCGAGCGCACGCTCGGCCGCATAGCGGCCGACCGACTCGGGCGACGCGAGCTCGTCCGCGCGGCGCTTCGACGTGTACCAGTCGTCGCGCTGCATGTGGCGGCCGCTGCCCGCGATCGGCGCGCACGCGACGTAGTGGCGCGAGTACGGATAGCCGGCGAGGAAGCCGCGCGTCGTCGCGAGCACGAACTGCGAGTGCTGCGCGGACACGCTCGCGCCTTCCGAATTGCGGATCTGCGGGCTGACCGCGAAAGCGGCGTCCTCCGCGCGGCGCGCGATGTCGACCGCTTCGTCGGCCGAGATGCACCACGGATGGTAGAGGTCGAGATCGCGCGGATCGGTTTCGAGCAGCTCGGCTTCGGCGAGCCCGGCCGCGTCGTCCTCGGCCGTGAAGCGCGCGATGTTGTACGCGGCCGCGACCGTGTCCTTCAGCGCCGCGGGCGAGAAATCGGACGTGCTCGCGTTGCCGCGCTTCTTGCCGATGAAGACGGTCACGCCGACCGTCTTGTCGCGGTTGTGCTCGATCGTCTCGACTTCGCCGCGCCGCACCGACACCGACAGGCCGTCGCCTTCGGAGATCTCGGTCGCGGCGTCGGTCGCGCCGAGCGCCTTCGCGTGCCGGAGGATGTCCGTCGCGATTTCTTTCAGTTCGTCCTGCGTGTGCGGGAAATAGTGCGCCTGGGCGTCGAGGTTTGCAGCCATCGTCGTGATATCCGGTGGCGGGCGGGTCGCCCGCGTGTTTCGAAATGTGCGTATCCCGCGATCATAGCAAGGTCCGGCGCCGGCGACGCGAGTCGGCGAACGCAGCGCGCTGCGGCGATGCGCGGCGTGCGGTGCGCGCCGCGATACAATGCCGCCCATGACACGCAAAACCCGCATCCAACCGATCGAGCACGCCGGCGAGGACGCCGACCACGGCTACGATCGCCCGAGCAAATCCCAACTGAAGCGCGACATGCACGCGCTGCAGGAACTGGGCTCCGCCCTCGTCGAGCTGCCGAAGGACGCGCTAAAGCGCATGCCGATGCCGGAAGATCTCGCCGACGCCGTGCGCGAGGCGCGCCGCATCACCGATCACGAGGGCAAGCGCCGCCAGGTTCAGTACGTCGGGCGCGTGATGCGCTCGCTCACCGCCGACGAGACGGCCGCGCTGCGCACGGCGCTCGACACGCAGCGCGGCGTGAACAAGGCCGAGACGGCGCGCCTGCACTGGATCGAACGCACCCGCGAGCAACTGCTCGCGAGCGACGACGCGCTGACCGCGTTCATCCGCGAGCATCCGGCCGCCGACGTGCAGGAAGGCCGCACGCTGATCCGCAACGCGCGCAAGGAAGTGCAGCAAGGCAGGCCGCCGCGCTACTTCCGCGAGCTGTTCCAGTGGATCAAGACGGCGAGCGGCTCGGCGGGCGACGCGCACGACTCGCCCGAGCACTCCTCCCCTTCCGACGATGAAGACGACGACGACCAAGCGTAACCATCCCGACGAACTCGTGATCGGCCTCGTGTCGATCAGCGACCGCGCGAGCAGCGGCGTCTACGAGGACAAGGGCATCCCGGCGCTCGCCGAGTGGCTCGCGGCCGCGCTCGCGTCGCCGTGGCGCGCCGAAACGCGGCTCATCCAGGACGACGCGCCGACGATCTCGGCGACGCTCATCGAGCTCGTCGACACGCTCGGCTGCGACCTCGTACTGACGACGGGCGGCACGGGCCCGGCGCGCCGCGACGTGACGCCCGAGGCGACGCTCGCGGTCGCGACGAAGGAGATGCCGGGCTTCGGCGAGCAGATGCGGCAGATCAGCCTGAATTTCGTGCCGACCGCGATCCTGTCGCGGCAGGTCGCGGTGATCCGCGAGACCGCGGACCACGCGGCGCTGATCGTGAACCTGCCCGGCCAGCCGAAGTCGATCAAGGAAACGCTCGAAGGGCTGCGCGGCGACGACGGCAAGGTCGCGGTGCCGGGTATTTTCGCTGCGGTGCCGTATTGCATCGACCTGATCGGCGGCCCTTACGCGCAGACGAATCCGGCCGTATGCGCGGCGTTCCGGCCGAAGAGCGCGGTGCGCGCGCCGAAGTGACGGCGGCCGTTGGCGGCGTGGCCGCGCAGCTCGCCAAGGCAGCCGATTCCGTGATAGGCGCCTCCGCGGCAGACAGCCTTCCGGAAGACGCCCCCGCCGCGGGCGGTCGAGGCACATTCGACGCACGCGGGCCGCGAGGCCCGTCCGACGTGCCGGCCGCGCACACGGCGGCCTTCGTGGAGCACGCGGCGCGGCGCAACGCGGCGACATGCGGCGCGGGCGCCGCGCCGTACGCCGGCTGCGGGCCGCTCGGCGCGGCGCGCGAGCGCGCCGGCACGCGCCGCGCACGGGCACCGCGCCGGATCGCGCGCGCCGCCCCGCTCCGCTTAAGCGGTCTCGCCCGCCGGCGCGGCCGGGATCAGGAAGTGCTCGCGATAGTACTTGAGCTCGTCGATCGACTCGTGGATGTCGGCGAGCGCGGTATGCATCGCGCGCTTCTGGAAGCCCTTGTAGATCGCGGGCTGCCAGCGCCGACACAGCTCCTTGAGCGTGCTGACGTCGAGATTGCGGTAATGAAAGAAACGCTCGAGCTCCGGCATCCAGCGCGCCATGAAACGGCGGTCCTGGCAGATCGAGTTGCCGCACATCGGCGACTTGCCGGGCGGCACGTGCTGGCCGAGAAACGCCGCGATCTGCGCGGCGGCGTCCGCCTCGGTGACGCGCGACGCCCGCACGCGGTCGATGAGGCCGGAGCGGCCGTGCGTGTTCTTGTTCCAGTCGTCCATCTTCGCGAGCGTCTCGTCGCTCTGATGGATCGCGAGCACCGGCCCTTCGAGCGCGACGTCGAGGGTCGAATTGGTGACGACGACGGCGATCTCGATGATGCGGTCGGTGTCCGGGTTCAGGCCCGTCATTTCCATGTCGAGCCACACGAGGTTCAATTCGTTGCGAACGAGCGCGGGCTGGCCGGCCGCGGCGGAGATATCGGTCATGTGCAATCCTGGGAAATGGGCGGACGGCGCGCGCGCCGCCGGGCGGGCCGGCAAACGACGAGCGGGCCGGGTCCGCAAGAACATATAATTCTCGCATAGATACCACCAGCGCCTTCGATGTCCGCCTATACCTTCACCCTGCTCTTCGCCGTCGCGGTCGTCGCGATGACGGGCACCAAGCTGTGGCTCGCGTCGCGGCAGATCCGCTTCGTCGCCTCGCATCGCGCCCGCGTGCCCGCGCAATTCCGCGAAACGATCCCGCTTTCCGCGCATCAGCGCGCCGCCGACTACACGATCGAGCGCACCCGGCTCACGATGTTCGAGATCGTCGTGGGCTCGGCCGTGCTCGTCGGCCTCACGCTCCTCGGCGGCGTCGGCGCGCTCGATTCGCTGCTCTCCGGCTGGCTCGGGCGCGGCTACGGCCAGCAGGTCGCGCTCGTCGCCGCGGTGCTCGTGATCTCGGGCGCGGTCGACCTGCCGTTCGAGTACTACCGCCAGTTCGGCATCGAAGAGCGCTTCGGCTTCAACCGGATGACCAAGCGCCTGTTCTTCGCCGATCTCGCGAAGAACGCGCTTCTCGGCGCGGCGCTCGGGCTGCCGCTCCTCTTCGTCGTGCTGTGGCTGATGAACCAGGCGGGCGCGCTCTGGTGGCTGTGGACGTGGGCGGTGTGGGTCGGCTTCCAGATGCTCGTCCTCGTGCTCTACCCGAGCTTCATCGCGCCGCTCTTCAACAAGTTCGAGCCGCTGTCCGACGACGCGCTGCGCACGCGCATCGAAGGGCTGATGAAGCGCTGCGGCTTCGCGGCGAAGGGCCTCTTCGTGATGGACGGCAGCCGCCGCTCCGCGCACGGCAACGCGTACTTCACGGGTTTCGGCGCGTCGAAGCGGATCGTGTTCTTCGATACTTTGCTCGCCCGCCTGACGGGCAACGAGATCGAAGCGGTGCTCGCGCACGAGCTCGGCCATTTCAAACGCCGCCACGTGATGAAGCGCATGCTCTGGACGTTCGCGCTCAGCCTCGCGCTCCTCGCGCTGCTCGGCTGGCTCGCGCAGCGCGCGTGGTTCTACACGGGCCTCGGCGTGATGCCGTCGCTCGCCGGCAGCAACGCGGGCGTCGCGCTCGTGCTGTTCTTCCTGTCGATGCCGGTGTTCCTGTTCTTCGTCACGCCGCTCGGCAGCCTGAGCTCGCGCAAGCACGAGTTCGAAGCCGACGCGTTCGCCGCGAGCCAGACCGACGCGCGCGACCTCGTCAACGCGCTCGTGAAGCTCTACGAAGACAACGCATCGACGCTCACGCCCGACCCCGTCTACACCGCGTTCTATTACTCGCACCCGCCCGCGTCGCAACGGATCGACCGGCTGCTCCAGCACTCATGAAGCACGCGCCGACCAAGCAGCCGGCCAAGGCCGCCGCGCGCGGCGGCGAGCGCGTCGAAGGGCGCGTGATCGCCGCGCACGGCCGCCACTACATCGTCGCGCCCGCCGACGGCGGCCCGATGCTGCAGTGCTTTCCGCGCGGCAAGAAAAGCGACGTCGCGGTCGGCGACCGCGTCGTCTACGAACGGACGTCGGCCGATCAGGGCGTGATCGTCGAGATCGGCGAGCGGCGCAACCTGCTCTACCGCTCCGACCAGTTCAAGTCCAAGCTCTTCGCGGCGAATCTCGATCAGTTGCTGATCGTGCTCGCGACCGAGCCGTATTTCAGCGAAGACCTGCTCGGCCGCGCGCTGATCGCCGCCGAGGCGAACGCGCTGAAGCCCGTCGTGGTGCTGAACAAGATCGACGTCGAGGCCGCGCTGCCGGCCGCGCGCGAGCGTCTCGCGTCATACCGCGCGCTCGGCTACGACGTGCTCGAGCTGTCGATCAAGGGCGCGCCCGACGACGCGCGCGCGCAGCTCGCGCCGCGTCTCGCCGGCCATTCGACGATCCTGCTCGGCCAGTCGGGGATGGGCAAATCGACGCTCGTGAACCTGCTCGTGCCCGACGCCGAGGCGGCGACGCGCGAGATCTCCGCGGCGCTCAACAGCGGCCGCCACACGACGACGTTCACGCGCCTCTATCCGCTGCCGGAAGGCGGCGCGCTGATCGATTCTCCCGGCTTCCAGGAGTTCGGCCTCTATCATCTGACGGAAGGCCGCCTCGAGCGCGCGTTCCCGGAGTTCCGGCCGCTGTTGCCGCATTGCCGTTTCTATAATTGTCATCATCTGCACGAGCCGGGCTGCGCGATCCTGGAAGCCGTCGCCGGCGGCAGGATCGCGGCCTCGCGCCACGCGCTGTACGCGCAGCTCGTGCACGAGGCGAGCCAGATCGTCCGCTAGCCGGGCGGCCCGGCGGCCCCGCGCCGCCGCCGCCCGTTCGTCACGCACGGAGGAGACGCCGATGCGCTTCAAGGCCCCCGACCTCGCCACCGCCCAGCACTGGGCGAACGTGCTCGACGTCGCAGGCGTCGGCTGCGAGCTGCACAACTGTTACGCCAGCGGCGCGCTCGGCGGCCTGCCGATGGACGCGTGCCTGCCGGAAATCTGGCTCGACGACGAACGCGACGAGGCGCTCGCGCGGCGGCTGATCGAGGCGGCATCGGCCGGGCCGCCCGCCGGCGCGGCGCCGTGGCGCTGCGCGCGCTGCGGCGAGACGCTCGACGCACAGTTCACCGCGTGCTGGCATTGCGGCGCGGGCCGCGACCCGCGCGACGGCTGACCGCACCGCGTGCCGGCTCGCCCCGCAGGCCCGACGCCGCACCAATAACGTGCGCGCCCCGCTCGACACGGCACGAGGCGCAAAAAAGCCGGCTCGAAGCCGGCTTTTTCGTTGGCTGTCGCGGTCGGGGCGAAGCACGCGCAACGCCCCCGCCGCATCACGACACCCAGACGGCGATCGTCAGCATCAACAGAAGCAGCATCCACAGGATCACCGCGCGCCACACGAGGCCGACGGCCGACTGCAGCGTGCGCGGCGTGCAGTCGTCGCCGACCGTCACCGGCCCGTTGTCCCCCGCCGCGAGCGCATCGATGCTCGACTGCTCGGCGAGCGGGCCCGCGAGCCGCGCGCCGAGCGCGCCGCTGCCGGCCGCGAGCAGCACGCCGTCGTTCGAGTCGGGCCACTGGCGCGTGTGATTGCGCCATGCGTAGATCGCATCCTCGAAGTTGCCGACGATCGCGAAGCCGAGCGCCGTCAGGCGCGCCGGCACCCAGTCGATCACGAAGAACGCGCGCTGCGCGAACGTCGAGAACGCCGCGGTGCGGTCGTCCGCCGGCGCCGACCAGCTGCGCGACAGATATTCGGCGATCCGGTACAGCACCGCGCCCGCCGGGCCGACCGGCAGCACGAACCAGAAGAACACGCCGAACACGTGCCGATGCGACGCGACGACCGCGTGGATCAGCGTATGGCGGACGATCTCGCTGACCGGCATGTCGACCGTGTCGATGCCCGTCCACTCGCGCAGGATGTCGCGCGCACGCGGCACGTCGTCGTTGTTGAGCGCGAGGTGGATGTCGGTGAAGTAATGGCTGAACTGCCGGAAGCCGAGCGTGAAGTACACGACGACGACGTTCCAGAGGAACGCGAGCACGAAGCTCACCTTGTACAGCAGGAAATAGACGAGCCCGACGGCAAGCACCCAGGGCAGCACGACGACGAGCCAGGCGAGCACGCCATGCTTCCTTTTGCCGGCGTCGAAGCCGTGCGCAGCCGATTCCGCATGAGACTGAAACAGCGCGAAGACCGGATTGCTCGGCGACAGCGCGCGGACCTGTTCGATGATGAGGGCAAGGAGAACCGAGAAGAAAGTCATGCGAAGGGCCGTGCCGTTCTGGGTGATTGATTTTTCGCGTAAAGATAGCACAGCGGGCGCGCCGGATGGCTGCGGCGTGCGTCGACTGTGGCGCCGGCCGCTAGGCCGCTAGGCCGCGAGGAAGCGGTACAGGTTGCGCAGCATGCCGGCCGTCGCGCCCCAGATGAAATACTGGCCGCCGACCGGCCCGCGCGGATACGGCATCGCGAAGAAGCGCCGCTCGCCGCCCTCCCAGCGGAACACCCTCACCTGGTGGTGCGCGGGGTCCATCAGGAAATCGAGCGGCACTTCGAAAATCTCGGCAACTTCGAGCGTGTCCGCCTGCACCGTGAACGGCGGATGCACGAGCGCGACGACAGGCGTCACGCAAAAACCCGTGCCCGTCAGATAGTCGGGCAGCGCGCCCAGCAATTCGACGCGCTCGCGCGCGAGCGCGATTTCCTCGCGCGCCTCGCGCAGCGCGGTGGCGTTCGCGTCGCGGTCGTCGGGCTCGCGGCGCCCGCCCGGGAAACTGATCTGGCCGGCGTGGTCGTTCAGGTGGTCCGCGCGCTGCGTGAGCAGCACGGTCAGGCCACGCTCACGCACGACGAGCGGCACGAGCACCGCCGCGCTGCGCGGATCGACGCCGTCGGCGAGCTGCACCTCGACGGGCTCCTGCGTCCATTCGGGCGGCTGCTCGAAACGGCTGCGCAAGCCGGCCGGCGTGAGCAACGGCGGCGGGACGGCCGGCAGACCGGCGCCGGTCGTCTCGATCGGCAGCACTTCGGGGTCGATGATGGGGCGACGGATCAAGGGGACGCTCTTCTCGGAATGGATATGACCATATTGTCGCGCCGGAAAGAAAAAAACGCCCATCGCGGCGGATCGTCGGGCGGCACTGCCGTCGGCAACCGGCAAATCGGCGGCGCGTGCGTCGATGCGTGGCTCATTATATGGTGCCGCAGCGATGCCGTCCGCGGCGCACCGATCGACGGCATGCAAGTTGGCCCGATTCGCGCTACATCCACGAACCGCCTGACGCGCCCGCGATCGAATGAATATCCGGCACGAACCGGCGCCGCCGTTTGTGCATCCCGCGGAACCGGCAACTTGCATGCGAGCGCCATCCGCGCAGCCCGGGATTCGGACCGCTCGGGCAACCGTCGTCGCACCCGGGCCTTCGAGAGCCGGGGCGATTCGGCCCCGCGCCGGGCAAACCCGGACGAGCGGAAAACCGGCCCGACAGCCGCTTCGCCCGCCCGGCAACAAGCCCGACAGCAAGCCCGACCATCGGCAAACCGAACGCCGACGAACCAGCATGAACCCCGGCGCGCCTCGCTGTCACGCCCCACCCGCCCATATCACGATGACCCCGCGACATGACGAACGCCTACGCACTCCACTCGATTCGCTACAACGACGCGCCCGACGCGCTTCGACGCCAGTTCGCCCTGCTCCACCAACGCGTCGACCCCGACGATGCGTTTGCCCCCGGCGAAACGACTCAGGTGATCCACGATCCTCGCCTCGACGCGATGTCGTTCTACGTATCGACGCCGGCGAACCATGAAGTCGTCGGCTACGCGGCCGTCGTGCGCAAGACGATCTCGCACGCGGGCGAGCGCTTCTCGATCGGCGGGCTCAGCTGGGTGGCGACCGATCCCGCGCACCGGCGCGCGGGCCTCGGCACGCGCACGGTCGCGGCGGCGACGCAGTGGCTGCAAGCGAGCGGCATCGACATCGGCGTGTTCACGTGCGATCCGCCGCTCGCGCGCTTCTATGCGCGCGCCGGGCGCTGGCCGGTCGCCGCGCGCGTCACGCTGATCGGCAGCCGCGCGCAGGGCGCGCTGCGCAGCGACACGCTGAACAAGGTCGTGCTGATGCGGCTCTTTTCCGCGAAGGCGCGGGCCGCCGAAGCGGAACTGAGCCGTGCGACGATCGATCTCGACCTGCCCCTCGGCCAGTTCCTGTGAGCGAGCCGCCGCGCGCCCCGACCGTGCCGGCGCTCCGCTGGCACGAGCGGCACGCGTGCCGGCCGATGCTCGCCGTTTCAAGGCAGTGCGTCGAGCCGCCGATCGGTTTCACCCGAATGCGCAATCGCGCGACCGCGGTCGAATGCAAAAAGCCGCGGCAGCGCCGCGGCTCTCGACACGCTGCGAAAAAAAAGCGCCGTGCGGGAGCTTCCCGCACGGCGCTTTTCCGCACCTGACGAAACGCGCGCCGATCGACATCCGGCGCACGTTCCCGAGCGCGCTTACTGTTGCGCAGCAGCGGCGCGATCCTTCGACACCAGCTTTTCCTTGATTCGAGCCGACTTGCCCGAACGCTCGCGCAGGTAGTACAGCTTCGCGCGACGCACGTCGCCGCGACGCTTCACGACGATGCTCGCCAGCAGCGGCGAGTACGTCTGGAACGTACGCTCGACGCCTTCGCCCGACGAGATCTTGCGGACGATGAACGACGAGTTGAGGCCACGGTTGCGCTTCGCGATCACGACGCCTTCGTAAGCCTGAACGCGCTTGCGGTTACCTTCCACCACGTTCACGTTCACGATCACCGTGTCGCCCGGGGCGAATGCGGGGATCGTCTTGCCTGCGAGCGCGCGCTCGATCTCTTCCTGCTCAAGTTTTGCGATCAGATTCATCACTGACTCCTAAAGCCATCTTGTCGGCGTTTGCGCCCGCCTGTACCCAGGCTCGGCCCCGATAGAGGATGGATTCACATCTGGCGCCGCGCACGCATGCACGGCACCGCCATATTCGCGAGCGAAAGCGCCGCCGCCTCAGGAGGCCTGCTTCGCTTCTTTCGCGAGACTTGCAAGCCACGCCTCGTCGGCCCGGCTCAGCAACTTTTCGCGACGCGCCCGCGCGATCAGATCGGGACGCTTCGCAAGGGTGTTTCTCAACGCTTCCTGCCTACGCCAGCGTTCGATCTCGGCATGATGTCCGCCGAGCAGCACGTCCGGCACGCGCACGCCCTCGTATTCCTCGGGGCGCGTGTAATGGGGGCAATCGAGCAGCCCGTCGGCGAAACTGTCCTGCACCGCCGATTGCGCATCGTTCAGCACGCCCGGCAGCAGGCGCACGACGGCGTCCATCAGCGCCATCGCAGGCAACTCGCCGCCCGACAGCACGAAGTCGCCGAGGCTCAGTTCCTCGTCGACGCAACGATCGATCAGGCGCTGGTCGATCGCCTCGTAACGGCCGCACAGCAGCACGACGCCCGGCTCCGCAGCCATCCGCGCGACGCGCTCGTGCGTGAGCGGCGCGCCCTGCGGCGACATCATCACGACACGCGACGTCGCGACGCCCTGCGCCGCCTGCTCGGCCTTAGCCGCGCCGATCGCCGCTTCCAGCGGCTTCGCGAGCATCACCATGCCGGGGCCGCCGCCATACGGGCGATCGTCGACGGTACGGTAATTGTCGGTCGTGAAATCGCGCGGATTCCACGTGCGCAGGCCGAACCGCCCCTGCTTCACCGCGCGGCTCGTGATACCCCAGTCGGTCAACGCGCGAAACATCTCCGGAAAGAGCGTGACGACGTCGAACTGGATCCCGCTCTGCGTGGCTTCGTCCATTTCAGTAATCGGCTTCCCAGTCGACGACGATGCGCCCCGCCGCCTGCTCGACCGCCTTCACGTACGCGCCGACGAACGGAATCAGCCGCTCGCCGGTTTTCGGCCCGCCATCCTTGCCGGTTGCCGGATATTCGACGCGCATGATCGAATGCACGCCGTTGTCGATCATGTCGGCGACCTTGCCGAGCGCGACGCCCGCCTCGTTGACGACGTCGAGGCCGATCAGATCGACCCAGTAGAACTCGTCGGCGGCGAGCGCCGGGAAATCGCCGCGACGCACGAACACGCGAAAACCGCGCAGCGCGAGCGCCGCATCCCGATCGGCGGAGCCGGCCGGATGCGCGACGATCGCGTCGCCATGCAGCTTCGCCTGCGTGACGCGCGCGGATTTCCGCTCCGCGCCTTTTTGCAGCCACCAGTCGCGCGCGTTGAGGAGCGCGTCGCCGCCTCGCCCCGCACCGGCATGGGCCGCGAGCTTGACCCAGCCCTTGAGGCCGTACGCGTCGACCACCGCGCCGACCTCGACCGCATCGTCCGGCCACGACTGCGCCGCGTCGATGCGAATTGCTTCCGAATCAACCGCGCCGCCGCTCGCCGCTTTCACGGGCGCGCGCTCGACCGGCTTGCGGACGAATACGCCGAACGACGGCGCTTGTCCGCGCTTTGCGCTACCGGAGTCGTGACCAGCCATCAACGAACCTCGCAGCCGGCACTTCCGGCACGCCGCACCATGTTAGGCAGCCGGCTGCGCCTTTTGCGCTTGCTTCACGAGACGCTCGACGGTCGGCGACAGTTGCGCGCCAACGCCTTGCCAGTACGTCAGGCGGTCTTGAGCGATGCGCAGCGCTTCGCCCTTCGTCGCGACCGGGTTGTAGAAGCCGACGCGCTCGATGAAACGGCCGTCACGACGGTTGCGCGAATCGGTGGCGACGATGTTGTAGAACGGGCGCTTCTTCGAGCCGCCGCGAGCCAGACGGATGATGACCATATGAATTCCTTCGGGGAAACCGGGTTCGAAAACTACTGAAACGTGCGATTATAGCCCGAAATCGATGGCACAACAAACACTTACCCGGCAAAAAAACCCGGCTGCCGCCTCCGGAGACTTACAATTGCCCCGTCGCGCGCTTCGCGCTCGCCCGCCTTCGTCCGTCATGCGTCCTTCCACCGCCCTGTCGCGCATCGTTTCGTCAGACCTGCCGGCTTTGCTGCGCGCGGCGGCCGCCGCCTGTCTCGTTCTCGCCACAATCGCGGCCGCCGATGCGTCGGCCGCGCTGCCGATCGACGAACTGCGCGTGCCGCCCGGCTTCCGCGTCCAGGTGCTCGCCGACGACGTGCCCGCCGCGCGCGAAATGGCGTGGTCGCCGCGGGGCATCCTGTACGTCGGCAGCATGGAGGGGCGCGTGCACGCGCTCGTCGTGCGCGACGGCCATGTGCGCGAGCATCACGTGATCGCATCCGGGCTCGAGATGCCGGTCGGCGTCGCGTACCGCGACGGCGCGCTCTACGTGTCGGCCGTATCGCGAATTTTACGCCTCGACCGGATCGACGAGCGGCTCGCCGCGCCGCCGAAGCCCGTCGTGGTCACGAACGCGCTGCCGACCGAACGCCATCACGGCTGGAAGTTCATCGCATTCGGGCCCGACGGCAAGCTCTACGTGCCGACGGGCGCGCCGTGCAACATCTGCGTCGCCGACCGCGACCGCTACGCGATGATCGGCCGGATGAATCCCGACGGCAGCGGCTACGAGGTCTATGCGCGCGGCGTGCGCAACACGGTCGGCTTCGCATGGCATCCGGCGACGCACGAGCTCTGGTTCACCGACAACGGCCGGGATCTGATGGGCGACGACCGCCCCGACGACAAGCTGAGCCGTGCGCCGCGCGCGGGCCTCGACTTCGGCTATCCGTTCTGCCACGGCGGCGACGTGCTCGATCCGCAGTTCGGCGGCGGCCACACGTGCGCGAGCTACGTGCCGCCTGTGCTCAAGCTGGGCGCGCATGTCGCCTCGCTCGGCATGCGCTTCTATACGGGCGACATGTTCCCGCCCGACTACCGGGGCAATATCTTCATTGCCGAGCACGGTTCGTGGAACCGCAGCCGCAAGGTCGGCTACCGGGTCATGCGAGTGATCGCCTCGCCCGACGGCCGGTCGGCGCGCCAGGAGGCCTTCGTCCAAGGGTGGCTCCGGCCCGACGAAAGCGTCTGGGGACGCCCCGCCGATGTGCTGCCGCTGCCGGACGGCTCGCTCCTCGTCAGCGACGACTACGCAGGCGCGATCTACCGGATCACCTACGATGCGACGCATTGACGCAACCATCGCGTGACCGTGCCTCGCCCCACATCGTAGAATGCGAGCCGACCGCCGCGCCCCGCCTCGCCGGGGCGTCCACGAAGAAGACCTCTCTGCCTGCCCGACATGTCCAGCAGCACGACCACGCCGCCCCGCTTTCGCTCAAAGACGCTCACCGCACTGCTCGCCTTCCTGTTCGGCTCACTCGGCGCGCACCGTTTCTATCTATACGGCTGGAAAGACCTCGCGGGCTGGGCGCACGTGTTCGCGACGATCGTCGGCGTTCCCGGGTTCCTGCTGCTCGCGGCCTCGGGGCGCAGCGCCGCGCTCGGCTGGTGGCTCGTCATGCCCGGCGCGATTTCACTGCTCGCCGCCTTCCTCGCCGCGCTCGTCTACGGGCTGCGCGCCGACGACAAATGGGACGCGCAATTCAACGCCGCAACGGACCGCCGCAGCCGCTCCGGCTGGGGCGTCGTGTTCGTCGTCATCTTCTCGCTGCTGATCGGCGCGTTCCTGCTGATGACAGGGCTCGCGCTCGCGTTCCAGACGTACTTCGAATCGCAGGTCGAGGCGGCCAAGCAAATTTCGCAATGATGCGTGCGCAGGCGCGGCCGACGCGACACACATACCCCGCACGAATACCCTGCGCGCATCACGCGCTCTAGAACAGGCTGAGCTGCGACGCGTCTTTCGCTTGCGCCGCCTTGCCCGGCCGCGCGAGCGGCGTCCGCGGCTTCGACTGCCGCTGCGCACCGAACCGCGAGAAATCGAGAATGCCGCGCGAGCGTTCGTTCAGCCCGCAGCGCTTGACCGCCATCCGGAAGCGCTGCCTGAGCAGATCCGCCCACATGCCGTCCCCCTTCATTCGCCGGCTGAAATCCGAGTCGTAGTCCTTGCCGCCGCGCATGTCCCGCACGCGCGCCATCACGCGCTCCGCGCGATCCGGGAAATGCGCGGCGAGCCATTCGGTGAAGAGCGGCGCGACCTCCCACGGCAGCCGCAGCACGATATAGCTCGCATGCGTCGCGCCAGCGTCCGCGCACGCCTCGAGCACGCGCTCGAGATCGGGCTCGGTGACGAACGGAATCATCGGCGCGACGCTCACGCCGACGGGCACGCCCGCGTCGCGCAGCGCGCGGATCGTCCGCAGCCGGCGCGAAGGCGTCGCGGCGCGAGGCTCGAGCGCCCGCGCGAGCTCGGGATCGAGCGTCGTGATCGTGACGGCCGCCATCACCTGCCGGCGCTCGGCCATCGGCGCGAGCAGATCGAGATCGCGCTCGATCAGCGACGACTTCGTGATCGCGGCAAACGGCTGCCCGTGATCGTGCATCACCTGGATCACCTGCCGCGTGATCGCCAGCTCGCGCTCGACCGGCTGATACGCGTCGGTGTTCACGCCGAGCGCGATCGGCTCGGGCACGTAACGGGGCTTCGCGAGCTCGCGCGCGAGCAACTCCGCCGCGTTCACCTTTGCGTAGATCCGGCTCTCGAAATCGAGCCCCGGCGACAGCCCGAGATAGCTGTGCGTCGGCCGCGCGAAGCAGTAGATGCAGCCGTGCTCGCAGCCGCGATACGGGTTCAGCGACACGTTGAACGGGATGTCCGGCGACGCGTTGCGCGTGAGGATCGTCCTCGCGCGCTCCTCGAACACCTGCGTGCGCAACGCGGCGGGCGGCTCGCCGTCGTCGTCGCGCGTCCAGCCGTCGTCGACCGCCTCGCGCTCGACGATCTCGTAGCGCCCCTGCAGGTTGCCCACCGCGCCGCGCCCCTTGCGGGGCGCGGGCGGCGCTACCGGATATTCGACGTCGGATCGATCGTTCATCGTGCCTCTGCTACGCGGCCCGAGCCGCGAATGACAAAACCGCCAATTACTGTATAAACATACAGTAATTGGCGGTTTGTGCCAAGCGCCGAGAATTCGCGCCCGCGCGCACGCGCGCTCGCCTCACTCGTCGACCGCGATCGCCAGCGTCTCCTTGATCTCTTCCATCACGACATAACTCTTCGACTGCACGGCGCCCGGCAGTTGCAGCAGGATGTCGCCGAGCAGCTTGCGGTAGTCGGCCATCTCGCCGATCCGCGCCTTGATCAGATAGTCGAAGTCGCCCGACACCAGATGGCATTCGAGCACCTCGTCGATCTTCATCACCTCGCGCCGAAACTGCTCGAACATGTTGCCGCTCTTGTGATCGAGCGTGATCTCGACGAATACGAGCAGCGCCGCGCCGAGCTGCGCCGGGTCGACGCGCGCGTGATAGCCCGTGATCACGCCGTCGCGCTCCATCCGCCGCACCCGCTCGATGCAAGGCGTGACCGTCAGGCCGACGCGCTCGGCGAGGTCCTTCATCGCCATGCGGCCGTCCTCTTGCAGCAGCTTCAGAATGCGCCGGTCGAGCTTGTCGAGCGCGCGTACCGGCTGGCGTTGGGTTCTCATCGTTTTTTTACTGAAAATTGAAAAAATACAATAACAAAACCTATAGTCTCAACAATACCATAGCGCAAAAAACTAGGTTGGGTGGAAATCGCAGAGCGCACCGGGTGTGCCGCGCGCCGCCCGGCGTCTTCTCTATCCGGAGCAGCTATGCGAGTGGTTATCTTGGGCAGTGGCGTGGTCGGCGTGGCGAGCGCCTATTATCTGGCTCGCGCGGGCCATGAAGTCACGGTGATCGACCGCGAGGCCGGTCCCGCCCTCGACACGAGCTTTGCGAACGCGGGCCAGATCTCGCCCGGCTACGCGGCGCCGTGGGCCGCGCCCGGCGTGCCGCTGAAGGCCGTCAAGTGGATGTTCGAAAAGCATGCGCCGCTCGCGATCCGCCTCGACGGCACGCGATTCCAACTGCAATGGATGTGGCAGATGCTGCGCAACTGCACGACCGAGCGCTACGCGCTGAACAAGGGCCGGATGGTGCGCCTCGCCGAATACAGCCGCGACTGCCTGCAGGCGCTGCGCGCCGACACGGGCATCCAGTACGAAGGACGCACGGGCGGCACGCTCCAGGTTTTCCGCACGCAGCAGCAGCTCGACGGCGCCGCGAAGGACATCGCGGTGCTACGCGAGGCGAACGTGCCGTTCGAGCTGCTGTCGAGCGACGAGCTGAAGAAGGCCGAACCGGCGCTCGCCGCGGTCTCGGAAAAGCTGACGGGCGGCCTGCGGCTGCCGGGCGACGAGACGGGCGACTGCCAGCTCTTCACGACGCGCCTCGCCGCGCTCGCCGAGCAGCTCGGCGTGAAGTTCCGCTTCAACACGAGCATCGACGCGCTCGCCATCGCGGGCGGCAAGATCGCGGGCGTTCATTGCGGCGGCGAGATGGTGCGCGCCGACGCGTACGTGGTCGCGCTAGGCTCGTACTCGACGGACTTCGTCGCGAATCTCGTGAAGATTCCGGTGTATCCGCTAAAGGGCTATTCGATCACCGCGCCGATCGTCGACGCGGCGAAGGCGCCGGTGTCGACCGTGCTCGACGAAACCTACAAGATCGCGATCACCCGCTTCGACGATCGCATCCGCGTGGGCGGGATGGCGGAGATCGTCGGCTTCGACAAGCGGCTGCGCCAGGCGCGCCGCGAAACGCTCGAAATGTGCGTGAACGACCTGTTCCCGGGCGGCGGCGACACCGCAAGCGCGTCGTTCTGGACCGGCCTGCGTCCGATGACGCCGGACGGCACGCCGATCGTCGGCCGCACGCCGGTGCCGAACCTGTTCCTCAACACGGGCCACGGCACGCTCGGCTGGACGATGTCGTGCGGCTCCGGCCAACTGCTCGCCGACCTGATGTCGGGCAAGAAGCCGGCGATCCGCGCGGACGACCTGTCCGTGCATCGCTATCTGAGCGAAACGGACGGCGAGCATCGTCCCGCCTACGCATGACGCACTGACGCGCGAATCGGGCGGCCCGCATGCGCGGCCGCGTTCAAAAGGAACGGCGCCCGAGGGCGCCGTTTTTCGTTTCAGCGTTTCGTTTCGGCGTCTAGCCGCCGAGCCGGACGATCAGAACTGGTCTTCCGTCAGCGCGAACACGCCCTGCCCGCCCTTCGCGCCGACGATCGACGCTTCGAGCCCGCTCGCCTGCGCGAGAATGTGCTCTGCGTAGAACTGCGCGATCGCGATCTTCGCGTCGTAGAACTTCGGATCGTCGGCGCGTTTTTGCTGCGCGGCGAGCAGCGCGCGCGCCATTTGCCAGCCGCACAGCACGACGCCCGCGAGCTTCAGATACGGCACGCTGCCGGCAAACACCGCGTTCGGATCGCCCTTCACGTTCGCGACGACGAAGTCGACGACGGCCGACAACGCGCGCGCGCCGTCTTCCAGTTGCGCCTTCATCGCGGCGAATGCCGGGCCATCGTGCGCGCCGAGCGCGTCGGCCGTCTGCCGGATCTCGCCGACGATCGCCTTCGCGACTGCGCCGCCGTCGCGCGCCGTCTTCCGGCCGACGAGGTCGTTCGCCTGGATCGCGGTCGTGCCTTCGTAGATCGCGAGAATGCGCGCGTCGCGGTAGTACTGCGCGGCGCCCGTTTCCTCGATGAAGCCCATTCCGCCGTGCACCTGAATCCCGAGGCTCGCGACCTCGTTGACCATCTCGGTGCTCCAGCCCTTCACGACCGGCACCAGATACTCGTAGATCGCCTGATGCCGCGCGCGCACGCCTTCGTCGGCGGCGCGGTGCGCGTGATCGCAATGCGCGGCGGCGACGTAGGACAGCGCCCGCGCGCCTTCCGTGAGCGCGCGCATCGTCGCGAGCATCCGGCGCACGTCCGGGTGATGAATGATCGTCACCGACTGCTTCGCGGAACCGTCGACGGGACGGCTCTGCACGCGCTCCTTCGCGAACTCGGCGGCCTTCTGGTACGCACGCTCGGCGACGCCGATCCCCTGCATCCCGACGCCGAAGCGCGCCGCGTTCATCATGATGAACATGTACTCGAGGCCGCGGTTCTCTTCGCCGACGAGATAGCCGATCGCGCCGCCGTGGTCGCCGTACTGCAGCACCGCGGTCGGGCTCGCCTTGATGCCGAGCTTGTGTTCGATCGACACGCAGTGCACGTCGTTGCGCGCGCCGAGGCTGCCGTCGTCGTTGACGAGGAACTTCGGCACGATGAACAGCGAGATGCCCTTCACGCCTTCGGGCGCGTTCGGCGTGCGCGCGAGCACGAGGTGGACGATGTTGTCGGCCATGTCGTGTTCGCCCCACGTGATGAAGATTTTCGTGCCGAACACCTTGTACGAACCGTCGCCCTGCGGCTCCGCGCGCGAGCGCACGAGCGCGAGATCGGAGCCCGCCTGCGGCTCGGTCAGGTTCATCGTGCCCGTCCATTCGCCGGAAATGAGCTTCGGCACGTAGCGGGATTTCTGTTCGTCGGTGCCGGCCGTGAGGAGCGCCTCGATCGCGCCGTCGGTCAGAAGCGGGCACAGCGCGAACGACAGGTTCGACGCGTTCAGCATTTCGATGCAAGGCGTCGCGATCAGCTTCGGCAGGCCCTGGCCGTCGTATTCGGTCGGATGCTGGAGCCCCTGCCAGCCGCCTTCGACGAACTGGCGGAACGCCTCCTTGAAGCCGGGCGTCGCCGTGACGGCGCCGTCCTTCCAGCTGCTCGGATTCTTGTCGCCTTCGACGTTGAGCGGCGCGAGCACCTCGCCGCAGAACTTCGCCGATTCGTCGAGCACGGCGTGCGCCGTATCGAAGCCGGCGTCCTCGTAGCCGGGCAGCTTCGCGACCTCATCGATGCCGGCCAGCTCCTTCATCACGAACAGCATGTCCTTGACGGGTGCGGTATAGCTCATGTTGCTCCTCTCCTAGTCTGCTTATGGTGTGAAAAGGGGCGCTCGCCGCGCCCCTTTGTTCATGTTCGACCTGCTCGCGCGTTGAACGCAACGCGCGCGGCACGCGTCAGCCGAGCTCGTTCACGAGTTCCGGCACGAGCGTGAACAGATCGCCGACGAGGCCGTAGTCGGCCACGCTGAAGATCGGCGCTTCGGGGTCCTTGTTGATCGCGACGATCACCTTCGAATCCTTCATGCCGGCCAGGTGCTGGATCGCGCCCGAGATGCCCACCGCGATGTACAGCTGCGGCGCGACGATCTTGCCCGTCTGGCCCACCTGATAGTCGTTCGGCACGTAGCCCGCGTCCACCGCCGCGCGCGACGCGCCGAGAGCCGCCTGCAGCTTGTCGGCGAGCGGCTCCAGCACCTTCGTGTAGTTCTCGCCGCTGCCGAGGCCGCGGCCGCCCGACACGATGATCGACGCAGACGTCAGTTCCGGACGATCGAGCTTCGTCACCTCGCGGCTCACGAACTGCGACACGCCCGCGTCCGCCGCCGCGTCGATCTTCTCGACCGGCGCGCTGCCGCCTTCGGCCGCGACCGGATCGAAGCCCGTCGCGCGCACCGTGATCACCTTGATCGGATCGCTCGACTGCACCGTCGCGATCGCGTTGCCCGCGTAGATCGGGCGCTCGAACGTATCGGCCGAATCGACCGCCGTGATGTCCGAGATCTGCGCGACGTCCAGCTTCGCGGCGATCCGCGGCGCGATGTTCTTGCCGTATGCGGTCGCCGGCGCGAGGATGTGCGAGTAGTCCTTCGCGACGTTCAGCGCGGTCGCCTCGACGTTTTCCGCGAGACCGTCCGCGAGTTGCGGCGCGTCGGCCAGCAGCACCTTCGACACGCCCGCGATCTTCGCCGCCGCGTCCGCCGCGCCCTGCGCATCGCGGCCCGCGACCAGCACGTGAATGTCGCCGCCGATCTTCACCGCGGCGGCCACCGTGTTCAGCGTCGATGCCTTGATCGATGCGTTGTCGTGTTCGGCAATTACCAGAATCGTCATTTCTTTGCGCTCCCCTTACAGCACCTTGGCTTCGGTCTTCAGCTTTTCGACCAGCGTCTTCACGTCCGGCACCTTCACGCCCGCCGCACGCTTGGGCGGCTCCGCCACCTTCAGCGTCTTCAGGCGCGGCGCGACGTCCACGCCGAGGTCTTCCGGCTTCACCGTCTCGAGCGGCTTCTTCTTCGCCTTCATGATGTTCGGCAGCGTCACGTAGCGCGGCTCGTTCAGGCGCAGGTCGGTCGTCACCACGGCCGGCAGCGTGAGCGACAGCGTCTCCGCGCCGCCGTCCACTTCACGCGCGACGATCGCACGGCCGTCCGCCACCGTCACCTTCGACGCGAACGTCGCCTGCGGCAGATTCGCGAGCGCGGCCAGCATCTGGCCCGTCTGGTTCGAATCGTCGTCGATCGCCTGCTTGCCGAGGATCACGAGCTGCGGCTGCTCCTTGTCGACCAGCGCCTTCAAGATCTTCGCCACGCCGAGCGGCTGCACCTCGTCATTCGATTCGACGAGAATCGCACGGTCCGCGCCGATCGCGAGCGCCGTGCGAAGCGTTTCCTGAGCCTGCGCGACGCCCACCGACACCGCGATCACCTCGGTCGCCACGCCCGCTTCCTTCAGGCGCACCGCCTCCTCGACCGCGATCTCGTCGAACGGATTCATCGACATCTTCACGTTCGCGATATCGACGCCCGTGCCGTCCGACTTCACCCGGACCTTCACGTTGTAATCGACCACTCTCTTCACTGGCACCAGGATTTTCATGCACACGCTCCAAAGTTACGAACACGACCAGCGGCCATTTTATAGCGAGGCTCGGCCGCGCGGCGGCGACGCCGGTCATTCAATTTGCGGCTACCGAGGATAGCGTCCCCTTGCGGCATGCCGACAATAGCGAACGGTCGTTCTATTTTAAAAGAGAAAAAACCCGGACGCCAAGCCCGGGTTTTCGATTTCCGCCTCTAATCGGCGGCGCCCCTCGTTTCGCTCACCACGCGGCGATCACCGCGCCGCCGAATTGACGCTCGATGAAGCGCTTCACGTCGGGCGACCGGTACGCGGCGACGAGCTTCGCGACCCACGGCTTGTCCTTGTCTTCCGAGCGCACCGCGAGAATGTTCGCGTAAGGGCCGTTCGGACCCTCGATCGCGATCGCGTCCTGTTTCGGCTTCAGGCCCGCTTCCATCGCGTAGTTCGTGTTGATCGCGGCGGCGTCGACATCGGCGAGCGAGCGCGGAATCTGCGCCGCGTCAAGCTCGACGATCTTCAGCTGCTTCGGGTTATCGACGATGTCGAAGCGCGTCGCCTTCAGGCCCGCGCCGTCGCGCAGCTTGAGCAGCCCCTGCTTCTGCAGCAGCAGCAACGCGCGGCCGCCGTTCGTCGGATCGTTCGGGACCGCGATCCGCGCGCCCGGACGCAATTCCGCGAGCGATTTCACGCGCTTCGAGTAGATGCCCATCGGGAACGTGACCGTGTCCGCGACCTTGACGATCTTGTAGCCGCGATCCTTCACCTGCGCTTCGAGATACGGATAGTGCTGATAGCTGTTCGCGTCGAGGTCGCCCGCCGCGAGCGCCGCGTTCGGCTGCACGTAGTCGGAGAACTCGACGATCTTGATGTCGAGCCCGCTCTTCGCGGCGACCTTCTTGACTTCCTCCATCACCTGCGCGTGCGGGCCGCCCGTCACGCCGACCTTGATCGTCTGCGCCTGCGCATGCGCGCTTGCGACGCACGCGGCCGCGCCCAACGCGGCGGCGAGCTTCAGCATCGTTCTTCGTTGCATCTCCGGATCTCCTCACCGGTTGCGGCGCCGTCGCCGCCGCGTATCGCGTATCGCGGCGCGCGGCGCTCGTTCGTCTTCGATTGCGCTACTTGTGGCTCAGGCGCCGCACGAGCCAGTCGCCGAACGACTGCGCGATCTGCACGAACACGATCAGGATCGCGACGACCGTCCACATCACTTCGGGCAGATAGCGCTGATAGCCGTAGCGGATGCCGAGATCGCCGAGGCCGCCGCCGCCGATCGCGCCCGCCATCGCCGAATAGCCGACGAGCGACACGAACGTGATCGTGAGCCCCGCGACAATGCCCGGCAGCGATTCAGGCAGCAGCACCTTGAACACGATCTGGCCCGTCGTCGCGCCCATCGCCTGCGCGGCTTCGATGAGGCCGCGATCGACTTCGCGCAGAGCGGTTTCGACGAGCCGCGCGATGAACGGCGCGGCCGCGATCGTGAGCGGCACGACAGCGGCCGCCGTGCCGATCGACGAGCCGACGGCAAGACGCGTAAACGGAATGACCGCGACGAGCAGGATGATGAACGGCGTCGAGCGCACCGCGTTGACGATGCCGCCCAGCACGCGGTTCACCGCGAGGTTCCGCAGCACGCCCTGGCGGTCGGTCAGGTACAGCAGCACGCCGAGCGGCAGACCGACGAGCGCGCCGACCGCCCCGGAGATGCCGACCATGATCAGCGTCTCCCAGAACGACTGCACGAACATATCGAACATTTCACTCAACATACGAAAGCTCCTCGACGACCACGCCCTGCTCGCGCAGATACGCGAACGCCTGCCCCACCTTGCCCGGCTCGCCGGTGGCGAGCACCGCGAGCGACCCGAACGCGCGGCCCTGGATTTCGTCGATCTGGCCGTGCAGGATGTTGAAGTCCAGCTCGTAGCGGCGGATCGTCTCCGACAGGATCGGCTGATCGACGCCCGAGCCCGTGAACGCGAGGCGCAACAGGTGCCCGGAGCCCGTCTTCAGGCGCTCGGCGACGCGCGCCTTCATCGCGGGCGGCAGTTCCTGCGCGATCACGTCGCCGATCAGCGCGCGCGTGACTTCGTGGTGCGGACGCATGAACACGTCGATCACGTTGCCTTCCTCGACGACGCGCCCCGCGTCGAGCACCGCGACGCGATCGCACACGTCCTTGATCACTTCCATCTGGTGCGTGATGAGGACGATCGTGAGGCCGAGCTCGCGGTTGATGCGTCGAAGCAGGTCGAGGATCGCGCGCGTGGTCTCCGGATCGAGCGCGGACGTCGCCTCGTCGGACAAGAGCACCTTCGGCTTGCTCGCGAGCGCGCGCGCGATGCCGACGCGCTGCTTCTGGCCGCCGCTGATCTGCGCCGGATAGCGGTCTTTCTGCGCGGCGAGGCCGACGAGATCGAGAAGCGGCAGCACCGTCGCCTCGATCTCCCCGCGCTTCACGCCCGCGAGCTCGAGCGGCAGCGCGACGTTGTCGAACACCGTGCGCGACGACAGCAGGTTGAAGTGCTGGAAGATCATCCCGATATCGCGCCGCGCGCCGCGCAGCTCGCCGGCGGACAACTGCGTCAGGTCGCGCCCGCCGACGGACACGCTGCCTTCCGACGGCCGCGTGAGCAGGTTGATCGTGCGCACGAGCGTGCTCTTGCCGGCGCCGCTGCGGCCGATGATGCCGAAGACCTCGCCCTGCGGAATCGTCAGATTAACGTTGTGCAGCGCCTCGATCCAGCCGCGAGGCCCCTCGAATCGCTGCGAAAGGTTGCGAATTTCGATCATGTAAACAAAGCGGCGGAACCGCGCAGCCGGATGTGCCGGGCTTCGCTGTCGACCGCCGCCGCATCTAGGTCTAGGGAATAACCCGCGAGTTTACCGCATCCGCCACATTTCACTTAATAATCGATTCCCACCTTTTCATAACCAAACGCGATTAGAGGGCTGCGCCCGCACGGGCCGTCACGGACGGCGTCTATGATCGAGCGCATCCTTCATAACTACTCGCTCCGGAGACTCACGCCATGGACGCTGCCGCTTCGACTTCGCTCCGCTCCGCCGCTGCCGCCGGCGCGACCCCGCAGCGCGGCAACCTGCGCACGGCCGACGGGCTCGCGCTCGCGTCGTACCGGTGGCCGGCTGCGCCGGGGTTCGCGGCGCCGCGCGCGAGCGTCGCGCTCGTGCACGGGCTCGCCGAGCACGCGGGACGCTACCAGGCGCTCGCCGAGCGGCTGAGCGCGGCGGGCATCGAAGTCGTCGCGATCGATCTGCGCGGGCACGGGCATTCGCCCGGCGAACGCGCATGGATCGAGCGCTTCGATCAATATCTGCAGGATGCGGATGCGCTCGTCGCGAGCGCGGCGCGCGACGGCACCCCGCTCTTCCTGATGGGGCACAGCATGGGCGGGGCGATTGCCGCGCTCTACGCGGTCGAGCGCGCGCCCGCGCGCCGCGCGGGCTTCGCGGGCCTGATCTTGTCGAGTCCCGCGCTCGCGCCGGGCCGCGACGTGCCGAAGTGGATGCTCGCGATGAGCCGCTTCATCAGCCGCGTATGGCCCCGCTTTCCGGCGATCAAGATCGACGCCGCGCTGCTGTCACGCGATCCGGCCGTCGTCGCCGCGAATCGCGCCGATCCGCTCGTCCATCACGGTTCGGTGCCGGCGCGCACCGGCGCCGAAATTCTCGACGCGATGCGGCGCATCGAGGGCGGGCGCGCGGCGCTGCGCGTGCCCGTGCTCGTCTATCACGGCACCGCCGACAAACTGACGGAGCCCGACGGCAGCCGCGACTTCGGCCGGCACGTCGGCTCGCCCGACCGCACGCTCACGCTATATGAAGGCAACTATCACGAGACGATGAACGATCTGGAACGTGAGCGCGTGATCGGCGCATTGATCGACTGGATTCTCGCGCGTGCGCCGGCGCACGGGTAATGCCGGGACCAAGCGGAGCGCAAGGACACCGGAACACGTTGCGCGAAGACGGGAGCGACGCGAGGTGAAGAGCGGCGCACCGCCAGCGCCGCGCGGATTCGCAACCGGCGCGGCGGCCGCGCCACCGCGCCATCGCTGCCTGAGCGCTCGCCTGGTCGATCGGGCGCGCCGCCGCGAACGGGATACGATCTCCGCCGCGCGTTGCTGGCGCTTGCCGATGCGCGCCGGCGCTCGACGGCCGGCGTCGCGCGCCATCGCGCCCGTCATCGCCCGCCCGTCATCGCCCGCCCGTCGCTCGCCGTCTCGCGAGCTCACACCCCGGCGAGCACACGCAGATGCGCGACCACGCTGCGCCCGAGCGCGGACAGGTTGTAGCCGCCTTCGAGGCAGCTCACGATGCGGCCTTGCGCATGCCGCCGCGCGACTTCGCAGATCTGCGTCGTGAGCCACTCGTAGTCGGCCTCGACGAGCCCCATTCCGCCGATGTCGTCCTCGCGATGCGCGTCGAACCCCGCCGATACGAACAGCATCTGCGGCTTGAACGCGTCGAGCCGCGGCAGCCACATCAGGTCGACCGCCTCGCGCACCGCCATTCCGTTCGTGCGCGCGGGCATCGGCAGATTGACCATGTTCGGCGCCTGATGGTCGACGCCCGAGAACGGATACAGCGGATGCTGGAAGAAGCCGCACATCAGCACGCGCTCGTCGTTCGCGAACGCAGCCTCGGTGCCGTTGCCGTGATGAACGTCGAAATCGATGATCGCGACGCGCTCGAGGCCATGGATCTCGAGCGCATGGCGCGCGGCGATCGCGACGTTGTTGAAGAAGCAAAAGCCCATCGCGCGCGCGGGCTCCGCGTGATGGCCAGGCGGGCGCACGCTGCAGAACGCGTTGTCGTAGCGGCCCTCGAGCACGGCGTCCGTCGCCTCGACGGCCGCGCCCGCGGCGCGCAGCGCCGCGCGCCACGTGTAGCGGTTCAGCGACGTGTCGGGATCGATCTCGACGTAGCCTTCCTTCGGAATCCGGCTGCGGATGTAGTCGATGTGCGCCTGCGTGTGCACGCGGGCAAGCGCCGTCTCGCTCGCGAACGGCGCCGTCTCGTGGACGATCAGATCGTCGATGCGGCTCGCGATCAGTTGATCCTGGATAGCCGACAGCCGCGCCGGCGACTCGGGATGCCACTCCCCCATCTCGTGCAGCATGCAGTCGGGGTGCGTGTAAAAGGCCGTTGGCATAAGCTCGTTCCGCGACGCGGCCGGTGCGCGCCGCAGGTCTCCGTCAAGGATGTCCGCGATATCGTCTGGTGCGAAGTTCGCCGCTAACTTACCACAACGCGCCCCGCGCCGGGCCGGCGCGGCGGGCGCGTCGGTTATACTGGCCCGAAATCATCCGCCTCGTCCGCCTCGCTTCGACATGACTTTCAACCAGCCTGCCGCCCCCGCCTCGCTCGCCTTCCGCCTTCGCTTCCCGCTCGCCGCGCTGTCGCTCGCCGCAACGCTTCTCGCGTCCGCCGCCGTCGCGCAAACGCAGCCCGCCGCGGCCGTCGACGCGCAAGCGCAGCCGCAAACGCAACAGCAAACGCAACAGCAACAGCAACAGCAACAGCAACAGCAGCCGCAGCCGCAGCCGCAGCCGAGCGTGCAGCAAGGGCAGACGTTCGAAGAAGAAATCGTTCCGCAGCGCTACGCGAACAACCCGAAGATCGACGCGTTCATCGCCGACATGGCCGCGCGCCACGATTTCGACGTGAACGCGCTGCACACGCTCTTCGCGCGCGTCAGCTATTCGGCGACCGCGGCGAAACTCGTGATGCCCGCGCCGTCGCCCGCCGTCAAGAACTGGCGCGTCTACCAGTCGCGCTTTCTCGACGCCGTGCGCGTGAACGCCGGCGTGAAGTTCTGGCGCGCGAATCAGGGAACGCTGCAGCGCGCAGCGGCGGAATTCGGCGTGCCGCCGGAGGTGATCGTCGGCATCATCGGCGTCGAGACGATCTACGGCCGCTACATGGGCAACTTCCGCACGCTCGACGCGCTGACCACGCTCGCATTCGACTATCCGAACACGCCGAATCGCGACTCGCGCCAGGAGACGTTCCGCAAGAACCTCGAAGACTTCCTCGTGTGGACGCGCGACAGCCAGCTCGATCCGACGAGCGTGCTCGGTTCGTACACGGGCGCCGTCGGCATCCCGCAGTTCCTGCCGAGCAGCATCCGCGAATACGCGGTCGACTACGACGGCAACGGGCACATCGATCTGCGCGCGAGCCAGGCCGACGCGATCGGCAGCGTCGCGAATTATCTGAAGCAGCACGGCTGGGAGACCAGCCGCCCGGTGGTATGGAACATCGCGCCCGACACGGGCAGCCTGGGCGTCGCGCAAGCGGCGGCCGACGGCCGCCCCGAGCCGCACTGGGCGCTGTCGCAGTTGCTGCGCGCGGGCCTCGTGCTCGACGAGCCGTCCGTCAACATCGCATCGGAGGCGAGCACGCCCGTCACCGTGATCGATCTGCCGACGCCCGGCCGCGCAACCGAATACAAGCTCGGACTGCAAAATTTCTACGTGCTGACCCGCTACAACCGCAGCTTCTTCTATGCGCTCGCCGTGTATCAGCTGGGCGAGCGCGTGAAGGCGCAGATGGAAGCGAGCGGCGCGCTGACGGCGCCGCCGGACAATGCCGCGCCCGCCGCGCAGCCGTCGTCGGAATGACATTGCGTGCGGCCTGCGCCGTCGCGCCAATGAAAAAAGCGCCGCTAGCGGCGCTTTTTCATTGACGGCCCCGCGCAGCCAGACCGCGCGTCACGCGGGGAACACGCCCGTCGACAAATAACGGTCGCCGCGGTCGCAGACGA
This sequence comes from Burkholderia sp. MSMB1498, assembly GCF_001526245.1. Lineage (NCBI taxonomy): Bacteria > Pseudomonadati > Pseudomonadota > Betaproteobacteria > Burkholderiales > Burkholderiaceae > Burkholderia > Burkholderia sp. MSMB1498. The sequence continues at coordinate 134,563 of NZ_LOYJ01000099.1, forward strand.
CGAACACGATCGTCGCGTTCTCGACCTGCCGCGCGACGCGCAGCGCGACTTCGCACGCGCCGCCCGACGAAATTCCGCAGAAGATGCCCTCGACGGCCGCGAGCTTGCGCGCCATCGCCTCGGACGCGGCCTGGCTCACGTTCTCGACGCGATCGACGCGGCTGCGATCGAAAATCTTCGGCAGATACGCTTCCGGCCATTTGCGGATGCCCGGAATGCGCGAGCCCTCTTCCGGCTGCGCACCGACGATCTCGATGTTCGGATTCCTCTCCTTCAGATACTGCGACGTGCCCATGATCGTGCCCGTCGTCCCCATCGCGGACACGAAGTGCGTGATGCGGCCCTCGGTCTCGCGCCAGATCTCAGGGCCGGTGCCTTCATAGTGCGCGATCGGATTGTCGGGATTCGCGAACTGATCGAGGATCACGCCCTTGCCTTCGCGCTGCATCTGGTCGGCGAGATCGCGCGCGAACTCCATGCCGCCCTTCACCGGCGTCAGCACGATTTCGGCGCCGTACGCGGCCATGCTCTGGCGGCGCTCGACGGACAGATCCTCCGGCATGATCAGCACCATCTTGTAGCCGCGGATCGCCGCCGCCATCGCGAGCGCGATCCCGGTGTTGCCGCTCGTCGCCTCGATCAGCGTGTCGCCCGGCTTGATCGTGCCGCGCTCTTCCGCCTTGCGGATCATCGACAGCGCGGGGCGGTCCTTCACCGACCCCGCCGGATTGTTGCCTTCCAGCTTCGCGAGAATCACGTTGTTACGAGCGCGAATCTCGTCGTCCGGCAAGCGGACGAGCTGCACGAGCGGCGTATTGCCGATCGTGTCTTCGATAGTTTTGTAAGCCATGAACGTCACGTTTATCCGATGCCGATGAGTGGATCGATTGTAAACCAGCGGAGAAACGTACGCGCACGACGGCCGTCAAGCCCTGACCGCCGCCGCGGACATTCGGCGGCTCTCTCGAGCAATGCGCTGCGGCCACGCAAAAAGCCCGCGGCGTGCGCCGCGGGAATTCGCCGCCGAAGCAGCGCCTGAAGGAGACATCGCCGTTGCCGCCGACCGTGCGATCGCTCGACCGCGGGATCGTCGGCGCCGGAATCGTCAGCAGCCCGGATTATTTCTTGCCGGCGGCCGCCGCTTTCTGCGGCGCCGCGGATGCGGCGGGCGCACGCGCCGCGCCGATCGCGAGGCCTTCGGCCTGCAAGCGCTCGACCGTCTTGCCGCCCATGCCCTTCACCCTGCGCGAGAGATCGGCCGCATCCTTGTACGGGCCGTGTGCGCTCCGCTCGTCGATGATCGCCTTGGCCTTCGCCGGGCCGATGCCCCTGATGCCGCGAAGCGCATCGTCGTTCGCGGCGTTGACGTCGACGGCAGCCCATCCGTGCGCGGCCGCGGCGCACAGCGCGACCGTCGCGAGAAGTTTCTTCAGCATCTGGATCTCCGTAGAAAAACGGCCGGCGGCTGCCGACCGTGAGATCCAGTCTAAGGATGCGGGCGCGCCGCTCAAAGCTGGCCGAACAGCCAACGCACGTAACGGTCGACGCCCTCTTGCACCGTCAGGAACGGCGCATCGTAGCCCGCCGCGCGCAGCTTCGTCTGGTCGGCCTGCGTGAAGCACTGGTACTTGCCGCGCAGCGCGTCCGGGAACGGCACGTATTCGACGAGGCCCGCGTCCACCTGCTCGCCAAGCGTGAGCGCGGGCTTGCCTTCGAGCGCGCGCAACGTGTTGACCACCGTCGTCGCGATGTCGTTGAACGGCTGCGCGCGGCCGGTGCCGAGATTGAAGATGCCCGATTTCTCCGGATGGTCGAAGAAATACAGGTTCACCCTCGCGACGTCCTCCACCGACACGAAATCGCGCGTCTGCTCGCCCGGGCCGTAACCGTTGTATTCGCCGAACAGCTTGACCTTGCCCTCGGCGCGGAACTGGTTGAAGTTGTGGAACGCGACCGACGCCATCCGGCCCTTGTGCGACTCGCGCGGCCCGTACACGTTGAAATAGCGAAAGCCCGCGATTTGGCTCTTCGCGCTCGGCAAGACGCGGCGAATCACCTGGTCGAACAGGAACTTCGAATAGCCGTAGACATTCAGCGGCGCCTCGACCTCGCGCTCCTCGACGAAGCGCGTCGAGCCGCCGTAGATCGCCGCCGACGACGCGTACAGGAACTGCGCGCCCTGCGCGAGGCACGCGTCGAGCACCGCGCGGCTGTAGCGGAAATTGTTGTCCATCATGTAGCGGCCGTCGTGTTCCATCGTGTCCGAACACGCGCCTTCGTGGAACACCGCACGCACCTTGCCGAATTCGCCGCGCGCGAAGCGCTCGACGAATTCGGTCTTGTCGAGATAATCGTCGATCTCGCAATCGACGAGGTTCTTGAACTTGTCCGCGCGCGTCAGATTGTCGACCGCGATGATGCGCGTCTCGCCGCGCTCGTTCAGCGCCTTGACGATGTTCGCGCCGATGAAGCCGGCCGCGCCGGTAACGATGAGGGTCATGATCGTCCTACCGATGAAAATGGGCACACGGCGCGCGGCAGCGCGCGCCATGCGCCGTTCAATGAAACAGTTCGTCGTACTCGACGGTCGCGGTGCCGAGCTTGCCGACCACGATGCCCGCCGCGCGATTCGCGAGCACGACCGCCTCGACGAGCGGCAGCCCCGCGCCGAGCATCGTCGCGACGGTCGCGATCACCGTGTCGCCCGCGCCCGACACATCGTACACCTCGCGCGCAAGCGCGCTCACGTGCAGCTCGCCGTCGTTCGAGAAGAGCGTCATCCCCTCCTCCGAGCGCGTGAGCAGCAGCGCGTCGAGCGCGAGCTCGGCGCGCAGCTTCGTCACGCGCGCGTGCAGGTCGTCCTCGGATGTCCACTGCCCGACAACTTCGCGCAGCTCTGCGCGGTTCGGCGTGATCAGCGACGCGCCGCGATAGCGCGCCCAATCGGCGCCCTTCGGATCGACGAGCACGGGCTTGCCCGCCGCGCGCGCCTTCGCGATCATCGTCGTCACGTGCGTGAGCCCGCCCTTCGCGTAGTCCGACATCAGCACGACGTCGTACGAAGGCAGCAGCGCGTCGAAGCGCGCGAGCCCCGCGAGCAGCACTTCGTGCGTCGGCGCCGCCTCGAAGTCGACGCGCAGCAATTGCTGCTGCTGCGCGAGCACGCGCAGCTTGATCGTCGTCGGCAGCGACGGATCGCGCTCGAGATACGGCGTCACGCCGCTTTCGCCGAGCAGCTCGACGATCCGCTCGCCCGGCTCGTCGCCGCCGACGACGCACAGAAGGCCTGCCTGGCCGCCGAGCGTCACCGCGTTGCGCGCGACGTTCGCCGCGCCGCCCAACCGCTCCTCCTGCCGCTGCACGTGCACGACGGGCACGGGCGCCTCGGGCGAGATCCGGTTGACGTTGCCGAACCAGTAGCGGTCGAGCATCACGTCGCCGACCACGAGCACGCGCGATTTCGCAATCTGCTCGCGCGGCACGCCGCTCGCCGAGGCGGCGAGCGGCGCGCGCTTATCCGCGCGCGGAGGAAGAGACGGGCTCGACATAGGGGCGTCCAATCGCGTGGTAATCGATGCCGAGTTCGGCCATCGCATCGGGTTCGTACAGGTTGCGGCCGTCGAAGATCGCGGGCGCCTTCAGCACCGCCTTCAGATGCGAGAAATCCGGGCTCTTGAATTCCTTCCATTCGGTGACGATGACGAGCGCGTCCGCGCCTGCGAGCGCATCGTCGGCCGAGTCGACGAACGCGATCCGCGCGAGCGCGTCGGGCGCATCGTGCAGGTCGAGCGCAAACACGCGCCGCGCCTCGTCGATCGCGACCGGATCGTACGCGCGCACCGTCGCGCCGCGCGCGAGCAGCGACGCGATCAGGCGCCGGCTCGGCGCTTCGCGCATGTCGTCGGTGTTCGGCTTGAACGCGAGCCCCCAGACGGCGAACGTGCGGCCCGTCAGATCGGCGCCGTAACGCTGCTCGATCTTGCCGAGCAGCACGTTCTTCTGCGCGTGGTTCACTTCCTCCACCGCCTCGAGGATCTTGAGCGGCTGGCCGTTTTCGCTCGCGGTGCGGATGAGCGCCTGCACGTCCTTCGGGAAGCACGAGCCGCCGTAGCCGACGCCCGCGTACAGGAAGTGATAGCCGATCCGCGGATCGGAGCCGATCCCGCGCCGCACCGCCTCGATGTCGGCGCCGACGCGATCCGCTAGATTCGACATCTCGTTCATGAACGAGATGCGCGTCGCGAGCATCGCATTCGCCGCGTACTTCGCGAATTCGGCCGAGCGCACGTCCATGTAAATCGTCCGCTCGTGATTGCGATTGAACGGCGCGTAGAGCTTTTTCATCTTCTCGCGGGCGATCGCGCCCGCTTCGTCGTCGTCGACGCCGATGATGATCCGGTCGGGCCGCATGAAATCGTCGACGGCCGCGCCCTCCTTCAGGAACTCGGGGTTCGACACGACCGAGAAGCGATGCCCGGCGCTGCCGGCAAGGCCGCGCGCGGCAAGCGCCTCGTCGATCACGGCGCGCACGCGCTGCGCGGTGCCGACGGGCACCGTCGATTTGTCGACGATCACCTTGTAGCCCGCCATGTGACGGCCGATGTTGCGCGCCGCCTCGAGCACGTATTGAAGATCGGCGGAGCCGTCCTCGTCGGGCGGCGTGCCGACCGCGATGAACTGGATCTCGCCGTGCGCGACGCTCGCCTCGACGTCCGTCGAAAACGTGATGCGGCCCGCGGCGCGCGTGCGCGCGATGATTTCCTGCAGCCCGGGCTCGTGAATCGGCATGCCGCCGTTGTTCAGGATGTCGATCTTGCGGGGATCGACGTCGAGACAGAACACGTCGTGGCCGATCTCGGCGAGACACGCGCCGGTGACGAGGCCCACATAGCCCGTGCCGATGATGGTGATCTTCATAAGTATTCCGATGATTCGCTCGAGCGGACGGCGTCCGCCCGGTTCAGGCCCGCGCCGGCGATGTCACGCCGGCTGGCGCGGCCTGCCCCATTACTGCCCCGCTACGCAACGGCGGGCTCGACGCGCCGCGGCGCATAGGTTTCCCATCCGCTGCATCCGGGGCACTGCCAATAGAAGAGGCGCGCCCGGAAACCGCAATTCTGGCATGTATATCGTGGCAAATTTTTGGTGCGCTGCTTGACGAGCGTGCGCATCATTTCGAGCTCGGCGCGGCGGGGCTCGTCGGCCGCGGCGATCTGCGCATCGAGCAAGTGCAGCATGCCGGACAGATTCGGCGCCTTTTCCATCTGCGAGCGCGCGAGCGCGTGCGCGGCGCCGTTGCCGCGCATCTGCGCGACGTACTGATAGACGACGTCGAGCAGATCGTTCGACGGATAGCGCCGCGCGTAGTCCGTCAGCAGATCGGCGCCGTCGGCCGCCCGATCGAGCGCCACGTAGGATTTCATCAGCTTGTCGGCGACGAGCGGCAGGTACGCGGGATTCTGCGTCTCGATCCGGCGCCAGTGCTCGATCGCCGCGAGATGGTCGCTCGCTGCGGCGGCAGCGTCGCCCGACAGGATCGTCGCACGCGCGTTCTGCGGATTCACCGCGAGCGCGTCGCGCAGATGCCCGGCCGCGAGTTCGGCGTTCTTGCGCAGCAGCGCGTCCTGCGCGAGCTCGCAATGGAATTGCGAGATCTCCGTCGCAAGGCGCGGCGCGCCCATCGATTCGATTCGCGTCGCGGTGTCGATCGACTTGTTCCAGTCCTTTTCGATCTCATAGATCGTGAGGAGCGCGCGCTGCGCGTCGAGCGCGTAGTCGCCTTCGGAGAGCTTGTGGAACGCCTCTTCCGCGCGGTCGAGCAGGCCCGCCTTCAGGAAATCCTGCCCGAGTTCGAAGAGCGCGTGATCGCGCTCGTTCACGGGCAGATCGTTGCGGCTCAGCAGGTTCTGATGGACGCGAATCGCGCGGTCCGTCTCGCCTCGACGGCGAAACAGGTTGCCGAGCGCGAAGTGCAGCTCGACCGTTTCGGGATCGAGCTTCGCGACTTCGATAAACGCGTCGATGGCTTTATCCGGCTGTTCGTTCAGCAGGAAGTTCAGGCCGCGGAAATACGAGCGCGGCAGATTCGCGCTCTCGGACAGCAGCTTGTTGAGGTCGTAGCGCGACGCCATCCAGCCGAGCGCGAACGCAACGGGAATGGCGAGCAGCCACCAGAAATCGAGATCCATGCGACGTGTCGAAAAAAACCTGGGCCGCGCATCGTGCGCGGCGTCGGCATCGTTAAATGACGGGCGGCATCGGCGGCTGGTCGACGACGGCCGGGTTCTCGCGCACAGCGCGCAAGTCGCGCTTCAGGCGGCCGTTCTCCATCCGCATCCGGAAAATCGCGGGCAGCGCAGACAACAAACCCGCGATCAGCCCGACGCCGAAGAACGCGAGGCCGATCAGGATCAGCGGAGCCTGCCAGTTGTACCCGGCTAGAAAATTCAGCGTGGCGCTTTGCGTATTGGCCAGCGCAAGCACCAGCAGCAGCACGAACACCAGCACACGGATCAACCAGACGATGAACTTCATGACTCCCTCTCTTTGACTGAGATTGTTCGGCAGCGCGTGCGACTCCCCTTCGCAGCGCTTCAGGCGCCCCGTATTGTAAAGGAAGCGTTTCGCGCTTCGTGAATCGCTTGTGCCGGCGCTTGACACGCTTCGCGAAACGCGCGCGGCGCGCCAAAGAAAAAGCGCCCGCGAGGGGCGCTTTCTTTCAGCCATGCTGGTTCGGCATCGACCGCGGCGGAACCGTCACTCGCCGCTTTCCGGCTCGTCGTTCTTCAACGGCTCGCCGGCACGGCCGTCGACGCGCTCGCGCAATTCCTTGCCGGGCTTGAAGTGCGGCACGTACTTCTCAGGCACCTGCACTTTCTCGCCCGACTTCGGATTGCGTCCGACGCGCGCCGGACGGCGGTTCAGACCGAAGCTGCCGAAGCCGCGAATTTCGATGCGATGCCCTTTCGACAAGGCGTCGGACATCGCATCGAGCATCGTTTTCACCGCGAAATCCGCATCCTTCAACACGAGCTGCGGAAATCGCGATGCCAGCTGGGCGACCAACTCGGATTTGGTCATACTTCAGCAGACCTCGCGAGGCTTACTGGTTCTGGCCGTCGAGCTTCGCCTTCAGCAGCGCGCCGAGGTTGGTCGTGCCCGTCGCAGCGGCGCTCGAATCGGCTTGCAGGCCGCGCATCGCTTCCTGCTGCTCGGCCGAATCCTTCGCCTTGATCGACAGGTTGATGCCGCGCGACTTGCGATCGATGTTGATCACCATCGCGTTGACCTTGTCGCCTTCCTTCAGCACGTTGCGTGCGTCTTCGACGCGATCCTGCGAGATTTCCGACGCACGCAGGTAGCCTTCGACGTCCGGCGTGAGCGTGATGACCGCGCCCTTCGCATCGACCGACTTCACGACGCCGTCGACGATCGAGCCCTTGTCGTTCATCGCGACGTAGTTGCTGAACGGATCGCCTTCGAGCTGCTTGATGCCGAGCGAGATGCGCTCCTTCTCGACGTCGATGCCGAGCACGATCGCCTCGACTTCGTCGCCCTTCTTGTACTTGCGAACCGCTTCTTCGCCAGCTTCGCTCCACGACAGGTCCGACAGGTGGACGAGGCCGTCGATGCCGCCCGGCAGACCGATGAACACGCCGAAGTCGGTGATCGACTTGATTGCGCCCGTGATCTTGTCGCCCTTCTTGAAGTTACGGCTGAAGTCATCCCACGGATTCGGCTTGCACTGCTTCATGCCGAGGCTGATACGACGACGGTCTTCGTCGATCTCGAGGACCATGACTTCGACTTCGTCGCCGAGCTGAACGACCTTCGACGGAGCGACGTTCTTGTTCGTCCAGTCCATTTCCGACACGTGGACGAGGCCTTCGATGCCCGATTCCACTTCGACGAACGCGCCGTAGTCGGTGATGTTCGTGACCTTGCCGAACAGGCGCGTGCCCGACGGGTAGCGGCGCGAGATGCCTTCCCACGGATCGTCGCCGAGCTGCTTGATGCCGAGCGAGACGCGGTTCTTCTCTTGGTCGAACTTGAGGATCTTCGCGGTGACTTCCTGGCCGACCGACAGAACCTCGCTCGGGTGACGCACGCGGCGCCATGCGATGTCGGTGATGTGCAGCAGGCCGTCGATGCCGCCGAGGTCCACGAACGCGCCGTAGTCGGTGATGTTCTTGACCACGCCGTTGACGATCGCGCCTTCCTTCAGCGTCTCGAGCAGCTTCGCGCGCTCTTCGCCTTGCGTGGCTTCGATCACCGCGCGGCGCGACAGCACGACGTTGTTACGCTTGCGGTCGAGCTTGATCACGCGGAACTCGAGCGTCTTGCCTTCGTACGGGGTCGTGTCCTTGACGGGACGCGTGTCGACGAGCGAACCCGGCAGGAACGCGCGGATGCCGTTGACCATCACGGTCATGCCGCCCTTGACCTTGCCCGTGATCGTGCCGGTCACGAGTTCGTTGTTGTCGAGAGCCTTTTCCAGCGACAGCCACGAAGCGAGACGCTTCGCCTTGTCGCGCGACAGGATCGTGTCGCCGTAGCCGTTTTCCAGCGCGTCGATCGCGACGGAAACGAAATCGCCCGCCTGAACCTCAACCTCGCCCTGATCGTTCAGGAATTCCTCGATCGGAATGTAGGCCTCGGACTTGAGACCGGCATTGACGACCACGAAGTTGTGGTCGACACGCACGACTTCGGCGGAGATCACTTCGCCGGCGCGCATGTCTTGGCGGGTCAGCGACTCTTCGAACAGAGCCGCGAAGGATTCGGTATTCGGGTTGGAGGTTTGCAGGTCGGACATAAAAATCGGTTTGTGCGTGGTTTCGCTCTACCGCCCGCGCCGGCCGCAACGGCTGGCGACGCGCCCGCGAATCCACACGGGGTAAGGGTTTAACACACGCTTCGCGCGACGCGCGAAGCACCTACTGCGCTTTCGCCCCCGATCAGGCGGGCTGGCCGAGCTCCCGATACCACGCGAGCACCTGTGCGACCGATTGCTCGATCGTCAAGGCCGACGTGTCGAGGGGCTTGGCGTCTGCCGCAGGCTTGAGCGGCGCGGCGGCGCGATTGCTGTCGCGCGCGTCGCGTTCGCGCAAATCCTGGAGCAAGTTATCCATATTAGCAGAAAAACCTTTTTGCATCAATTGCTTATGCCGGCGCGCGGCGCGCGCCTCGACGCTTGCCGTCAGGAACACCTTCAGCACCGCGTCCGGGAAGATCACGGTCCCCATGTCTCGGCCGTCCGCGACGAGCCCGGGGGTCTTGCGAAACGCGCGCTGCCGCGCGACGAGCGCCGCGCGCACGGGCGCGTGGACGGCGATCGCCGACGCCCGGTTGCCGACCGCCTCCGCGCGGATCGCGTCGGACACGTCGACGCCGTCGAGCTGCGCGCAACCCTCGCGGAACGTGATGTGGAGACCGTCGACCAGCTTTGCAAGCGCGTCGACGTCGTCGGGCTCGACCTGATAGCGGATGCTCGCGAGCGCCGCGAGCCGGTACAACGCGCCGCTGTCGAGCAGGTGAAAACCGAGGTGCGCGGCGACGAGCGCCGCGACGGTGCCCTTGCCGGATGCCGTCGGGCCGTCGATCGTGATAACTGGGGTCGGGTGAAAAGGTCGAGTCGATTTCATCGGGTCAATACGGGCGTCACGCCTTCGCGAGCGCCAGGAAACGGTCGAAATAGTCGGGGAACGTCTTGCCGACGCACTTCGGATCGTTGATGCGCACGGGCACCCCGCCCAGGCTCACGAGCGAGAAGCACATCGCCATCCGGTGGTCGTCGTAGGTGTCGATCGCCGCGTTCGGCGTGAGCTGCGCGGGCGGCGTCACGACGAGATAGTCGGCGCCCTCCTCGACCGTCGCGCCGACCTTGCGCAGCTCGGTCGCCATCGCGGCGATCCGGTCGGTTTCCTTCACGCGCCAGCTGCCGATGTTGCGCAATGTGCTCGCGCCGTCGGCGAAGAGCGCGGCGACCGCGATCGTCATCGCGGCGTCCGGAATCAGGTTGAAATCCATGTCGATCGGCGCGAGCCTGCCGTGGTCGTGGCCGATGCCGCGCACTTCGATCCAGTCGTCGCCCATCGTCACGTTCGCGCCCATCTGCATCAGCGCGTTCGCGAAACCGACGTCGCCCTGGATGCTCGCGCGGCCGACGCCCTCGACGCGCAACGGCCCGCCGCCCAGCGCACCCGCCGCGAGGAAGTACGACGCCGACGATGCGTCGCCCTCGACCATGATCGCGCCGGGCGACCGGTAGCGCACGCCCGACGGCACCGTGAAGCGCTGCCAGCCGTCGCGCTCGACCGTCACGCCGAAGCGCGCCATCAGCTTGATCGTGATCTCGACGTACGGCTTCGAGATCAGCTCACCCTCGATCTCGACGATGCTTGCGCCGTCCTTCGCCTTCACGAGCGGCAGCGTCATCAGGAGCGCGGTCAGGAACTGGCTCGACACGTCGCCGCGCACGCGGATCGGCGCGTCGACCGAGATCGTCGCGGGCCGAATCCTGAGCGGCGGAAAGCCCTCGCTGCCTTCATAGTCGATCCGCGCGCCGATCTGGCGCAGCCCGTCGACGAGATCGCCGATCGGACGCTCGTGCATCCGCGGCACGCCGTGAATCCGGTAGTCGCCGCCGTTCACCGCGAGCGCCGCCGTCAGCGGCCGCACCGCCGTGCCCGCGTTGCCGAGGAAGAGATCCGCGGTTCTCGCGGTGAACGCGCCGCGCGTGCCGCCGACGACGCAGGTGTCGCCGTCGCGCGACAGCTTCACGCCGAGCTTCGTCAACGCGTCGAGCATCACGCGCGTATCGTCGGAATCGAGCAGGTTCGTGACGGTCGTCTCGCCCTCCGCGAGCGCCGCGAGCAGCAACACGCGATTCGAGATGCTCTTCGAGCCGGGCAGGCGCACCGTGCCTTGCGCATGGGAGAACGGGCCGAGATCGAGATGTTCCATGTGAAATCCTGTTGCAGGGATAGCTGAACGGACAGCGGATGCGGGTTTCGCGCCGCGCTCGCGCCACGCCGAGCGCGCCGCGCGCGAGCGCGCGAACACGGTTTCGAGCGCGGCGCCGTCGCCCGCGTCGATCGCCGCGCGCAGCCGTGCGAGCACGCGCGTGTAGGCGTCGAGCTCGTCGAGGAGCGCCGCGCGGTTCGCGAGACACACGTCGCGCCACATTTCCGGGCTCGACGCGGCGATGCGCGTGAAGTCGCGGAAGCCGCCCGCCGCGTACGAGAATTTCAGCTCGGCATCGGATTCGCCGAGAATCTGCTCGACGAGCGCGAACGACAGCACGTGCGGCAGATGGCTCACCGCCGCGAACACGCGGTCGTGCTGCTCGGCGCTCATCGCGCGCACGTCGGCGCGCGCCGCGCGCCACATCGCTTCGACCCGCGCGAGCGCGTCCGGCGCGTTCTCCGGCAATGCGCACAGCACGACGTTGCGGCCGACGTACAGATCGGCGAGCGCCGCGTCGACGCCGCTCGATTCGCGCCCCGCGATCGGGTGGCCCGGCACGAACTGGCCGATCCGCGCGCCGAGCGCCGCGCGCGCGGCCGCGACGACGTCCGACTTCGTGCTGCCCGCGTCGGTGACGATCGTCAACGCGTCGAGAAACGGCGCGATCCGCGCAAGAAGCGCGCCCGTCTGCGCGACGGGCGCGGCGAGCAGCACGAGATCCGCGCCCGCGAGCGCGTCGCGCAGTTGCGCGTCGTCGTCGAGCGCCGCCGCGCGGTCGATCACGCGCAATGCGAGCGCGCGCTCGATCGACGCCGTCGAGCGGCCGACGCCGACCACCTCGCGCCTGCCGCCCGACGCGCCTTCGCGCAACGCGAGCGCGAGCGAGCCGCCGATCAGCCCGACGCCGAAAATCACCAGTTTGTCGAAAGAAAAGCCTGACACGACGAGAGCCAAGTAACGCGCGTCCGGGCCAGGCCCGGGCGCGCGAGGGTCAATATCGAACGGCCGCCGGCCCGGCGCGCCGCACATTCGCAAGCGCGAAGAGCCATGCGCCGCCTCGCTGCGGCAAGCCGTTCAGCCGTGAACCTGCCGCCGCGCGCCGCTTCGGCCGATGCGGCCGAAGCAGGCCGCGCCGGCCCGCGCAACGCAACGCGATGCGCTTCACCGCGCGCGCGGATACGAACCGAGAATCTTCAGGAATGCCGCCTTCTTGCCGAGCTCCGCGAGCGCGGCCTTGACGGCGTCGTCGTCGCGATGCCCTTCGATGTCGATGTAGAAGTAATACTCCCACGTGCCGACCCGCGCCGGGCGCGATTCGAAGCGCGTCATCGACACGCCGTGCCGCGCGAGCGGCTCGAGCAGCTTGAACACCGCGCCCGGCTCGTTCTTCACCGACACGATGAGCGACGTCTGGTCGTGCCCGCTCTGCCCCGCCGGCTCCTTGCCGATCACGGCGAAGCGCGTGCGGTTGTGCGGATCGTCCTGGATCAGCGCATACGCGATCTGCAGCCGGTAGTGCGTCGCCGCGCGGTCGCCCGCGATCGCGGCGACCGTCGCGTCGTCGGCCGCGAGGCGCGCGGCTTCCGCGTTGCTCGAGACGGCCTGCCGCTCGAGATGCGGCGCGTTCGCGGCGAGCCAGTGCTGGCACTGAGCGAGCGCCTGCGCATGCGCGCAGACACGCTTCACGCCGTCGAGCGTGCCCGTCTGCGTGAGCAGGTTGTGATGAATCGGCAGCGACAGCTCGCCGCCGATCAGCAACTGCGTGTGCAGCAGCAGATCAAGCGTGCGCGACACCGCGCCTTCCGACGAGTTCTCGACCGGCACGACGCCGAATGCCACGGCGCCCGCCTCGACCGAGCGGAACACTTCGTCGATCGACGGGCAAGGCAGCCCCTCGATCGAATGCCCGAAGTAGTCGAACATCGCCTGTTCGCTGTACGTGCCGACAGGCCCCAGGAACGCGACGTGAATCGTCTGCTCGAGCGCACGGCTCGCCGCCATGATTTCGCGCCAGATCGCGCTGATGTGCTCGCTCGCGAGCGGCCCGCCGCTCATGTCCTGCAAGCGCGTGATCACCTGCTGCTCGCGCTCCGGCCGGAACACGGGCGCGTTGAAGTGCTTCTTGACCTCGCCGACCTCGAGCGCGACCGCCGCGCGCTGGTTCAGCAGCGCGATCAGCTGCGCATCGATCGCGTCGATGCGCTCGCGCAAAGGCTTCAGGCGGGTATTGAGTTCGTCGTCCATGAATTGACAAGCGTGCTTAGGGAGCGGCGCGCGTCACGCGCATCGCCGCTCGAAATCTCTCATGTACTCGACGAGCGCCTGCACGCCCGCGAGCGGCACCGCGTTATAGATCGACGCCCGCATGCCGCCGACGGACTTGTGGCCCTTCAACTGCAGCAGCCCGCGCTCTTTTGCGCCGGCAAGGAAGTCTTCGTTGCGCGATTCGTCGGCAAGAAAGAACGGCACGTTCATCCGCGAACGCGCCGACTTCTCGACCTTGTTCAGATAGAAGCTGCCCGCGTCGATCGCGTCGTACAGCAGCTTCGATTTTTCGATGTTGCGCTTCTCGATCTCGGCAAGGCCGCCTTGCGCCTTCAGCCACTTGAACACGAGGCCCGCGATGTAGATCGCGTAGGTGGGCGGCGTGTTGTACAGCGAATTGTTGAGCGCGACCGTCTTCCACTCGAACGCCGACGGGCAGATCGACAGCGCGCGGTCGAGCAGATCCTCGCGGACGATCACGAGCGTCACGCCCGCCATCCCGATGTTCTTCTGCGCGCCGCCGAAGATCGCGCCGTACTTCTCGATCTCGATCGGACGCGACAGGATGTGCGACGACACGTCGGCGACGAGCGGCACGTTGCCGAGATCGGGGATGTCGAACGTCTCGACGCCGTCGATCGTCTCGTTCGTGCACAGGTGCACGTACGCCGGATCGTCGGACATTTGCCATTCGGAGAACGCCGGCACGCGCGTGAAGCCCGCTTCCGTCTTGCCCGTCGCGGCGAGATGCGGCGCGCAGTATTTCTTCGCCTCGTTGAACGACTTCTGCGACCACGAGCCCGTGACGATGAAGTCGGCCGTCGTCCGCGAACCGAGCAGGTTCATCGGCACGATCGCGTTCTCGGCGATCCCTCCGCCCTGCAGGAACAGTATCCGGTAGTTCGCGGGCACGTCGAGCAGCTCGCGCAGATCGGCAAGCGCCGCCTCGTGGATCGACATGAATTCCTTGCCGCGATGGCTCATTTCCATCACGCTCATGCCGCTGCCGTTCCAGTCGAGCATTTCGGCGGCCGCCTGGCGCAGCACTTCCTCGGGCATCGCCGCGGGACCGGCGGAGAAATTAAAGACGCGCATCGTGAGAACCTCGGAAGGGACGCGGCCGCCTCGATCCGCCGAAAGCCGCGCGGGAAAAGGAAATGGCCGCTTGCGCTGTCGCGCAAACGGCCATTATCGCACTGTCCTGACGAACCCGCCAAACCCGGGCGGCGAACGCCCCGGCCGGCGGGCCTCAGCCGGCGCGGCTTACTTGCCCGGCTTGACCGTCGCGACTTCCTTGTCGGCTTGGTCGCGCGTCGCCTTGATCGCCTGCGGCATGTACTTCTGCATCAGGCCGTTCACGACGTCGCGGCCGACCTGATCCTGAACCTGGATGAACTTGCGGCCCGTCGGGCTCTTGTAGAACGTCGTCAGATCCTTGATCTCCGACGTGCTGTAGTACTTCGCGTACGCGTCGTACTGAGCCTGCATCGCGTCGTTCGTGAACTGCTGCGTGCCGAACACCTTGCCCGCGCCGTCGACGAGCTTCGGCACCGCATTCTTTTGCAGCGTCGGCACGGCGGCTTGCTTTTGCTTGTCGTTCAGCGTCTTGTTCTCCGACAGCGCGTCCGACAGGATCGCCGGCACGAGCTGCTTCGACTGCATCTCGGCGCTGTTCGCGATGGCCGCGACGAGCTTCGGCGCGTCGATCGCGTCGAGCAGATCCTTGATCGCCGCCTTCTTGTCTGCGTCGATCGGAGCAGCGGCCGCCGGAGCCGAAGTCTGGCTCGACAGCGACTGAGCCATCGCGAACGCCGGAACCATCGCTGCCAGCAGGACCAGTTGCTTGAATCGTTTTTGCATCATCACTCCCTCATGGAAATATGCACAGTTTATACGCCGCGCCCGTCACGCCGCATCTTTGCGTGCGCGCCGGGCGGCGGCTCGACGGTCACAACCGGCTCAGGCGTCGCCGCCCTCCGACGCGTCGTCGTCGTCGGGATCGGCATCCGCCTCGGCGATCTGCTGCAGACCCGAAAGCTTGGTGCCTTCATCGAGACTGATGAGTGTAACACCTTGCGTCGCCCGCCCCATCTCGCGGATCTCCGACACGCGCGTGCGGATCAGCACGCCCGCCGTGGTGATCAGCATGATCTGATCCTCGGCGTCGACGAGCGTAGCGGCCACCACGCGACCATTGCGCTCGGACGTCTGGATCGCGATCATCCCCTTCGTGCCGCGGCCGTGGCGCGTGTACTCGGTGATCGGCGTGCGCTTGCCGAAACCGTTCTCGGTCGCGGTCAGCACCGATTGCTCCTCGCTGCCCGCGACGAGCATCGCGATCACCTGCTGACCTTCGTCGAGCTGCATCCCGCGCACGCCGCGCGCCTCGCGGCCCATCGGACGCACGTCGTTCTCGTCGAAGCGCACCGCCTTGCCGGCGTCGGAGAACAGCATCACGTCGTGCGCGCCGTCGGTGATCGCCGCGCCGATCAGGTAGTCGCCCTCGTCGAGGCCGACCGCGATGATGCCCTTCTTCATCGGCCGGCTGAACGCTTCGAGCGGCGTCTTCTTGACGGTGCCCAAGGCCGTCGTCATGAACACGTACTTGTCGGCCGAGAATTCCTTGACGGGCAGCACGACGTTGATCTTCTCGCCGTCCTGCAGCGGGAACATGTTGACGATCGGACGGCCGCGCGAGTTGCGCGAGCCCTGCGGCACCTCGTAGACCTTGACCCAGTACACGCGGCCGCGGTTCGAGAAGCACAGGATGTAGTCGTGCGTGTTCGCGATGAAGAGCGTCTCGATCCAGTCGTCTTCCTTCATCTGCGTCGCCTGCTTGCCGCGGCCGCCGCGCTTCTGCGCGCGATATTCCGACAGCGGCTGCGACTTCACGTAGCCCGCGTGCGACATCGTCACCACCATGTCCTGCGGCGTGATCAAGTCTTCCGTGTTCAGCTCGGTCGCGTTCAGCTCGATCTTCGAGCGGCGCGCGTCGCCGAACTCGGCCTTCACCGCGTTCAGCTCCTCGCTGATCATCACGGTGATCCGCTCGGGCCGCGCGAGAATGTCGAGCAGATCGGCGATCTGCGCCATCACGTCGCGGTATTCGCCGATGATCTTGTCCTGCTCGAGGCCCGTCAGACGCTGCAGGCGCATCTGGAGGATTTCCTGCGCCTGCGTATCGGACAGCCTGTAGAGGCCGTCGCCCTGCATGCCGAACGCCGGGCTCAAGCCTTCCGGGCGGTACGCGTCGCGCCCGCCCGCCGCCGCGTTCTCCGTCTCGGCGCGCGTCAGCATCTCGCGCACGAGCGACGAATCCCACGACTTCGCCATCAGTTCCTGCTTCGCGATCGGCGGCGTCGGCGCGGCCTTGATGATCGCGATGAACTCGTCGATGTTCGCGAGCGCGACGGCGAGGCCCTCGAGCACGTGGCCGCGTTCGCGCGCCTTGCGCAGCTCGTAGACCGTGCGCCGCGTCAGCACTTCGCGTCGATGCGACAGGAAGCACTGCAGGATTTCCTTCAGATTGAGGAGCTTCGGCTGGTTGTCGACGAGCGCGACCATGTTCATGCCGAACGTGTCTTGCAGCTGCGTCGCCTTGTAGAGGTTGTTCAGCACGACCTCGGGCACTTCGCCGCGCTTGAGCTCGATCACGACGCGCATGCCGCTCTTGTCGGACTCGTCGCGGATGTCGGAGATGCCCTCGAGCTTCTTCTCGTTGACGAGCTCGGCGATGCGCTCGAGCAGCGAGCGCTTGTTGACCTGGTACGGCAGCTCGTCGACGATGATCGCCATCCGCTGGCCGCGGTCGATCTCCTCGAAGTGCGTCGTCGCGCGCATCACGACGCGGCCGCGCCCCGTGCGATAGCCGTCGCGCACGCCCGCGACGCCGTAGATGATGCCGGCCGTCGGGAAATCCGGCGCGGGGATGATCTCGATCAGCTCGTCGACGCTCGCCTGCGGATTGTTCAGCAGATACAGGCACGCGTCGACGACCTCGTTCAGGTTGTGCGGCGGAATGTTGGTGGCCATGCCGACCGCGATCCCCGACGAACCGTTGATGAGGAGGTTCGGAATCCGCGACGGCAGGATGAGCGGCTGCGTCTCGCTGCCGTCGTAGTTCGGGCCGAAGTCGACGGTTTCCTTGTCGATGTCCGCGAGCAGCTCGTGGCCGATCTTGGCCATCCGGATTTCGGTGTAGCGCATCGCGGCCGCGTTGTCGCCGTCGACGGAGCCGAAGTTGCCCTGGCCGTCGACGAGCATGTAGCGCAGCGAGAAGTCCTGGGCCATCCGGACGATCGTGTCGTAGACCGCGGTGTCGCCGTGCGGGTGGTACTTACCGATCACGTCGCCGACGATACGCGCGGACTTCTTGTAAGGCCGGTTCCAGTCGTTGTTCAGTTCGTGCATTGCGAACAGCACGCGCCGGTGCACGGGCTTCAAGCCATCGCGGACATCCGGAAGGGCACGTCCGACGATCACGCTCATGGCGTAATCGAGATACGACTTGCGCATTTCCTCCTCGAGGGAGGTGGGCAGGGTCTCTTTGGCGAATTGATCCATGTATCCGTATCTTTTCGGAGCGAAGACGGGGCCGCCTTTCGCGTGGGCGCCGCTCGCGCGACGCAACGTGCGATTCTAACATGCGCCCCAACCCGCCCCAACGCGGCCCCTCTATATAAGAATGGCGAAACTCGCGCGGCCGCTTCGCCGCCACCCCGCCCCGCCGCACGCACAAAAAAACACAAAACGATCAACGAAAGGTTCGCATTTCAAAAAATCTGCAATTCCCCGCCAACAGACTTGACAATTTCCAAAACATGCGGCAAGCGGTGTTGCACTCGCGCCACAATCGATAGACCGATCTTAGGGTGGGGAGGATTTTTTTTCGTGGGAAGGGAACGATATGGCAAAATGCCAACGCACTGAAAGTTAGACGCTGCTCGAAGTCTACACAGAGCGGTGCCGCGTTTTTTGTGCCGCACCAATGTTATACTTCGAGCAATGTATGACTTGTCATCGTCAACAGGCTCGCAGTAAACCTGCGGTAATCTCAATTTCGAGAGGAGAAATATGAATAAACTTTCAAAGCTCGCGTTCATTGCAGCTACCGCAGTTATGGCTGCATCCGCTTCGGCACAGTCGGTGCCGGCGTCGCGTCAAGCCGTGAATGACAACTGGGTGAATGGCACGGGCGAATGGGTGTGGATGAACGGCACGAACGAGCTCTGCTGGCGCGATGCGTTCTGGACGCCGGCCACCGCCAACGCGAAGTGCGATGGCGCACTGGTCGCCCAGGCACCGGCACCGGCCCCGGTTGCACCGGCTGCTCCGGTCATCACGAGCCAGAAGATTACGTACCAAGCCGATACGCTGTTCGACTTCGACAAGGCCATCCTGAAGCCGGCCGGCAAGCAGAAGCTTGACGAACTGGCCTCGAAGATCCAAGGCATGAACGTGGAAGTGGTCGTCGCCACGGGCTACACCGACCGCATCGGTTCGGACAAGTACAACGACCGTCTGTCGCTGCGCCGTGCGCAAGCCGTCAAGTCGTACCTTGTCAGCAAGGGCGTTCCGGCGAACAAGGTTTACACGGAAGGCAAGGGCAAGCGCAACCCGGTCACGGGCAACACCTGCAAGCAGAAGAACCGCAAGCAGCTCATCGCCTGCCTCGCACCGGACCGCCGCGTGGAAGTCGAAGTGGTTGGTACGCAGGAAGTGCAGAAGACGACCGTTCCGGCGCAGTAAGCCGCGGATCGATCGCATCTGCTTCAAAAGCCCCGCTTCGGCGGGGCTTTTTCATTGACGCGGCCCGGACATCGCTCGGCCGCGTTCCTGGCGACCTCGCCCGCTTAGCTTATATACTCGTGGCTTGACGGGCGCGCCGCCACCCTCTTTCCCGCATCCGCTTGCCGACATGACGAACGCCGATCCGCACGAACTCCAGAAATTCAGCGACCTCGCCCACAAATGGTGGGACCCGAACGCCGAATTCAAGCCGCTGCACGACCTCAATCCGGTGCGTCTGAACTGGATCGACGCGCATGCGCATCTGCCGGGCAAGCGCATCGTCGACATCGGCTGCGGCGGCGGCATCCTGTCCGAATCGATGGCGTCGCTCGGCGCGCAGGTCAAGGGCATCGATCTCTCGACGGAAGCGCTCGGCGTCGCCGATCTGCACAGCCTCGAGAGCGGCGTGACCGTCGATTACGAGGCGATCGCGGCCGAAGCGCTCGCCGCGCGCGAACCGGGCACGTACGACGTCGTCACGTGCATGGAGATGCTCGAGCACGTGCCGTCGCCCGCGAACATCGTCGCCGCATGCGCGACGCTCGTGAAGCCGGGCGGCTGGGTGTTCTTCTCGACGCTGAACCGCAACCTGAAGTCGTACCTGCTCGCCGTGATCGGCGCCGAGTACATCGCGCAGATGCTGCCGAAGGGCACGCACGACTACGCGCGCTTCATCCGGCCATCCGAGCTCGCACGCTTCGTGCGCGCAGCCGATCTGCAGACCGTCGAGATCAAGGGCATCACGTATCACCCGCTCGCGAAGCGTTTCACGCTGTCGAACGACACCGACGTCAACTATCTCCTCGCATGCCGCCGCAGCGCCTGACCCGCCACCCGTTTCGATCTCGTCCATGAGCTCATCCTCGCCCTCCTTCGCCGCGTCGCCGACCGACGAGCCGCGCCTCGATGCATGCGAAGCCGTGCTGTTCGATCTCGACGGCACGCTCGCCGACACCGCACCCGACCTCGCCGCCGCAGTCAACAAGATGCAGCGCTCGCGCGGCGTCGCACAAACGCCGCTCGACGCGCTGCGTCCGCTCGCATCGGCGGGCGCCCGCGGCCTGATCGGCGGCGCGTTCGGCATCGCGCCGGCGGACGTGGAATACGATGCGCTGCGCGACGAATTCCTCGCGAACTACGCGACCGACCTGTGCGTGCAGACGACGCTCTTTCCGGGCATCGGCGCGCTCCTCGACGCGCTCGACGCGCGCGGCGTGCGCTGGGGCATCGTGACGAACAAGGCCGCGCGGTTCACCGATCCGCTCGTCGAACTGCTCGGCCTCGCCGGGCGCGCGGCGTGCGTCGTCAGCGGCGACACGGCGTCGCACCCGAAGCCGCATCCGGCGCCGCTGCTGTACGCGGCGCAGCGGCTGTCGCTCGCGCCCGCGCGGATCGTGTACGTCGGCGACGACCTGCGCGACATCCAGGCAGGCAGCGCGGCCGGGATGCCAACGGTAGCGGCCGCGTACGGCTATTGCGGCGACGGCACCGTGCCCGCCGAGTGGCAAGCGCAGCATCTCGTCGAGACAACGGACGAACTGGAGCGATTGCTGCGCGCGTTGCGCTATAATGTGTAATCCGCTGGGGGCGACCTGGTTTCGACAGGGGTTGTGAAGCGGCTAGGGCATGTCGAGGACCCGTCACCTCGTTAATCAATGGGAAAAACGTAACTGCAAACGACGATACGTTCGCACTGGCAGCCTAAGGGCCGCCGTCCTCTGCCTAGTTCACTGACGGGCTAGTGTCGCAAGACCGGTAGCAATACCGACAGAGGTCATATACGTCAGTTAAGCCTTGCCGGCGTCACGACGGCCGGGTCGAAAACTTAGTGAATCGCCGCAACGGAGCGTGTTCGTCCGCGACGTCACGGTTAAATCAAAAGACAGAACTAAACATGTAGAACTGGTCGTGGACCGCTTCTGGACGCGGGTTCGATTCCCGCCGCCTCCACCAATACTCGAACCCTAACCGTTCTCGGTTGGGGTTTTTTCTTGTCTGCTCGCGCCGGTTCCCGCATGCCGGCGGGGGTTTCTGCAAATTCCTGCGGACTTCGCCCGTCGGCCAAATTGCCCCCTTTAGGCCACTTCTTGCCCTCTCCCGCCCCATTTCTCTCTCCGGCCCCGCTTTCTCCGTCAGACCGGAGTCCACAAGAAGCGCCGCTCCACGTGATACAAATCAATGGGTTATGCGCGGACGAATCGAGAGGTTAATTCACGACATTGGTAAGCGAAAGGAACTGAAGCACTGACTCAAGGAAGCTTCAGGTCAAGGGGACCGCAGTCACGGTATCAACTGAACGCCGGATTTCGGGCCAGAAGGCGCCGTTGGCTCATATCGTCGCGAAGACCTTCAGACGTCTGTCCCTCTCGGCAAGCTGCCATTCGCCATGCGAACGCTCAGTACGTACGCGTCGAGTGCAGTGTTCGGGACCCCAAGTCCCCGCGCTCTTTGCACACAATCAGGGTTCGAACTCCAACGGCTGCTACCCGCCGCCCTTGGTCCACCCGACCCGATATGCCTCGAAAGGTGATGACGCGAACTTCGTGTAGCTCAAGCGTGGGCACGCTCCGACTAGGCAATGACATACCCCGCGGGGTCGGCGAAACGCAACAGTTGTGCCTTGATCTCTCTAGGATGCCCGGCCAGATCGATGGTGCCGAAGCGAACGGCATGATCCTGGATGATGGCGAGCTCGTCGACATGAGCATGGACCGATGGATGCAACAGCAAGCCGGCCGCACTGTCGGCATGGGGATCGCCTCGCCCCTTTTGCGAGAAGATATAAGCGTACATCTGGTAGACGTAACCACTCTTGAGCACTTCCCCGCGAAACCGGCTCTTTGTGACAATCGACGTGAATTTGGTGTCGATAATGATGCGGCGCCGGGTCGGGACATGATCGAGCATAATATCGGTTTCCATCTTTGGAAGGATATTGTCGATACCTTCGGTCTTGCCCGTCAGTCGCCATTGATGGACAGTGCCGCTTCTCACGCGCCAGCTATCTTCGGCGAGATTGATTCGATAGAAACCGCCGACGGCTTTTTCGAAGAGCTTACGTACCCATGTCGCCTCGCGATCAGGAATCGGCATTGCGCGCGATCCGGCGGCTTCCGTCGGCAGCGCGAGGTCGAAGGCAAGCTTCGCGGCGTCCACCATCAGGCGGTCATCCTGATCGTTTCTGCAGAACCGCTCGGCACTCATCTGTGCACGCGTAGGAACCGCACCTGACACGCCTGCCATCTTCAGATTATTCGCCAGCGCAGTACACTTGCGGGCGCGACCGGGGTTGACGTGGCGTGCGATATGCTCCAGCGCACCGCGAACGTAACGGTTGCGCGGGGTGTCGATTGTCAGTACCTCGAAGCGGCACGCTACGCTGCCGCGCGCAAGCAGTTGTTGTCGCTCGGTCGTCAGCACGTCGATGCGGCCACGCACGCGGTTCAGTATCGCCTCGTAGGCTCGATAGCCTGCACTGAGCTGGCGGCGTTGCCGTTGTTCCACCGTGTGGATCAGCAATTCGGCGACGAGGTCCGCTAGGTCATCGGGATTGTCTTCAATATCGACAAACCTTGTCCCTTGCGCGCGATACAGATCGGACGCGTACAGCATCAGCAACCAAAGGTTGCGCACGGGAATGCGCCCCAACATGCCGCTGCTCGCCACATCCAGGGCGCCGTCAGCCGTTTCAGACGCAGTTGCCATCACCAGTCGTGTAACAGTTGCTCGGCCGCCTTGCGCGCTTCGTCTGGCGTGTCGAACCAATATTCGTCCAGCAACGGACGAATCTCTGTGTCGACCACGTCGATGAACCATTGGCGTGTGGAACCGGCTTCGAGTACTTCCGTTGGCGTCACATAGCTATGTCCGAGGCGAAAATGCTCGCCGAGCCTCGGGTCCTTTGCGATGGTGCGATTGAGCGCTTCGAAGCGCAACTCGATGGCGCTAGCAAGCGATACATCCATTTTCGCTTGCCTGGTGACCCACTGCCGCCATACCGGGCCAAGCTGGGGCTCAAGTTCGGCGAACGCGAAGCGGCGGCGCAGCGCCATGTCGACCAGTGCGAGGGAGCGGTCGGCCAGATTCATCGTGCCGATGACGTAGAGGTTGTCAGGAACATGCACTGGGCGGCGCCTGCCGTCCGGGTCTGGATAGCAGAGTTCGATGGCTTCATTTGGCGTCCGCTTGCCGGCTTCGAGCAGGGTCAACAATTCGCCAAAGATCTGCGCTGGGTTGCCGCGGTTAATTTCCTCGATGACGACGACGAACTTCTGATCCGGCGCGCGCAAAGCGGCATGGGCCGCTTCCATGAATACACCCTCCACCAGCGCAAGTTTGCCATCGCCAGTGGGCCGCCAGCCACGCACAAAATCTTCATAGGAGAGGTTGGGGTGGAACTGCACGCGTCGAACTCTGCTGTCGGTCTTCTCGCCAATCAGCGCAAACGCGAGACGTCTGGCGAGCCAGGTCTTGCCGGTGCCAGGTGGCCCCTGCAACACGAGGTTCTTTTTCTGCTCGAGGCGCTGGAGCAGGCGCTCTACCTTGGCCCGTTCGAGGAAGCAGCCTTCCCTGAAAATGTCGTCGACGGCATACGGCACAATCGGCCGGTCCGGAACGAGGGATTCCGAGACCACGTCGGCTCCTTCGTCACCCTCGCCATCGGCGTCCTCTCCGGGGCCTCGCGGCCCGCCACCGGCCGGTTGATAGACCCAAGCCTGTTGGGATAGATCGGGGAACGAATGCACGGCGTAGTCCGGTTCCTGGAAGCGCCGCTCCAGAGTATCGATCAGTGCGAGATAGTCGGTGGCGCTACAGCGGTGATTTGGCCCGCTGGTGCTGATCTCGGCGAGCAGCTTTTCCCGGATTAGGCGGCGCGAATTCCCATCCAGCGTAGGAAACGACCATGGACGAATCCAGAAAAGGCCCATCGTGAGGTTCCAGCCAACGCCCGGTTTGCCGTTGACTTGGTCGAACGCTTTAGCGAAACGCTCGCGCCCAGTGTCGTCGTCAGACTCGGCATAGTCGATAGCTGCAGCGAACACGTCCCAAAGCTGATCAATCTGCTCGGCTGGGCGTTCGTCCTCGAACGGAAAATACCAGGACTTGAGGTTGTTCAGTAGCGGTACCCCTTCGAACGATGCGGGCACCGGCTCGGATACGCCAAGAAACCGGGCCAGCTCGTCGGCCAGTTGCTTGCGGTTGATGTCCGTGATGCCCCGGTTGAAGCTGCCCATTACTGTGAACGGACATATATCGCGCACGAAACCCTTCTGGCCGTCCGGGAGTCGATCCTTGTTCAAGTAGTCCAACACGTCGACGCGGCTCGCGATGTCTTGCAGGCCGGCAACAAGCGCGCTGCGATTCGACCGATAGGCGAGCAGAGCGTCGGCGGTGGCCTGGAAGAAGCCCGTCCAGCGGAAAGGTTGCTGCGCCTCGTCGCCAACGCCATAGCGGTCGCGCCAGTATGGCGACTGCAAGAAGCGCTCAAAGTCCTGTGGTTCGTTTTCGAAGGTGAAGCGAATCAGCGCTTCCGCTTTCCAAGTGTCAGGTAGCACGCGCCAAATCGTCGGGCGGTAAGTGTAGAAGAACCACTCTCGCACCGGCTCAACGGCGGTCCATTGCACACCGACCTGATAGCCGTTTCCTTCATTGCTGACCACCGTCCCGATGGCCTTGATGCCCATGACAGAAACCGACTGGTCGCGGATGTCGAATGGCAGGTTGCGCTTGCGCACATAGGCTGCCTTGATGGCGATGCGGTCTCCGACACGCATGGCATTGACATCGGCAGATTCCCGGCTAGTTGGCTTATGGACTTCCCATATGCCCTCTTCTAGGAAGCGAGCCGTCTGATCCTTTGACGCGCCGTAACTAGCGCCGACGAACCAGTACGCCGACGCTGCCCCTGTCTTACCCCCAAGCATATGCCCTTGTTCCTGTTTTTGAGCCGTCTGACACGGCCTCATGGCGGGACTCGAAATGATGGCAAATTATCGGACACAGCGTTGCAGACTGCAATCGGGACCCGATACGCGCAGTGGCAGTCGGTATCCGGTGCAACCTGTCAGCCGCCACAACCCGATGTCGGATCTAGCAATGAAACTTTGGTGGTGCATCTTCGACGTAGTTTGAACATCTGCTTTCAGGCAGCAGCAATGACCGCGAGTCGGTCAGAGACGGTCGGCCTAGGCGGTGGGCAGCTGGCCGAGTCCCCACAACGTGCCGTCTGAGTGACCGCGCGAATGGCCGTCCCACCCCCGCAACGGCCGTAGCTCTTGCATTGGGTCGAACGGCCGTTGTGGGTCGCAGCCAGTCATCTGACGACCTTAAGCCGTTCCCGCTGGTGATCCCACAAAGCCGGCGGATCCACCGCCAGATCGAACAGCGTGATGTGATCCGGCAACGCGTCGTCGAGGATTGCGGCGACGATGTCGGGCGCCAGCGAGGTCAGATTGACCATGCGGCTCACATAGCTGGGGTCGACGTTTTCGCGGGCAGCAATTTCCTTGAGCGACTGCACTTCGCCCGACGTCAGCATTGCCAGCCAGCGGTGGCCTCGGGCCAACGCCAACTGCAGCGGCGTGGCCGCGGTGTCGTCCCACGGTCGAGGTTTCATGGCTTCACCGCTGGGCAGCGTGACCAATTTGCGGCCGCTACGTCGCTTGATCCGGATCGGTACATACAGCGTCAGACGGCCGTCGCTTGCTTCGACGACATTTAGCTCCCCTGACTGCTGGATCGACATCTTACTCATGCCATGACCTCCTCGGCGGCACCATCGGTCGCCGGTCGCAATTCAAGGACCAGGCGCTCGATGCCGTTCGCGCGCAACCGCACTTCGAGATCATCAGGCGACACGATCACCTTCTCGACCAGCAATTTGACGATCCTGGTCTGCTCGGCCGGGAACAGTTGGTCCCAGATCGCATCGAGACGTGTCATCGCCACGGTGACCATGGCCTCGTCCAGGCTGGGGTCAAGCGCAATAGCCCGAGGCAGCATATCCCCGATCAGCCCCGGTGACCGAAGGATCGCCCGCAGTTGATCCAGCACCGCTGCCTCGAGCTCGGCCGCTGGCACGGTAGGCAGACCCGACGCACCGGCATGCTCCTTTTTCTCCCGCTGAGGGACGTAGTAGCGATATCGACGCCCATCTTTCTTTACCGTGGAAACCGGCGACAGCGCCCGGCCGTCGGTTCCGAATACCATACCCCTGAGCAGACAATGCACCTTCGCCACCCTCGCCCGTGTGGCGCTCGCGCGCGCACGGCCATTGGTGGACAGGATTGCATGAACTCGGTCCCACAGATCACGATCGATGATCGACGGATGCTCTCCCGGATACCATTGGTCCCGATGGCGCAATTCCCCGAGGTAGGTACGGTTGTGCAGCAGTTTGTAGATCAGAGCCTTGTCGATCGGCCGCCCCTTACGGACCTTGCCGTCCTGCGTGGTCCAAGCCTTCGACGTCACGCCATCGAGTCTCAACTCCTTGACCACGAGGGTGGTCGATCCGATTTCGACGAAACGCCGAAAGATGTGGCGCACGAGTTTTGCCTCGCCGTCATTCAAAACCAGTCGTCGATTCACGACGTCGTACCCGATGGGTGGAATCCCGCCCATCCACATGCCCTTGCGTTTGCTGGCAGCGATCTTGTCGCGAATGCGCTCCCCGGTGACCTCGCGCTCGAACTGGGCGAAGGACAGCAGAATGTTCAGCATCAGTCGGCCCATCGAGGTCGTGGTGTTGAATTGCTGGGTCACCGAAACGAACGAGACGCCCTGACGCTCGAACACATCGACCATGCGGGCGAAGTCAGTCAAGCTGCGCGTCAGCCGGTCGATCTTGTACACCACCACGATGTCGATCTTGCCTGCCTCGATATCTGCCATCAGGCGTTTGATCGCGGGACGATCCATGTTCCCGCCCGAGTAGGCAGGATCGTCGTAGTCGTCGGCGACCGGAATCCAGCCCTCGGCACGCTGGCTCGCGATATAGGCATGTCCCGCATCGCGCTGCGCATCGATCGAGTTGTACTCCTGGTCCAGCCCCTCGTCGGTGGATTTACGCGTGTAGACGGCGCAGCGCAGGCGCCTTATCGGTGAATCGCTCATTTCCGCCCCCGCTGTTTTTCAACCTTCGGCTTTCCCCGCTCCGTGAGACCAAAAAACACGGGACCTGACCAACGCGTCCCGGAAATTTCACGGGCAATCATCGACAGGCTCGGGTATAGCCGACCTTCAAACTCATATCGGTCGTCCGCAATGACCGTCACGCGATACTCGACCTTCTGGTATTCGCGGGTCAGCACCGTCCCCGCTGGCGGACGGTACGATCGCGCCTTCTTCGTGAGCTTGCCTGTTTCTACCAGATTGGTGATGCGGCGCTTGTTCCTCTCAAGCAGGTTTGGATCGACCTTGCGAAACTCGACTTCCTGCAGTCGATAGGCAATGCGGCGCTCGAGAAATTGCCGATTGTGCGTGGGCGTATCGCCCCCGATCAGCCTGCGCCAAAGCGCCTTGATTTCGGCCATGGGCAGATCAGGCAATCGGGCGATTTGCGCAGCAACCGACGCTGGTGTTGTGTATGCACGCGGGCTCTCACTCATCTGGACTCCGTATTTTTGTTGTTGACGGGGTCTATATGAACGCGCTGGCGTCCAGATAAGGCAAGCTTAAACTCACTCTCCGGCAGGCACTTCGCGGACTGTGGAAAATGGCTGATGCGCAGGCGCACGAGTCCGTTGGCCAGCAGCGACGCGACTTCGAGCCGACGCTGCTCCGGGGTCATCCGTTCTGGGGAAATCTGGTTTGTCTCTTGCATCGGTACCGATCCTCTCCATCAAACTCGCCATGAAAGCGAAATTCTCCAGACGAACCGTCACCGACACCATGAGGGAGTTTCGTATGCCCGCATACGGATGCAGGCTATCGCAAAAACGCCACTGAATCAGACCGCCAGCTGATGGGCCAGAACGGTCTTCATGAACTGATTGCCTGCAGGCGTCGAGGCCAGCAGATCCCTGATCTGAGTCTTGACCTGCTGGATATCCGTGCCTTCGGTCGATGCAGCCTTGAGCACGGCAGAATAGGCATCGAGCACATCGGTGCCCGTGATTTCATAGCCGAAACCGAGCGAAATCCACCGCAGTGAAGCCAGGCCCGCAGCGATCGCGAACTTGGGCTGAAGCTCGGCAAAATCTCTTGCTGCGCGCGCAAGTGTGCGCGGGTCGGTCGGGCTGCGCGTGACCAACTCGATGGCAACGTCGAACAGGCCGGCATCCTTCGCGGCGGCGAACCACTTGCCTTCAGCACCGGGCGTGCTGGCAACCAGGTCGCGCAGAATCTGCTCCGGCGGTATGTTCGGATATTTTTTGGCGATGGCGCGAAAGGTGGCAAGATTAGTCGTGCCTTGATTGGCTTCGATCGCATAGCGTCGATATGCATCCTCCGCCATGCCCGACGATAACAGGATGGCTTCGCAGGCCACTGCAATCTGCCAGCCAGGGTCGTTCAAGCCGCGCGACTGCTCGGCATATCGAATCGCCTCCGCCTTCTTCCCCATCGCTTCGAGCGCCTTTACGCCCCACTGGCGGTAATACCACCACTTGAACGGCGCTCGCTCCAGCAACGCGAGCAGTTGTTCATGGCGACCGGCGGCGTACAACGAAGCAAGGCATGCACCCGTTCCCTTGAAAAAACCGTGACCGGAGGATTGGGAACCCCAGACATGTTCGACCAGCGGCAAGAACTCATCGACCCACCGGGCAGCAATCTCCGGGGTAACGCACAGTTCGCCCCAGTGCTCGCCGAGCGATTCGATGTAGGGCATCTCATCGTCCTGCAAAGCCTGCCACAGGCGTTCAAGCCAACGCTGCCGAGCGCTCGCGTCGACATCCGCCTTCGCAATGATTGGCACCAGTGTTTCGATGGCCTTGTTGACCGCCGCGCCCAAGGCACCCGAGGAGCTATCGACCTGCTCGAGAGAGGGCGACAGCTTTTCGAGGAGCAGCACCGCCCCCTCGGCCGCAACCACTGGCTCCTTGCGTGCGACCGCCTTGATTTCTGAAAGCGCTTCCTTGATACGCTGAATCGGCGTGTCGGATCGCCAGCCGAAGGCGTTGCGGCGGAAACGGGAACCGAACTGCCACTTGTACGTGCTCATGATCTACCGCGCCGGGTACTGTCCGTTGCGGACGAACCGGTCGAAGCTGTCCTCCTCGGCCTCTTCGTCATCGTGCCGGGGCCGTTGCCATTCCGCGTCGGGCAACGACAGCAGCGTCAACGTATAGTCGTACTGCCCTGCCACCCGGGTCATTTCAGTAACGGGCATGCTGGCAGGTTCATGTGGAAACCAGTGCTGCGCTCGGCCCGTCTGCTGATCGCCTGCACTCCAGCCGTTATCGCTGTGAGCAAGCGCCTGGCGAGGCAACTCGATGGTGTTCCTGCGCGTCGCAAAATATGCCCCCGATCTGAACGCCGCATCGTTCGATTTCGCCCATAGCATATGGTCGTCGCGACTGGCCACCAGCACGACACGCTTCGGCGCGATTTCTGTCCAGCGCAAAGCTGCCGCTGTCAGAGAAACACCGTAGCGATCGGCGCAATGACCGAGCAGATCAAAGCTGACCGGCTGTCCGTCCACCTGTCGCCGGAAATCATCCAGCGGCATCAGCAGGGTCGAGGCGAAGACATCCGCCTCAGCCTCGATATCGCGCCCATTGTTGTCGCCCGTCTCAATGTCATCGGTGCCGCACTCAAAACGGTCCTGCTGATGACGATGCATCAGGTAGTGGGCAAATTCGTGAGCGACGGTGAAGCGCTTGCGCCCTTCCGACCGCACGGCGCTGTTATAAACGATAAGCCATTTCGACCGTGCCTTGTTCGCAGCCAGCATGCCTTCAAAATCATCCATGTCCTCGCCGACCACCTTGTCGATCGGCGAATCCGCGAAGCACTGCCGTGAATACTCCAGCGCCAGTTCATCGACCTTGACCGGAAAACGGTCCACGCCGAGCACGGCGTTCAGCATCGACGAAATCTGATTAGCTGCAGCCTGCGGCTTTTTCGCCTCCGTCATTCGTCTTCCCAGGCATCGAGGATTTTGCGGATCTTCTTCTTGTCCGGCTCGGACATGGCTTTGAACTTACGGAAGAAGGCTTCATCAAGCACAGCCTCGTCTGGCGTGGCCGAGGACTCGGTCAACAGGAATTCCGCCGTCACATCGAGCACGGTGGCAATTTTCCCTATCTTCTCAGCCGACGGTTTGGGATCGTCCTTGTTCTCCAACTCCCAGATGTAGCTTTTGCTGGAGTCGGTGAGTTCGGCCAACTGCTCGAGGCTGAGCTTCTTTTCCTTGCGCCGTGCACGGATCTTGTCACCCAGAGGGGATGGCACTGCTTTCTCCTGATCGTTCCGATTTGCCCAGAAAATGATACCACCATACCGAACGAAATCGTAACTGCTTGACAAACCCCTCACCGGTTGGAAATAATCATACCAGTTCGGCACACCGAACGCCGTCGATCTGTACACCCCGATTTAAAAAAGGGCCATACAGACTGAAGCAAACCTGATCCACACGTTGAGAAAGGGGTAGCGATGAACGATGCAGAGAACCTGTCGAAATTGCTGGGCCATGTGACGCCGGCCGTGTTCCACGAATTCATGGTCGATAAATTCGGCCTAGATCTGGTGGATCTGGATGGCGACCAGACCAAGCGGGACCAGCGGGCGGCGATGGAAGCCGAACTGGCAAGCCTCGATGTCGGGGAACGGCAGCAGATCGAGGAGGTTGCCGAACGCATCGTGTTGCTGTCCGATGGTCCTGGACAGGACGTGATCGACGGGATCAGCCAGGACATCTTCGATGAGCAGGACCAGACAGCGTTTTCCGCAATTCGCAACCAGTATGAGCGCGCCATCTGGCTGTATCGCCATGTCCCGTCGCTATTCGATGAAGCCCTGAATGCCCGGCAGGCGGACGTATTCCGCCAAAATGCTACCTGCTATTCGGGGTACTTGGCCCCCAAAAATCTCGCAGTGCTGGACGATGTGGAGGCGCGTCAGTCCTTCCACACTGCAGTGGCCGAACAGCTTGGCTGTGCAGCGACAGACGTCGCCGTACAGGTGTTCAAGCGACTGCGCCCGGACACGCAGACCGGCGAGGACATCGAGCTGTACCAGATCAGTGTCCACCACAACCGCCCGCCCGAAATCGTCGATTGCGTCCAGGATAGTGAGTTGGTGCCGCAGGAGGTCGTGCGTGCCGTGTCCTCGCACGTCACCTACGAGCCGGCCAACGGTCATCTGGAAATCCTGTCGAAAGACGCGGACGGACGTGAAGCGCTGGCGCGCATCGCAGCAGACTCATTGCTGCAGTCGCCGATCACCGGCGAAAAGGTCCCGCTCAAGCAATACGATTACCAGAGCCTCGCCGCCCCCCGGAATTTCGACATCTCCGGTGAGAACGTCGCATCGGTCAAGGTGATCGAGCTCGGCTATGCATCCGAAAACCATCGATCACTGCTGGTAAAAATCTGGGCCAAGGACACAGACGACATCTACACGGCCGCCCGCTCCCTGATCTCCCATACCTTCGATTTCCGTGACCACCACCTCAATTACGCGAAGCTCTCTATTCGCATCAAGAAGGTCGGCACGGATCGCGCACGCACGATCACCATCATTCTGCGCGACGAAAATCGCTGCAACATCAAAACCAAGCGCGAAAGAGATCGAGCAATGTGCGACCGCCTGCTGGCAAGGTGGAATCTGGTGAAGGAGATCGGCAGTGCAGACGATACCCCTGTCGACGCGCTCGCTGCTTGAGCTGCTCGCACTGTTCGAACAATCGAACCAGCCGATCCCCGATGCGGATGGGCAACGTCTGCTGGGCGTGCCCGGGTGGAGCCTGTCGCGCACGACGGCCCTGTCCCGGCGCGATCTCGACACATGGACGGAATGCATCGGATACGCAGGTGGCTACCCTGCCCCTTGCGGCGATGCAACGGTCATGGTCGATCTCGAGGAAGATGAATCCGGACGGTATCGCTACCGCTGTCCTGAAACCTTCCGCTCCAAATACGTGCCGGCTGATCTCGTGGCAGTTCATGCTGTCTCGGACACGAGGCTGTTGAGCTACTTGGCGGACCTGCTCGAAATTCCACAGGCTCATCGCCGTGGCATCACGATGCCGGCCATTGGTAGCACGCTGTGGAACCTCGGCAAGATGCGCATCGCCGACGCGCAGGTCGATGTATGGTTGGTGCGAGGACTGTCGTCATCCATCGACCGGGTCTTCGACCACTTCCGTGCTGCGTCACTACCCGAACAGGGCTTGATCTTCACAACAGGCCAAGCCTTGCCCGACATCGTGCTGCCACCCCGGAGCTACCGCATCGTTCCGATCTCCAGCATCCTGCTGGACTACGTGGTCAGGCCGCAGGCCGACACCGACCTGCTCCATCGCCTGCTGGTAGCACCGGCGGGTAGCAAGGAGGAAAAATCGCTCCCGGTTCGCTTCGACCCGTACACCAATACGCTGGTCATCGCCACCAAGGCGGACAAGCCTTGGACCATCAAAGGTGCCAAGCAGATCGCCGTGGTGAAGTATCTGGTCGAACAGTTCGAAAACGGCCGCACCCGCGTTTCTGCCGGTGACATTCTGGTTGCCGCTCACGGCTCACGGGAGGCAGCAAGCGGCAAGCGCGTTCCGAGCATCTTCAGCAGCAACAACCAGTGGCTCGACTACATCACGCATGACGACGCGGGGTATGGCATCAAGCTGGAATAAACCTGCGCTGACATTCGGCTTCACGCACAACCGCCTTCGGGCGGTTTTTTGCTTTCTGGGCCCGGCTTTCTCTGGCTCCGTCTGAGCCCGTACATCAGCCCGTACATGGCGTTGGCTGACGCCCGTACATCCCGAATTCGAACATGACCTCACGTTTTCGCAACCACTCGAAAGGAGAAAAACGTGACCGTCAAACACCTCAATCAACGCGATCTGGCTGAACGCTGGGACATCAGCGAGGCCACCCTCGAACGCTGGCGCTCCGATGGCATCGGCCCCGTCTTCATGAAACTGCAAGGGCGCGTCCTGTACCGCCTCGAGGATGTCGAAGCCTACGAAACGGAAAGCCTGCGCCGAAGCACGTCCGAACCCTTCGAAGGGAAAGGGACTGCGGCCGTCCACGCTTCGATGAACCAGTAAGGGGAATCGCCATGACCGATATGACGATTTTCCCCGCCGACCTCGCGGCCATGTCCGTGGCCCAACTCGCGGCTCTTCCTGCGGCCCAGAAAGCCGAAATCCACCGCAACCTCGCCGAAGCCAGCGAATGGCTGAAATCGGCCCGCGCGAAGTTCGACGCGGCGCTCGATGCCGCTTACGGCGAACAGGCTCGCGCAGCCCTGCGTGACTCCGGTCGCGACTTCGGCACCACACACGTGTCCGACGGCGCGCTGCGCATCACGTTCGAACTGCCGCGCCGCGTGTCCTGGGACCAGGAAGGCCTGTCCAAGATGGCCGCACGCATCACGGCTGCCGGTGAGCGAGCCGAGGACTACGTCGACGTTGAGCTGTCGATTCCCGAATCACGCTTCTCGAACTGGCCGCCGGCATTGCGCGAGCAGTTTGCGTCGGCTCGTACCACCAAACCCGGTAAGCCGACTTTCCGGCTGGCCCTCCTCAACGACATGGGAGCCTGACCATGACGAATATCCTTCCGTTCGAATTCGAAGCCCACGCAGTGCGCCTCCATGTCGATGACGCAGGCCAGCCTTGGTTCAACGCCAATGACGTGTGCACTGTGCTCGAGTTCGGTAATCCGCGCCAGGCCGTCGAATCGCATGTCGATGACGAGGATGTCCAGAAATTGGACACCCTGACGCCTGGCGGCCGTCAGCGCCAGAACCACGTAAACGAATCGGGACTGTATGCCCTGATCCTCGGCAGCACCAAGGACGCCGCGAAGCGCTTCAAGCGATGGGTCACGAGCGAAGTGCTGCCCGCTATCCGCAAGACCGGCAGCTACAACGCCGTCGCCAGCCTGCCCGCACCGACCCAGGACCGCGTGTCGTCGATCCTGCTGATCGGCGAGGCCGTAGCGAAGGTCCCTGGCGTCAAGGCCGGCATTGCGATGGCTGCAACGCTGACCTGTATCCACGACAACACAGGTATCGCCGTCGAAACGCTGCGCCGCGCGTTGCCCGCTGCGGATGCGCCCATCTGCTCGCTCAACGCCACGCAGGTTGGCCAGCTTCTGAGCATCTCGGCGAAAGCGGCCAACCTGCGCCTTGCGCGTCACGGTCTGCAGGTGCGCAATGACCGCGACGAGTGGGAACTGACCGAGGCGGGCGAGGCTTGGGCCGAGGCTATGCCCTACTCGCGCAACGGTCACTCCGGCTACCAGATTCTCTGGAATCCGGCGGTCGCCGAACTGCTGAAGGAGGCTGCGTGATGGCTCTGCCCATTATCACCGCCGATCAGCGGCTTGCCGAACGTCAGGGCGTCAAGATCGCCGTGCTTGGAAAGAGCGGGATTGGCAAGACCAGCCTGCTGAGAACGCTGCCCGAGGCCTCGACGTTGTTCGTCGATCTCGAGGCCGGCGACCTCGCAGTACGCGACTGGCAGGGCGACTGCATGCGCCCGGCTACCTGGCCGGAATTCCGCGATCTCGTCGTGTTCCTCGCAGGCCCCAACCCGGCCCTGCCACCGGAGGTGCCGTTCTCGGACGCGCATTTCCACCACGTGTGCGATCGCTTCGGCGATCCGGCGCAGCTGGCCCGCTACGACACGTACTTCGTCGACAGCATCACCGTGCTCGCGCGTCTGGCACTGATCTGGGCCAGAACCCAGCCGCAGGCCGTGTCCGATCGCACGGGCAAGCCCGACATGCGCGGTGCCTATGGCCTGCTTGGCACGGAAATGCTCGCGGCACTGACCCATCTGCAGCATGCGCGCGGCAAGAACGTCGTGTTCGTCGCGATTCTCGACGAGCGTATCGACGATTTCAACCGCAAGGTGTTCACCCCGCAGATCGAAGGCTCGAAGACTGCCGCCGAGCTGCCTGGCATCGTCGACGAGGTCGTCACACTCGCCGAGATCAAGGCCGACGACGGCACATCCTATCGCGCGTTCGTCACCCACACGCTCAACCCCTACGGCTATCCGGCCAAGGATCGTTCAGGCCAGCTCGAACTGCTCGAGCCGCCCGATCTCTACGCGCTGATCCGCAAATGCGCAGCCGCAGCGACCCAATCCCCGACGACGAGGAACTGATCATGTCCCAATGGAACGACTTCAACGATGCCGATGCACAGCACACTGGCTTTGAACTGATCCCGAAGGGTACCGTCGTGCCGGTTCGCATGACCATCAAACCCGGTGGCTACGAGGATCCCGAGCAGGGCTGGACCGGCGGCTACGCGACCGAATCGTTCGAGACGGGCTCGGTCTACCTGGCCTGCGAGTTTGTCGTGACCGACGGCCCGTATGCCAAACGCAAGATGTGGACGAACATCGGCCTCCACTCTCGCAAGGGGCCGACCTGGGGGCAGATGGGGCGCAGCTTCATCCGCGCAATTCTCAACAGCGCTCGTCACGTCCATCCGCAGGACAACAGTCCGCAGGCATCGGCTGCCCGCCGCATCGAGAGCTTCGCCGATCTCGATGGCATCGAGTTCATCGTGCGCGTGGACATCGAAAAGGATGGGCGCGGCGATGACCGCAACGTCGTGCGCATGGCGGTCGAACCGGATCACGCCGACTACGCCGCGTTCATGGCCGCGGCCTCGAAGCCTTCGGGCTCCGGCGGCCAGTCGGGTGCTCCGGCACAGACCGCGCCAACTTTCCGTCCCGCGCCGACCACGACCCGACCGGCACCGGCGGGCAAACCTGCCTGGGCCTGACGCGGAGATCCCCAATGAAATGCTGGGTCTGCACCCGTCAGGCCCGGGGACTCACGCATGCCGATACCCGTCACGGTATCGGCAATCCCCGGCGCTACCCAATTGACTGGGCGTTCTGCTCACGACGCTGCCAGGACGCTTTCCATGCGCTGTACGGCACCAGGCTTCGTGCCCTGGACGGCGGCGCAACCCTTGCGGAGAACACGATGATTGATCCGACTGAAGTCGAGCGCGGCGCAATGAAGCGGTGCCTCAAGGCCTTCGGCGAAGCCGCTGGCGAGATTGGTTTCGACAAGCCCCTCGGCGCGTATGCCGAGGAAGAAGCCCTGCGTGTGATTGACGCGATCGTCACCTGCTGGACGGAACAGATGGTCTCGCACCACGAGGCGACGCGCCAGTCCACCGTGCGCGGAACGACGCCACCGCGCGATCCGTTTGCCGATATGGCAGACGACCTGCCGTGGGAGGTCGCGCAATGATGGATTTCAATTCTTCGTCCACGCTGTCGGAACGAATTACCACGTTGATCGATGCCGGCATGCAGCGCACGAGCAAGCGTGAGGGCAGTCGCACATATCTCGGTGCCTCGCGTCTGGGAGCCGCGTGCGAACGTGCATTGCAGTACGAGTACGAACGCACTGCTGTCGATCACGGTCGCGACGTCCCGGGCCGCATGCTGCGCATCTTCGAGCGTGGCCATGTGATGGAGGACTGCATGGTCGCGTGGCTACGTGGTGCCGGATTCGATCTGCGCACGCGCAAGGCCGATGGCGAGCAGTTCGGATTCTCGGCACTCGACGGCCGGCTGCAGGGGCACATCGATGGTGTGCTCGTCGGCGGCCCCGACGACGTCAGCTATCCGGCGCTCTGGGAAAACAAGTGCCTCGGCGGTAAGTCGTGGCGCGAATTGCTCAAGCACCGGCTCGCCGTCGCCAAACCCATCTATGCCGCACAGGTCGCGCTCTACCAGGCCTATCTCGGTCTGCACGAGCATCCCGCCGTGTTCACGGCAATCAACGCCGACACGATGGACCTGTACATCGAACTGGTTCCGTTCGATGCGGTGCTCGCCCAGCGCATGTCCGACCGTGCCGTAACCGTGATCGGCGCGAGCGATGCCGGCGAGCGACTGCCGCGCGGATTCAATGACCCCACTCACTTCGAATGCCGGATGTGCGCATGGCAGGACCGCTGCTGGAGGACCGGCCCATGACCCGGTTTCCCCTCCGATGCGAAACCGGGGCTCCTCGCCCACTGGTACGTATCACCGCTATCCAGCGCCTGCTGCTGCGCCACGCGGATGTCGTTCAGCCCGAAACACGCCTGGCAGTCGCCGCAATCTGCCAGGCCATCGCGGACTCCTGTATCGGCAGCCCGTCCAGGCGTACCGACGCACGGGACTTCATGTACGGCAGGCGGCTTGATGCGTGGGCATCGCTTGCCGGGCTGAATCCCGTCTTCGTGCGCGACGTGGCCACGAAAACCGGGTACCTGCCAGCGCAGTCTGCCCATACGACAACCCGATCCTACGCACGGTCGACCAGCAACATCCCGACGCAAGGAATCCGTCATGCTTGATTTCAACGACACCCCCGATCCCGTTACGACCGATCCGGCTGACTCGCGCGAAACCATGCGCACCGCATTGCTTGCCCGACTCGAGTCAGTACTGACCGTCATGTTCCCGGCGGGCAAGCGTCGCCGGGGCAAGTTCCTCATGGGCGATGTCATGGGCAGCCCGGGTGACAGCCTCGAGGTTGTGCTCGAAGGCGAGAAGGCGGGCCTGTGGACCGATCGCGCGACCGGTGACGGCGGCGACATCTTCGATCTGATCGCGGCGTGGCTTGGTGTCAACGCTCACGTCGATTTCCCCCGCGTGCTCCAGCAGGCACGTGAGCTGATTGGACAGAGTGCCCTCATGCCGAAACGGCGCACGAATAAGGACGTGCCGGTGGATGATCTGGGTCCGGCCACGGCCAAGTGGGATTACCTCGATGCATCTGGTCAGCTGATCGCTGTCGTTTACCGCTACGATCCACCGGGCCGGAAGAAGGAATTCCGGCCGTGGGATGCGAAGCGCCGCAAGATGGCCCCGCCCAATCCGCGCCCTCTCTACAACCAGCCGGGCATGGTCGACGCCTCGCAGGTGGTCCTGGTCGAGGGCGAGAAATGCGCGCAGACACTGATCAACGCAGGCATCGTCGCTACCACGGCGATGCACGGTGCGAACGCGCCCGTCGAGAAGACCGACTGGTCTCCACTTGCGGACAAGGCCGTGCTCATCTGGCCCGACCGCGACAAACCCGGCTGGGAATACGCCACGCAGGCAGCACAGGCCATCCTCACGGCAGGCGCAAAATCCTGCCACATCCTGTATCCGCCCGAGGAAGCATCAGAAGGATGGGATGCAGCGGATGCAATGGCGGAGGGTTTCGATCTCGCAGCCTTTCTCACCCGCGCCCCGCGTGCCCAGATCTACAACGTCGACGTCGAGCAGGAACCCGCCGTCGGCAGCGACGAATCCGTGTGGGGCACGGAAGACGCGCTGGCGCTGGCCTTCACCCGCCGTTACTACCGCGACTGGCGCTACGTGTCCGCATGGGGGCGCTGGATGATGTGGGATGGCCATCGCTGGCGCTCCGAAGACACCCTGGCCGCTACCGACCTGATCCGTAGCGTTTGCCGTCACACGGCCGTGCGTGCAGAAAACCCGAAGATTGCCGCCAGGCTCGCCAGTTCTGGCACGGTCGCTGGTGTCGAACGGCTGGCTCGATCGGATCGCCGACATGCGGCCACCACCGCCGAATGGGACGCCGACCCGTGGCTGCTCAACACGCCGGGTGGCGTGGTCGATCTCACGACTGGCAGGCAACGTGCGCACGACCGTACCGACCGGATGACTCGGGTGACCACGGCGACCCAAAGTGGCAACTGTCCTATCTGGCGGCAGTTCCTCACCGAGGTCACGGGCGGGGATATCGAGCTACAGGCCTATCTGCAACGGACGGCGGGCTACGCGCTCACCGGTTCGACGCAGGAGCACGCGCTGTTCTTCCTCTACGGCACGGGCGCGAACGGCAAGTCGGTGTTCGTCAACACGCTGGCAACGATCCTCGGCGACTACGCCACCAACGCGCCGATGGACACATTCATGGAAACGCGCAACGACCGGCACCCGACCGACATGGCTAGCCTGCGTGGCGCGCGCTTCGTGTCGGCCATCGAAACAGAACAGGGACGCCGCTGGGCCGAATCGAAGATCAAGAACCTCACGGGTGGCGACAAGATCTCCGCGCGCTTCATGCGGCAGGACTTCTTCGAATTCCTCCCTCAGTTCAAGCTGTTCGTTGCTGGTAACCACAAGCCTGCGATCCGCAACATCGACGAAGCAATGAAGCGGCGGCTGCACCTGATCCCGTTCACGATCACCATACCGCCCGAGCGCCGCGACAAGCTGCTCCAGCAGAAGCTCCTGGCCGAGCGCGACGGCATTCTGGCGTGGGCAGTTCAGGGCTGTCTGGACTGGCAACGTCTCGGGCGGCTTGATCCCCCGCAACAGGTGAAGGACGCGACCGACGAGTATTTCGAGGCCGAGGATGCGCTGGGCCGCTGGCTCGACGAACGCTGTGTACGCGAGGCCAACGCGAAGTCGTTGACTGCGGAATTGTTCAACGACTGGAAGCAATGGGCCGAATCCGCCGGGGAGTTTGTTGGATCACAACGGAGGTTTTCCGATCTGCTCATCACGCGTGGATGCGAGCAATGGAAAAACACCGCAGGTCTGCGCGGTTTCAGGGGCATCGACCTCAAGCACCCGCATACGCCCGCATACATCCCATACGCCGACAACTGAGTCGCCATTCGAGCATGCCGAACGGCGCAGCCGGCGCATTACAACGTAACTCTTATACGCGTGCGCATGCGCGCACACAAGGGTATTACGTTTTGCTCTGCCGGCTGCGCCGTTCCTCCCCAACAGGAACGACTGCAATCATGATCACGACGATTCTCGCCCTTGATCTGGGCACGACCACCGGCTGGGCGCTGCGCCGGTTTGATGGCGGCATCACGAGCGGCGCGCAGCACTTCCGGCCGCAGCGCTTCGAGGGCGGTGGCATGCGCTTCCTGCGCTTTCGTCGCTGGCTCTCGGAACTGCACGGCAGCGCAGGGGATATTCACGCTGTGTACTTCGAGGAAGTGCGCCGGCATGCCGGTGTCGACGCCGCACATGCGTATGGCGGATTCCTCGCCACGCTCTCGGCATGGTGCGAGCACCACCGTATCCCGTACCAGGGTGTGCCGGTGGGCACGATCAAGAAACACGCGACCGGCAAAGGCAACGCGGGCAAGGATGCGGTGATTGCGGCGATGTGCTCGCTCGGTCACGCCGTCACCGATGACAACGAGGCCGACGCACTTGCACTGCTGCACTGGGCCATCGACACGCAGGGGGAGTGAGATGAAGATCCCGTCTCCGCATTCCCCGTCCTCGCTTGCCCGCCATCAGCCCGTGACCGTGGATCTGGAAGCGACCAAGCGCGATGGCTGGCAGCAGCAACGTATCCTCGTCATCGCCGAGCATGACGAGCGGCTGGATTTCATCGAGCGTGAATTCGTGCGCCGGATCGGCAACCGGCTTTATGGCCCGCCCGGCCACGGAGGTCGCCATGGCTGAGTGGAGCGTCGATACTGTGGCAGCACGCTTTGTCGAGGCAGCGGATACCAGCCACCGTCTGCCGCCCGTGCGTGTTCAGGGCTACTTCAACGTCTGGCCGGAATTCGTGCGGCGCGAATGGGAAGCACTTGCGAACGAGGATCGCGAGTGCCGTCCGTTGCCGCCGTCACCATCTGCAGTCGACCGGATGCTGGAAACGATGCGCTGGGTGCAGTGGCTCGAAGAGGAACAGCGGCATCTTGTCTGGATGCGTGCCGAACGGCATCGCTGGGAAGACATCGCGAAGCGCTTCGGCTGCGTCGCGCGGACTGCCCAGCGCCGGTGGGATAGCGCCATGCAGCACATCGTCCAGCAACTCGATAACGGGAATCAATAGACGTTGCGGGTCGTTAAGGGGTCCCTCAAGCATATGCAGACTAATACCAAGATCCCACGATTTTCGGGGTGTCGCATTTTGAGGAAATTTCGCTAAGATTGCGGCTATGGTTGCGAGAGGTGGATCTCGCACCGCCCTCTCCTCTCTTGCCCGCGATGAGCGCCGCTCTCGCGGGTTTTTTATTTCCGCTCCCGATGCCGGCCCTTGAAATCGACTATCGTCCGATCGAGTCGCTGATCCCGTACGCCCGTAACGCGCGCACGCACAGCGATGAGCAGATCGCCCAGATTGCGGCGAGCATCCGGGAATTTGGCTTCAACAACCCGGTGCTGGTCGACGGACACCGAGGCGTCATCGCTGGTCACGGTCGCCTCCTCGCTGCGCGCCAGCTTGCGATGACCGAGGTGCCCGTGATCGAACTCGCGCACCTGTCCGAGACGCAAAAGCGTGCGTTCATCCTCGCGGAGAACAAACTCACGGAACGCGCGGGCTGGGACGGCGAACTGCTGTCGCTCGAGCTGGCCGATCTGCAGGCGGCCGGGTTCGACCTTGAGCTGACCGGCTTCGATGACAACGAGATTGCGGAGCTGCTCGGTGACAGCGAATCCGAGTCAGTCGAAGGCGACGACGCTGACGATGTGCCGGAGGCACCGACCACGCCGGTCACTCGGGCTGGTGATGTCTGGCAGATTGGCACGCATCGGCTCATCTGCGGTGATGCCGCCGATCCGACGGTCATCGCGACGCTGACGGGCGAAGATCGCGCATCATTGTGCTTCACCAGCCCGCCCTACGGCAGCCAGCGCGACTACACAAACA
Source organism: Burkholderia sp. MSMB1498 (assembly GCF_001526245.1). NCBI lineage: Bacteria > Pseudomonadati > Pseudomonadota > Betaproteobacteria > Burkholderiales > Burkholderiaceae > Burkholderia > Burkholderia sp. MSMB1498. The sequence goes on from NZ_LOYJ01000099.1 coordinate 176,370, forward strand.
CGATCGTCGATTGGGACGGCTTGATGCGCGGCGTGTTTGCCGCACTGCCGATGGCCACAGACGGCCAGGTGCTCGTCAATCTCGGCCTGATCCATCGCGACAACGAAGTCATCCCCTACTGGGACGGCTGGCTGCAGTGGATGCACGCGTCCGGCTGGCGGCGCTTCGGCTGGTATGTGTGGGATCAGGGCCCGGGAATGCCCGGTGACTGGAACGGCCGCCTCGCACCGAGCTTCGAGTTCGTGTTTCACTTCAACCGTGCGGCACGACGTCCGAACAAGATCGTGCCGTGCGTACATGCTGGCCAGGATTCGCATCTGCGCGCTGATGGCTCGTCGACAGCGATGCGCAAGAAGGATGGCGAGGTCGGTGGTTGGTCGCATGCCGGCAAGCCCACGCAGGACACGCGGATCCCCGATTCCGTGATCCGCATCATGCGGCACAAAGGCCCGATCGGCGACGGCATCGATCATCCGGCCGTGTTCCCGGTGGCACTGCCCGAGCAGATCATGCTTGCGTACTCAGATACCGGCGACATTGTGTTCGAGCCGTTCAACGGATCCGGCACGTCGCTGCTCGCGGCGGAACGCACGCGCCGTCGCTGCCGTGCAGTCGAGATCGCACCCGAGTACGTGGATGTCGCGATCCGCCGCTTCCTGCAGCACTATCCGGACGCCGAGGTGACCCTGGCGAGCTCCGGACAGTCATTCGAGCAGGTCGAAGCAGAACGTGTCACCCTCGACGAGATCGCCCATGCGTAACCATGTCGCTGACGTCAAGATCGAGTTGCGACCGGTCGACGTACTGATCCCGTATGCGCGGAACGCCAAGCAGCATTCCGATGCGCAGGTCGCGCAGATCGCCGCCAGCATCGTCGAGTTTGGCTGGGGTGCGCCACTCCTGGTCGATGGCCAGAACAACGTCATCGCCGGCCATGGCCGCTTGCTTGCGGCGCGCAAGCTCGGACTCACCGAAGTGCCGGTGGTACCGATGACGCACCTGACGGACGTCCAGCGTCGTGCGCTAATCCTTGCCGACAACAAGATCGGCGAGAACGCCTCGTGGGACGATGAACTGCTCGGCCTCGAGTTGGCCGAACTGAAAGACGCCGGGGTCGATCTCGCGCTCACCGGCTTCAGTGCCGACGAATGGGACGCGCTGGTCGCCGGCAACGAACCGGATCGCGCCGGACAGACCGATGAAGATGCCGTCCCGGAAGTCAATGAGATCCCGGTGTCGCGCGCCGGCGATATCTGGCTGCTCGGCGAGCACAAGCTGCTATGTGGCGATGCGACGAAGACCGAATCCTACCGAGCGCTGCTCGGCGATGAGCTGGCCGACATGGTCTTCACGGATCCGCCTTACAACGTCAACTACGCGAACACCGCGAAGGACAAGTTGCGTGGCAAAAATCGTCCAATCCTGAACGACAATCTCGGTGACGGATTCGAGGCGTTTCTGACCTCAGCCTGTCAGAACATCCTGACAGTCACCAAGGGCGCCGTGTACATCGCGATGTCGTCGAGCGAGCTCGATACGCTGCAGTCGGCGTTCCGTACCGCTGGCGGTCGCTGGTCGACGTTCATTATCTGGGCCAAGAACACCTTCACGCTCGGCCGCGCCGATTACCAACGTCAGTACGAGCCAATCCTCTACGGCTGGCGCGACGGGGCCGATCACTTCTGGTGCGGCGCACGCGATCAGGGCGATGTCTGGCAGATCAGGAAGCCCGCGAAGAACGACCTGCATCCGACGATGAAGCCGGTCGAGCTGGTTGAACGCGCGGTGCGCAACAGCAGCAAGACGCGCGACATCGTGCTGGATCCGTTCGGTGGCTCGGGCACGACGCTGATCGCCAGCGAGAAATCGGGACGACGCGCGCGATTGATCGAACTCGATCCGAAGTACGTCGACGTGATCGTGCGCCGATGGCAGGACTACACGGGCGCCGAAGCAATACGCGCCCACGATGGGGCGCGCTTCGGTGAGACTTTGCAGGAGCCTCAGTGAGGATTTTCGGGGGCGTCAGTCGGCGATCCGGTAGATGCGTTCCTCGCCCTGTTTGTCGGATGTGACGTTGAGTCCGAGTTTCTTCTTCAGAGCGCCGGCCAGCGTGCCTCGCACCGTGTGGCTTTGCCAGCTGGTCGCCTCGCAGATCTGCGCGATCGTGGCGCCTTCCGGTCGGCGCAGCATTGTGATCACCAGTGCCTGCTTGCTGTTCTCGCGCGCGCGGCGTGGTGCCTTGATCCCGAGGTTTGCTTCGGCGGTTTCGACTGCAACCTCCATCTCAGGATCGACGGATGCGACCAGTTCAGGGCGCGGTACACCCAGCGCATCGTAACCCTCGGCAGCCACAAACCAATCGGTGCCGTCGGTGGTGATCAGGGCGCGGTTCGACAGGCCATCGATCACCTTCTTGCGAGCGCCGCCCTTTATGTTGTCGGGAAACCAGTCGATCTTGCCGCTGGTGTGGTTGATCGCGTACGTGAGGATCGCGTGTTGGGCGGGCGTCAGTTCGATGGTGCTCATGGTCGTACTCCTCTCGTGGTGGATGACGACTCCATGAACACGCTGTTCAATCGCAAAGCCAAGCTGAATTGCTAATGCCGCGTCGAGCGCCGACACCCTGTCGGTTTCCTGGATGCGCGGCGGTGCTAGCTTCACCCGGCTATTGCGCGGCGCACCGTGGATGGGAGCATCGCGATTACGGTCGCGCACGGCGGACGTTTGACGCGGAGCTTGGCTTCTACAAGTCGATGGCCTGGCAGCAATGTCGTGCTGCGTATCTGCGGGCACATCCGCTGTGCGCGCATTGCGCGAGACGCGGTCAGACCGTTACCGCCAGGGTCGTTGACCACGTCGTGCCGATCAAGGATGGCGGTGCGCGCTTCGACTGGATCAACCTGCAGTCGCTGTGCACGCCGTGCCACAACCGCAAGACCGCCACGGAAACAGCGCAGCGCGCTCTCCGTCGGCTGGCTCGCTGACAAACGCGATGTGTGCGCCTCGCTGCGCGCCTGAACGAAACTGCCGCGTCAGCGCAAACGGGGCGCGACATGTGGCCACGTGGGCGCCCGCAGCGGCATCGATGGACCCCCAGGGGGGATCGAATCTCTACGGCCGTCGGCGCCGGGATCGTGCGCGTGCCTGAATTTTTGCGCGTGCAAAATGAAACAGGGGGGGATTACAGTCCTCTAGCTAAGACTCAAACATGAGTTCGGCTCGGTCTTGCTATCCTGTGCGGGTCAAATCACTGCCCGATTGCTCCATGTTTGACCAATTCGCGCTACAGCTGGCTCTATCTATAACCGGCAAGAAGCCTGGGCCGCTATTCACGGAAATGACCGGAATGTCGATACGGGCGGGGGAACGGTTGTCAAAGTTCCCCGAAGGAGACACGCGGATTCGTCGCTCTGTCGTAGCGCAGTTTGCACGTGTGAACGAGTGCTCGATGGATGAGGCTATTCAACATTTCGCTGATCTGCCAAGCGTCCGCGAACAGAGGCCATCCCCCTTAGCTGACTACGTTGCAATCAGCCCGAGATTTGATCAGAGCCGCAAGAACTACGCCCGCTCATTGAGACTAGCCCAAGAATTGGACGAGTATTCCAGGCACTACATGCAGCTGCGCTCGACCGAGGATGGATTCACAAAATTTCGTGAATATCTACTCGCCACCGGCCATGGAAAGCCTGAGTTCTTTGCGGACCTGAATGAACGCGACTTCGATGCGCCCCGGCTTTGGTCTGAATTTCATGCGGCGCAAAGCTGGGAGGATGCACGTGCGTCGCTGCATGCGTTCATCTGGAATGCGCTGCTCGACTGGCTGGCCTGTTGGGACCTTGAGTTTTGCATGGATTGGATTCCCAATCGAATTCCGAACCCGCTTTTCACCCTTGTCACGCCGTCAGTATCTGAGGAGATCCTGGAGCAGGAGACGGTGACGCTCGATAAAAAACGCAACTGGTATCGACTGCCGATTGACCGTCTTATCGACGTCACCTCAGTGTTGGTGAGTGGCGTGCGGAATCGCTCGATCCCGAAAAAGAAACCGTTACTCAAAACCTTCGCCGCGTGGGCGCGGGTCGAGCCGCAATGGCTCGCGAACGTACGAACCGGCGAGCGCAAACTTACGCTTCGGCGTTTCTGTAGCTTGTGGGAAACAGCCATCGTGCGCGGCACGGATCCGAACATCGGTCCACCTATTCCCTTGTTCGTCGCGGCGCACGCCTTCACGGTGCTGCTTGTACGCCAACACCGACCAGGCCACATTGCGCAAATCGTAACCGTGAATGAGGATCGATATCGGACGATGTGGAAAAGCCATCGGGATGCCGTGATTGAGGCGGGCGCCAAACCTGGTACCCGCCCGTGGCCGAAGATTCTAGGATGACTATTTACTGCTCCTCGTCTTGCAGTCGGTCTTGCCAGTCATCGGGCCGCTCGTCTTCCCCGCGAGATTGCCAATACGCATCGTTTTCGGGGTTGAGTTGATTGGCGTGATTGTCGAGATCGTGCTTTTCCATGTTGACTCCACTGAAGGTTAATGTGGCCACCCGCCGTGGGTGAAACCAAAACCATTGTCCGGTTGACCACGAAGAAATTAATCCCGTTTTTTTGACGAAATGAGCGTGGTCGTTGAACACCACCGCTCGCGTGGCAATCCCCGTTGCTGCCAAACGTCATCTAACCGACAGCTATGGCTGGCCGAAAACCCCTCCCCACCACCGTCAAGAAGATCAAGGGCACGCTGCAGAAATGCCGGACCAATTCGCGCGAGCCACAGCCGCCAGGCGATCTGGTCGACCCGCCCGAGTACATGAGCGAAGGGGCAAAGGACGCCTGGCGCTACGCGATCGAAAACGCGCCGGCGCATCTGCTCAAACGGCTCGATATGTCCGTCCTCGAGGTCTGGGCGTGTGCCGCCGATCTGTATCGCAAAGCGCAGGCAGGCCTCGCCAAGACCGGTTTGCTGATCAAGGCACCGAACACTGGCGTACCAATGCAGTCGCCGTACCTCGCGATTGTCAACAAGCAGGCGCAGATCATGACCAAGGCGGCCACCGAGATGGGATTCACACCGGCGTCGCGCTCGCGCGTCACGCTACCGGTCGAAGCGGCAGACGAGCTCGATCCATGGTCGGAGATTGCCGGCTGATGGCCGCCAGCCGGTACGGTGCCACGGCGAAACGTTACGCCGAGGCAGTGGTCGCAGGCGAAATTACCGCCTGCCGCTGGGTCAAGCTCGCCTGCCAGCGACAACTGAATGATCTCGCTCGCTTCAAGGGCAAGAGCAGTCCGTATCGGTTCAATCCGAAGCTCGCGGACAAGTCCGGCAAGCCGTTTGCGCCCGCGGACAACCTGTGCGCGTTCATCGAGCGGCTGCCCCACGTCAAGGGGCCGCTGGCCGGTGAGTCAATCACGCTCGAGCCGTGGCAGGTGTTCATCCTGACCACCGTGTTCGGCTGGGTGCAGGCTGATGGCCGGCGCCGTTTCCGGCGCTCATACATTGAAGTGCCGCGCGGCAACGCCAAATCGACGCTGTCGTCCGCAGTGGGCCTGTACATGCTCGCGGCCGACGGTGAAGGCGGCGCAGAGGTGTATTCGCTGGCGACGACACGCGACCAGGCGCGCATCGTGTTTGGCGACGCACAGACGATGGCCCGGCGCAGCGCCGGATTCCGCTCGCGCTTTGGTGTCGCCGTCGGAGCGCACAACATGAATGTGCTGGCGTCCGGCTCCAAGTTCGAAGCGCTTTCCGCCGAGGGCTCCACGCTCGACGGCCTGAACATCCACTTCGGCTGCATCGATGAACTGCACGCCCACAAGACGCGCACCGTCTACGACGTGGTCGAAACGGGAACCGGCAAACGGAACAACTCGCTGCTGTGGGTGATCACGACGGCGGGCAGCAACCGGGCCGGGATCTGCTACGAGATCCGCACCTTCGTCACGAAGCTGCTTGAGGGCGTGTTCGAGGACGACAGCCAGTTCGGCATCGTGTACGGCCTCGACGACGGTGACGACTGGACGACTGAGGAAGCGCTGATCAAGGCGAATCCGAACTGGGGCATCTCGGTCCAGCCCGAGGTACTGGTGCCCCTGCAGGCCAAGGCCATGCAGTTACCGAGCGCGGTCAACAACTTCAAGACCAAGCACCTCAACGAGTGGGTTAACGCCGACACCGCGTGGATGGATATGCGGGCGTGGGACCGGTGCGCCGATGCTGCGCTCGATCTCGATACGTTTGCGGGACAGTCCTGCTGGATCGGACTCGACCTCGCGAGCAAAACGGATATCGCCGCGCTGATGCTGCTGTTCGCGCATCCCGAGATCGAAGGCGGATATGCCATCTTCGGTCGTTACTACCTGCCCGAGGACACCGTGATGGCGACCAGCAACAGCCAGTACGCGGGCTGGATGCGCAATGGCCGGCTCACCGTCACGCCTGGCAACGTGATCGATTTCGGGTGGATCGAGGCCGACCTGATCGAAATGTCGAGCCGCTTTCAGGTACAGGGCGTGGCGTTCGATCCCTTCCAGGCGACGCAATTGTCGACCCGAATGCTCGCCGAAGGCCTCCCGATGATCGAGTTGCGCCCGACCGTGCTGAATTTCTCGGAACCGATGAAGGCCCTCGAAGCGCTCGTGCTGCAGCGCCGGCTGATCCACGACGGCGATCCGGTATTGGGCTGGATGGTGAGCAACGTAGTCGCTCACCTCGACGCGAAGGACAATATCTACCCGCGCAAGGAGCGCCCGGAGAACAAGATCGACGGCATTGTCGCGCTGATCATGGCGCTGTCGCGCGCGCTCGTCGGTGACGGCACCCCGAAGATGCCCGACGACTACACCTTGATGATCGTATGAGCCCGCTGACCTACAACGCTTCCCTGCTGACCGGCATTGCCCTGATCGGCACGGGCGTCGCGCTTATCAGCATTCCGGCGGCACTGGTAGCGGTTGGCTCGCTTGTGCTCGCTTTCACAGTGTTCGGCGCGCTCGTCGCGAGGAAGTGATCCGTGCTGCTATCGATGCGCCTGAACGCGGACACCGGTGACCGGTCTCCGTGGGGCGATTTCTGGTTCTCGCCGGTGCCGTTTCGGGGCACGCCGCACTCGGTCAACGCCGATGCGGCAATGCGGCTCACGGCCGTATTCGCCTGCGTGCGCGTGCTCGCCGAATCCGTCTCAACACTGCCGTTCATGCTGTACCGCGAGCGGCATGATGGACGGAAGACGCCGTTGCGCAACCACTGGCTTTACCGGCTGCTCGCCATAAGGCCCAATGATTTCCAGAATCCGCTGGAATTCCGGGAGATGCTGCAGGGACACTGCACACTGCGCGGCAATGCGTTCGCGCAGATCGTCTCGAATAGCCGGGGCGAAGTGACGGACCTGCTGCCGCTGCATCCGGATCGTGTGACGATCGAACTGCTGTCCGATACACAGTGGCGCTACCGGTATACGCGCCGTGACGGCAGCGAGATCGTGCTCGCACGAAGCGAAGTGTTCCACCTGCGCGGCCTGTCGCCGGACGGCATCGTCGGCTATAACCCGATTACGGCCGCACGCGAGGCAGTTGCTGGTGGACTCGCCGCGCAGGACTACGGTATGCGTTTTTTCATGAACGACGCGACGCCGGGTGGCTGGATCGAGATGCCGAATGCGTTCCCGTCCGACGAGAAGCGCCGTGAATTCCGCGAGGCATGGCAGCGGCAGCAGACCGGCCGCAACCGGCACAAGACGGCCATCCTCGAGTTCGGGATGAAGTATCACGAGTTGGGCTTGAAGAACGAGGACATCCAGTTCATCGAGACGCGCAAGTTCTCCGTCTCCGAAATCGCGCGCCTGTTCCGGATTCCACCGCACATGATCGGCGACCTGGACAAGGCGACCTTCTCGAACATCGAGCAGCAATCGCTCGAGTTCGTGATCCACACCCTGCGCCCATGGCTCGTGCGCTGGGAAGAAGCGATCCGATACTACTTCCTCGGCGAGGACGACGGCCTGAACGTGGAATTTCCGGTCACGGCGCTGCTGCGCGGCGATGCACAGGCGCGCGCAATGTACTACCACAACGGGATTCTTGATGGCTGGCTCACGCGCAACGAGGCGCGCCGCATGGAATCGCTCGATCCGCTCGACGGGCTCGACGAACCACTACGGCCACTCAATATGGTCGAGGAAAGCGATGCGTCGAACGCCCCGGCAACGACGCAACCCGAACCCGACGAATCCGATGACACGTCCGACGATGCCAGGAATAACGAATGAAACACGCGCTCCTGATCTCTGAATTCCTGTCGACGCCGTGGGCGCTGATGCCTGAGCGGCTCGCAGCCTTCACTGGCGTCGTTGCGCGCTGGTCAACAGGCCGGACGGTCGATGCTGACACGATGGCGCGCGTGCGTGCTGATGCCGACATTGTTGCCGCCCGTCGCGGCGCCGCGACCAAAGCGACCGGCGGCGCAATCGCGGTATTGCCAATGTACGGCGTCGTCACCCAGCGCGGCAATATGGCGGACGACATCTCTGGGCCCGGCTCGATGAGCACGCAACTGTTTGCACAGTCGCTGCGCTCCGCCCTCGCCGACGATTCCGTCGACGCGATCCTGATTGATGTGGATTCGCCCGGTGGCAGCGTGTACGGTGTCCAAGAACTGGCCGACGAGATCTATCAGGCGCGTGGTCAGAAATCTGTCGTCGCCGTCGCGAACAGCCTGGCGGCCAGCGCGGCGTACTGGCTCGGCAGCGCCGCGAGCGAGTTTTATGTGACGCCCGGCGGCGAAGTCGGCTCGATCGGCGTGTGGTCGGCGCACGAGGACTGGTCGAAGGCGCTGGCCGATGCCGGTGTCACGACCACACTAATTTCGGCCGGTACGTACAAGACTGAAGGCAACCCATACGGCCCGCTTTCCGCCGACGCGCAGGCCTTCATGCAAAGCCGTGTCGACGATTACTACGGTGCCTTCACAAAGGCGGTCGCGCGTAATCGGGGCGTACCAGTTGCAACCGTGCGCGATGGCATGGGTCAGGGACGCGTGCTCGGCGCACAGGCCGCAAAAGACGCTGGCATGGTCGATGACATCGCCACCTTCGACGACGTGATCCGGCGCATGTCAAAAAACCTGCGCCAATCCGCGAAGGCAAAGGCAGCGGATTTTCTGGCTGCTCCACAGGCCCAGCCCGCAGTCACCGAAGGCATGGGACGTATCGCGTGCCGGCGACGTCTCCTCGACCTGATCGGCACGTAACCTCCTCCCATCTCATCTCTCGACCTCGCTCCGGCGAGGTTTTTTCATTTTTGGAGCCTGACATGAGCAAAACCCTCCGCACCCTGCAGCAGCGCAAGGCGACGCTGGTTGCTGACGCGCGCAAGCTGGTCGATGCTGCCCACGCCGAAGACCGTGACCTGAACGAAACCGAGACAACGCAGTACGACTCGCTGATGGCATCGATCCAGGCCACGCAGCGCCAGATCGAACGTGAGGAATCGCTAATCGAGGCCGAACGCACGGCCCGGGTGACGAAGATCGACGGCGCACGCATCAGCGTGTCGGAGAACGTCGAACAGGATCCGAAGCGCGGCTTCCAGACGCTCGGCGAATTCGCCCGCTCGGTGCACACGGCCACCGTCAACCCGATGCGCGCCGATGACCGGTTGCGCTACGGTGCAGTCGCGCCCGGCACCTACGGCGGCGAAGGATCAGGCCCGGATGGCGGCTTCCTGATTCCGCCGGAGTTCTCGCGCGACATCTTCACGCTCTCGCTCGGCGAGGATGCGCTGCTGCCCTACACCGACGACTATGACATCGAGGGCAACTCGATGGTATTTCCGAAGGACGAGACGACGCCGTGGGGCACCGATGGGATCCGCGCGTACTGGCAGGCCGAGGCCAATACCGGCACGGCGACCAAGCCCAAGCTGTCGGCCACGACGCAGTACCTGCACAAGATGATGGCGCTCGTGCCGCTCACGGATGAACTGATCGCCGATGGGCCGGCGCTTGGTCAGTATCTGAACCGCAAGATTGGCGACTCGATCCGCTGGAAGACCAACGATTCGCTGCTCTTCGGCGCAGGCAACGGGATGCCGATTGGCGCACTGCAGGGCAATGCGGCGATCGTGGTTTCGAAGGATTCGGGGCAGGCCACGCAGACGCTGACCATCTCGAACCTCTCGAAGATGATCTCGCGTTTGCCACCGGGATCTTTCGGTCGCGCTATCTGGCTCGTGAACAACGATGTGCTACCTGCGCTCTTCACCCTCACGCTCGGTAACTATCCGATCTACCTGCCGATCTCGGCCGGTGCGCAGGAATCGCCCTACGGGATGCTGCTCGGCCGTCCGGTTTTCGTCTCGCAGCACGCGAAGAGCTTCTCGTCGCAGGGCGACGTGATCCTGCTCGACATGTCGTACTACCGCACCATCAAGAAGGCTTCGGGCATCGAGACGGCGACGTCCATGCACCTGTATTTCGACGCCGACGCGATGGCGTTCCGGACAGTGTTCCGTCTGGACGGGCAGCCAGCCATCACCAACCCGATCAAACCTGCCAACGGCACGAACAACCTGTCGCCGTTCATCCAGCTCGCGGCGCGTTGATCCCGCGCTGATTCCGAACCTAACCGGAGGATTCCGCCCATGTTCCCGAGTCTCAAACCCACCGATTTCGAGGCACTGCTGACCTCGATCGATCCCGCCAACCAGCCTGCCGGCACGGTAACCACTGCGTGGGTGCCGGTGCAGAATTTCCATACGTTCCTCGCCCTCATCGGCACCGGCGTGATGGGCACAAACGCTACGCTCGACGCAAAGATCCGTCAGGCCCAGGATGCAACTGGCACCGGTGCCAAGGATCTGCCCAACAAGGCGATCACGACGATCCAGGCGGCCAGTGGCGCCAACGTGCAGGCGCTTGTCAACTTCAGCAGCGGCGACGTCGACACGAACAACGGCTACGCGTTCGTGCAGCTCTCGCTCACGGTCGGCACAGCAGCCTCGTTTGTTGCCGCGTATCTGTTTGGCGTCGGAGGCCGCTTCGATCCGCCGGTGGATGTGTCAGCAGCGATTCCGGTCAATCTTGGCGACGCGAGCGTCGTCCAGATCGTCTGAGTCCTTCGTTACCGGACTGACCCATGCCGGAAATCCTGCTGCAGCGGCCTGTCGGCGAGCCCGTGGATCTCAACGAGGCGAAACTGCACCTACGCGTGACCGACGACGCGCAGGACACGCTGATCACCTCGCTCGTAACCACCGCCCGGATTGCAGCCGAGACGATCACGCGCCAGCAGCTGCTCCACGCGCGCTATCAGCTCGTGCTGGACCAGTTCCCGATGGCGGGCGTCGGTACGCCGCTGCCGTTCGAGCATGTGATCAACTATCCGGCCTGTGCGATCGTGCTCCCTCACGCGCCGCTCATCGATGTTGTGTCTATCGGCTATCTCGACATGAACGGCACGGCGCAGACAATGGATCCGGCCGACTACGTGGTCAACGCGGCGCTGATGCCCGCGATCATCACGCCCGGATTCGGAAAGATCTGGCCGATTCCGCTGCCACAGATCGGCGCGGTCACCGTGACGTATGACGCCGGCTACATGTCGGTTTGCACAGTCCCGGGCAGTCTCCCCTCGACGCAGATTCAGGTGCGCGGCCCGGTCACTTGGGCCGTCGGCAATACCGTCCAGTTTTTCAATTCGGGTGGGGCGCTTCCGACGCCATTGCAGCTTGACGTTCCGTACACGGTGACGGCTGCGAACGCGGGCCTCTATGCCCTGCAGGATCCCGGCGGCAACCCGGTCACCCTGTCGGACGCAGGCAGTGGCACGAGCTATGTCTATAGCGGTCCGGAGCCGGTGCCCGAGGGCATCCGCAACTGGATCCTGCTGCGCACTGGCTCGCTGTACGAGAACCGCGAGGAAGTGGCCATCCTCAACCGGGGCAAGGTTGAGGAACTGCCGTTTGTGGCAGGCCTGCTCGATCCCTACCGCATGTCGCTGCCATGATGAGGTTACCGTGACCACACAGATGCGCGCGGGGCAGCTGAACCGTCTGGTTGCCTTGCAGCAGCGCAGCACGGCGCGGGACAGTTTCGGCCAGCAGGTCGAGACGTGGACGACCATCAAGTCGGTCTACGCGTACATCGAGGCGTTGAGCGGCAACGAACGTGCCGCCGCCCAGTCGATCTCAACAGATGTCTCCCACCGTTTCACGGTCCGGTACGACGCGATCTTTGCCGATCCGCGTGTTGTGGCGACGTATCGCATCGTCTACGCCAGCCGAATCTTCGACATCAATGCTGCGCTGAACATCGATGAATCTAACCGAACCGTCGAACTGCTCGCGAGCGAGGGACTGACGAATGGCTGAACTCCGGTGCATCAAGGGGCTGGACGAATTTGCCAAGGCGCTCGAGCAGCTGCCCCGCAATATCGGTCGCAACGTGCTACGCGGCGCGGTCAATGCAGGCGCCACCGTGCTGCGCCAGCAGGCGGTTGTATTTGCGCCGGTCTACGACGGCGACGATCCACGCCAGGATCCCGGACGCATCCGGCGCGCGATCTACCAGAAGCAGATTCCCGAGCGCTCGAACGAACTGTTGCAGGTGTTCTACGTGGGCGTGCGGCGCGGCCGGAAGAACCAGGTCAAGGTCGTGCGCGGTCGGGTCACAAATCTCGACGCCTACTACTGGACGTGGCTGGAATTCGGCCACGCCTATGTCCCACAGCGTCCGAAGGGTATGTCGCTGAAGGCACATCGCGCGGCGGTCAAGGCGATGCCCACCGCGATCTGGGTTGAACCACGCTCGTTTATGCGGCCGGCCTTTTCGATCGCAAAGGATCAGGCGATCCAGGCCATGATCGATTACCTCGCGGCCCGTATTCCGAAGGAAGCGGCCAACCTCGGCCTCGCCATGAAATGACCACGATCCAGGAGCAGGTCGCCACGCTCCTGCAGCCGCTGGCCGCCGGTGGAGCCTCACCCCAGGTGCAACTGCAGGACAACACGTACCCGTACATCGTCTACCGGCGCCTCGCGAGTCCGGTCTGCAACACGCTTTCCGGCAACGGCTCGCCCCCGATCAACAACACGCTCTTCGAGATTTCGTCCTGGGGCTATACGTATGCCGATGCCGTGGCGACAGCTTCGGCCGTGGCCGCTGCGTTCCAGTCGTGGAGCATCCAGAACGTCCTGCAGCATGAGCAGGACCTGTACGAATCCGACGTCAAGGCTTTCCGTGTCGTGCAGACGTTTTCCGTCTGGCACGACTGACCTGCTTCTGCTTTCCGTGTTTTCTTTCCCTCTGGAGTCACATCCATGACCTCAACTGCCATTTCGTCGCAGGGCTCGTCGTTCGCCGTGTCGGGCGGCGCGGGCGCGGCCGTCAGTATCACCGGAATCATTCTCGGCTACCCCACCATCATCGAGGCGACCGCGCACGGGTTCACGAACGGCGACGTGGTGTCGTTTGCCGGCGTCGGCGGCGAGACGGGCCTCAACGGCCAGCCATTCGTCGTGACCAACGTGACGCCAAATACGTTCGCCGTCAACTACAACTCGACGGGCGGTGCATCGTGGACCTCAGGGGGCACGGCCACACCCGTTACCTGGACGCCGATCGGCAACTTCAAGACCATCAAGGGCTTCGACGGCAAGACCTCGAAGCTCGACGCGACGAACCTGGCGTCGCTCGCAAAGGAATACCGCGCGGGTCTGCAGGATCCGGGCAATTTCAGCTTCGACGTCGATATCGATCTCACTGATGCTGGCCAGCTCGCCTTGCAAACGTTGAAGGCGAGCAGCGCGCTCGCGAATTACCGGCTCACGCTGCCGAACGGCCACACCGCCACCTTCACCGCGTTCGTCGAATCGTTCCCCTGGGATGGTGGTGTGGACAAGCTGCTGACCGCCACCGTCAACCTGATCATCACCGGCCCGATCACGATTGTGTGATCTCCGCTTCCTGTCACCTCACCACGGAACTTCCATGTCCACGATCCTGAATCGTGCCGCCATCCTTGCGGCCAATGACCTCGCAACCGTTACCGTCGACGTGCCCGAATGGGGCGGTGCCGTCATCATCCGTTCAATGACGGGCGCGCAACGCGACGCCTATGAAACCAGCCTGATGACGAAGGATGCCTCGGGTCGGTACACGATCGATACCGAGAACATGCGCGCGAAGCTCGTGATCTTTACGGCGGTCGATGAAACCGGCACGCCGCTCTTCACACCGGATGACCTGCCAGCGTTTGCGGGCAAGAACGCGGCCGTTATCGAGCGCCTGTTCGTCGCCGCGCAGCGCATCAACGGCCTGTCGAAGGACGCCGTGGCGGACGCGGAAAAAAACTCCGTGAGCGGCCAGCTCGACGCTTCTGCTTCCGGCTCGCCGCAGCCCTCGGCATGACGGTCCGGCAACTGCTGGCCAATCTCGACAGCAGTGAACTGACCGAATGGATGGCATTCGAGCGCGTCGAGGCGATTGGTGAGGCACGTGCCGACCTGCGCGCCGGCATCATCGCTGCCGCCGTCGGCAATCACGGCAACCGTACCTTGCCCAAACCCTACCGGGCGAGTGACTTCATGCCCTACCTGCCGCGCGTCGAAGACAAACCGATCTTCTTCGACGACCCCGAGCAGCAATCCGCCACGATCCTGAAACTGGTCTTTAACCGCACGTAATCGCCCCATGTCGCTCGGTTCCCTCGTTCTCGAACTGCAGGGCAACGTCGCACGCACGCAGGAAGATATGGGGCGCCTGCAGCAGATCGTCGAGTCTGCGATGCGCCGCATGGATGCGGCCGCCTCCCGTACATCCGACAACATCCAGGGCGTCGCCACGGCCGGGCGTGCGATCCAGCGCGTACGGGGTGCCGAGGAAGCCGCAGCCAGCATCGAACGGGTCGGCCACGCATCGGTCGGTGCGCGGCGCGAGATGCTGGTGCTCGCCCATGAACTGGCCACCGGCAACTTCAAGCGCGCGGCAGGATCGCTCTTGGTGCTGGGCGAGCGTATCGACATCATGTCGAAGCTCGCATCCCCGGCAGGCATCGCGATCGCAGGGCTTACCACAGCCGTTGCCGGCTTTGCCGCAATGGTAATCAAGGGCGCGATGGAGTCCGCCCAGCTCGCACGCTCGATCATGCTGACCAGCAACTACGCCGGCCAGACCGAAGCGAGCTATAACCGACTGTCACGCAGTGTCGCCGATGCCACGGGTGCCACGATCGGCAATGCGCGCGAGATCACGCAGGCACTGATCTCGTCCGGGCGCATCAGTTCAGGGGCGCTCGAATCCGTCGCGCTTGCCGCCACCCGACTGCAGGTCGCCACCGGCCAGAATGCGCAGGAAATCGTGCGCCAGTTCGCCGGCATGTCGGACGGCATGCTGAAATGGGCACTCGATGCGAACAGGCAGTATCACTTCGTCGACGGCGCGCTGTACGACCACATCAAGGCGCTCGAGGAGGCCGGACAGCAGGAAAAGGCGATGGAGGTTGCCTCAACGGCGCTCTACCAGCACCTTGGCAACGCAGCGACGGAGAACCTCGGCTACATCGAGCGCGCCTGGCGCGGAGTGAAGTCCGCAATCAGCGATGCTGCCGACGCGCTGATGTCGGTCGGCCGCGCCGAGACGGCGGCAGAAACAGCCGCCCGCATCAACCGCACGCTTGCCGCTAGGCGCTCGGGGCAGACCGACACATCCTATGCACTTGGCGTTGGCGAGGGACTCGGTGGACTTGAAGCGGGCGGGAGTTACGACGACCTGACTCGCCAGCAGTCGGCAGCCACATCACTCGCGCGTCGCCAGCAGGATGCGGCGTCACTGGCGGCCTATAAGGCGCACACCGATGAGATGGTCGTCGCGGCGAAGACGCGCTGGGACGAGCTCGCGAAGGCGCACAAGGTCGGCGCGGAGCGCCTGAAGGAAGAACTCGACGAAGCCGCTCGTGTCGGCCAGCAGGCGGGCGCCTCACCCACCGACATCGCCGCGATGCAGGAGCGTATCCGCAAGGAATACAGCCATGGGAGTGGCGCGGGACTCGATCGCGCGAATCTTGACGCGCAGACCCAGCCGATCCAGAAACAGATCACCTCGCAGTCCCGGTTGCTGCAGGATCGGCAGAAACAGCTGGAACTCGCGTATCGCGATGACCACATCAGCGAGCAGGCGTACTACGACCAGTCGAAGGCCGCGATCGAGCAGTACAACTCTCAGATCCGCACACTATACGATCAGCAGATCACGATCGTCGAAGGCGCGGCAAAGCGCACGGCCGATGCCCGGGCCCGCGTCACGCTGACGAACCGGGCGAACGCGCTGCGCAACGACGAACAGCAGGCGCTACTGCAGTCGTCGGAGCAATTGTCAGAACTGACCGAGAAGCAGACCGAGGATACGCGTAAATACCGGGACGAGGTCGAGAAGCTGAACTCGGAACTCGGCAAGCTCGACCGTGATCCGGGGCGCACGGCGGGCGCGGATTTTGATCGCGAGCACGGTCATCTGCAGCGGCAGGCCACATTGAGCGGCGACACCGATACGCTTACCACGCTAGCACAGGCACGCAATGCTGCCGTCGCACAGGCGCAGATGAATTCGCTGAAGCAGGAAGCTGAGCAGATCACCCAACGGCTTACCCTCGCGGAGAAGGAACTGGCCGTCGCACAGGAGACAGGCGAGAAAGGTGCCGTTACTGGCATGGTCGAACTCGGCCACCTTCGCCAGCAGGCCGCGCAGCAGCTTGCGCAGATCCAGCAGCAGATGCAGGGCATCGCATCGAACTCGGGACTGCCGCAACTCGATCTTCAGGCGCAGCAGTTCGGGCTTCAGGTGCGGCAACTGTCCGCATCCAGCAATGTGCTTGGCAAGTCGATCACGGACGTCTTCGCAAACTCGTTCGCGAATATGCTCGATAACACGATTACTCGCACGAAGACGCTGCGGCAGGAATTCCTCGATATGGCCAATAGCATTGAGCAGGCCATCACGCGGATCATCGCGCAGGACCTGACAAATCAGTTGTTCGGCATTGGCTCGGGCGCCAGTTCCGGCAGCAGTTCGGGCGGGTGGCTGGGGCAGCTGTTCAGCTGGGGTATGGGCCTGCTTGGGCTGACGGGCGGCAGTGCGATGTCGTTCTCGACGGATGTCATGCAGTCCGGCCTGACGGGATTGACGCCCGATTTCAGTGTCGCGGCGGACGATATCGGCAGCATGCTGACCTATCCGTTTCATATGGCATCCGGCGGCGATACGTCGCCCGGCGGCCTCTACGAGGTCAACGAGAAAGGACCGGAGCTGCTGACCGTCGCGAACCGCACATTCCTCATGATGGGCAACCAGGGCGGCACGGTTACCCCGGGTGGTTCGTCCGGTCCCGCGCGGGGTGGCCACACGTTCAACCTGAATATTGCGGTGCCGCCCGGCACGACCCGGCAGAGCGCGCAGCAGCAGGCCCAGGCCATCATGCGGCAGGCAAACATCGCGGTAGCAAGGAACGGTTGATTCCGCGATGACGACGTTTCTCGAATCGCCCCGCTTTCCGGACAACATCGCTTTCGGTGCCACCGTCGGCCCTACGTATCTGACCGTGGTCAATCAGGTCTACAGCGGGCGTGACACGCGCATTCCGGCCTGGACGCAGTCGCGTATTCAGTTCGAGGTCGGGCGCCGGGCGATGAACGCCGCCGATACCGCAACGCTCGATGCCTTCTTTCGCACGGTCAAGGGACGCGCATATGGTTTTCGTATAAAGGACTGGACCGATTACTCTGACGGCGGCGCCGGCGTACTGATTGCGACCGCAACGAGTGGCGTCTACCAAATGACGAAGCTGTATGCGAACGGCGCGCTCACTGAATCGCGGCTGATCCAGAAGCCAGTGGCGGGCAGCGTGCAGATTATCAAATCCGGCGTGCCCCTCACGACGGGCGTCACGCTCGACACGACCACGGGCCTTGTGACGATTATGCCGGCGCCGACGGGCTCCCCCACGCTCACGTGGACCGGGCAGTTCGATGTGCCTGCACGGTTCGATGTGGACCAGATGAAAAAGCAGATCATGGACCGGAATGGTCCGGTTGGCGATTTGCTGGTCGACTGGGGATCGATCCCCCTGATCGAGATCCGCCCGTAATTTGCCTCCCTCATGCGTACGATTCCCAACGCCCTCCTCACTACGCTCCAGAGCGAGGTGCAGACCGTCTGCACGCTCTGGAAAATCACCCGCACCGATGGACAGGTGTTCGCATTCACCGATCTCGACCAGCCCGTCACCTACGGCGGGCTCACGTATCAGTCCGCGGGCGGTTACACCCATTCGCAGATCGACAGCACGAGCGACCTCTCGACCTTGAACCTCGAGGTACAGGCGGTGTTCGACAGTTCGGCCATCACGCAGACCTCGCTTGAGTCCGGACAGTGGGATTTCGCGCAGGTGACCTGCATGCTGGTCGACTACACGAATCCGTCGGCGGGCGCTGTGACGCTGGCGAGCGGCACGCTCGGTCAGGTGACGATCACGAACGGGGCCTACCAGGTCGAAATGCGCGGCGTGGCGCAGCTGATGCAGCAGGAACAGGGTGACGTGTACAGCCCGACCTGCCGCGCGCAGCTTGGCGACGCGAAATGCACGGTCGACGTGACGTCGCTCACCTTCAACGGGAAGGTCGCAAGCGTGAACAGCGCGACCAGCTGGAACGATCCCGGCCTCACGCAGACCGGGCCGGTCGTCGCCTACACCGATACGACCGGCCACAAGATCCCGACGCGCTCGCCGTTCACGGTCCAGGTCGTGCCGCCCAACGGTGGTGCGTTCGTTTCGACGATCTCGGTCGTCGATTCATATGGCACCACCTACGGTGTCGGGACCGGATCCGGGCAGTACACGGTTTTGTCCACGGGTCTCTTTACCTTCAACAGCGCACAGGCCGGCGGCGAGATCTTTATCAGCTACAACTACACGGTCGGGTATTTCGCGTTCGGCAAGGTCAAGTGGCTGACCGGCCAGAACGCGGGCTTCGTCATGGAGGTCAAGGCGTTTGCGCCGGGCGTCGTCACGCTCGCGATGGCGATGCCGTATCCGGTGGCAATCGGCGACACGTACACGATCACGGCCGGCTGCGACAAGCAGCTTGGCACCTGCTACGCGCGCTACAACAACATCGTCCATTTCCGTGGCGAGCCGTATATCCCCGGCCCCGACCTCCTGCTCTCGCCTCAGGGGAACTGAATGGAAGATCATGCCGTGGTAACCATCACGCGCGAGCAGTTCGTCGCCGAAGCCCGCGACTGGCTCGGCACGCCGTACCAGCATCAAGGACGCTTGAAGGGCACCGCCTGCGACTGCATTGGTCTTGTGATCGGCGTGTCGCGCGCAGTCGGCCTGGACGTGCCTGATGCGCCCGATTACGGGCGCCGCCCGGATGGCCGGCTGCGCGGCGCACTAGAGGCTCACCTGATACGAGTTCCGCTTGCAGATGCCCAGGGCGGCGATGTGTTGCTGTTCGCGTGGCACGCCACGCCGATCCACGTGGCGATCCTGACCGATGCGGATCACTTTATCCACGCGTATCTGCCGAACCAGCGCGTGGTCGAATCGCGCCTTGATGAGAAAACCCGGCGCCACGTGATCGCTGCTTACTGCATCCCTGGAGTCGTCTGAATGGGCCAGCTTGTCCTGTCCGCCGCCGGCGCCGTGGTTGGTGGTGCGGCCGGATTCCTGATCGGCGGGCCTGCCGGTATTGCAGAAGGGGCGGAACTTGGCTGGATGGCGGGCGGCATCGCCGGTGGCCTGCTGTTTCGCCAGAAGGGACCACAGCCCGCCGATATACGCATCCAGGACAGTGCCTACGGGAAGCCGATCCCGCTTGCCTACGGCATCTACCGGATTGCCGGCAATATCATCTGGGCCGGGCAGCCTTACGTCGCCAGCAGCGGTAAAGGGGCGGCTGGCAAAGGACCGCAGCAGCAGAAAGTATCCATGTCGTTCGCTGTCGGTCTGTGCGCGGGTCCAATTACGGCGGTGCGGCGCATCTGGGCCAACGGCAAGCTGATCTACGACGTGTCTGATCCGTCGAATTTCCAGGCGATCAGTGGCTCGAACCAGATGGTGACGAATTTCACCGTTTACCCCGGCGATGAAAACCAGCTGCCCGATCCGGTGATGCAGGCCGCGCTTGGCGTGAACAACACGCCCGCGTACCGGGGACTGGCCTACGTCGTATTCAACGAACTGGACCTCTCGCAGTGGGGCAACTATCTGCCGTCGCTCTCGTTCGAGGTCGTCACGGCGCCGGCTGCGCTCGCTACTTCGCGCTCGGCGTCAACGTATGCGTACTCGACCTCGCTCGGAACGTTCTTCATGGCGCCGTGCCTGTCGGCGTCGGGCGGCATCGCGATGGGCTACGGGTATTACTTCGGCTACAACGGCGTGACCGTCGCGAACCTGAGCGCCTATGGCGCCGTCCAGACGCAGCTGATTCCCTGGAACGGCAACCGGGGGGGCATCAACATGCCGCTCGGCTACAGCGATGTAGCCGGCATCTACACCTGGCCTGGATGGCTGCATCCGGACGGCTCCTACGACGACATGAGCCTGACGGGCAGCATGGACCTCGGCTTCGATGGCGATGAGGCCTGCTTCTGGCGCAACGGTACCGACCTCCTCCTGAGCTCGTTCTATACGACGAGCGGCCGCCCGATTTACCGGTGCGACCTGTCGCAACAGGGGTTGATCGTCGCGCAGAGTACCCAGCTGGGCGAATGGCACATCCTCGGTGGCTCGGCCACGCATGTCTATGCATTCGACGACCTGACCGGCCATCTGTTCCAGTTCGACCGCGATACGCTAGCCGTCACCGCGACGTATACCGGCATCAATTTCAATGCGAACACCGGGTATGTGCTCACAGACGACTACATCTACACGGTCGGCGACAACCTCGCCGTGTCGCTGTTCCGGCCATCGCAGAACACCTATACGGTAATCGGCTATGCCCCGTTCGGCGTCTCGACGATGGTGGCCATCAACGAGAATTTCTTCGTGTTCGCCTCGGGTGCGAATCTCAACAGCATCTCGCTTGGCTACATGTGGATCTCGCAGGGCCAGACCTTCACGACGGTCGGCAATGTCGTGGCCGACCTGTGCAGCCGTGCGGGCCTGTCCGCCGCGCAGATCGATGTCTCGCAGCTCACCGACGTGCTGAACGGCTACTGCGTGACGAACCATTCGACCACGCGCAGCAATCTGGGCCCGCTGATGTCCACGTACTTCTTCGATGCGTGCGATTCGGGCGGTGTGATCCGGTTCGTGAAGCGCGGTGCGCAACCGGCCGGGACCTTCCTGTACGCCGATCTCGGTGCATCGCCAAATCTGGCGGACACAGCGAACACGACACCGGTCACCGAGACGATCGTGCAGGAGGTCGATCTGCCGCGCTCGATGCAGCTGACCTACCCGGAACTCGGAGACGACTACAACCCGAACACGCAGCGCGCGATGCGCGCATACACGAACTCGAACCGCGACACCGTCATGCAGGTGCCGATCGTTCTCGCGGGCTCCGATGCGCTCGCGCGTACCCAGGCCATGCTGTGGTCGGCATGGGTCGGCCGCAAAACTTTCCAGTTCACGACAGGCCTCGCTTACCTGCAGTACGAGCCGGGCGACGTGATGACACTGCAGGGTGCGAACGGCGAGAGCTGGATCGCCCGGATCACGCGTTGCCAGTATGACGGACAAGGGTCGCTCCTCTGGGGCGCCGCGCTTGAGGAGCCCGATATCTATCCGGGCACCTCATACACGACGCAGGGCGGCACTGCGCTTGGCTTTGCCAGCCAGCAGATCGATTACAGCGGCCCGACCATCCTCTCTGTGCTCGACATTCCGCCGCTGCGCGATGCAGATAACACGCCCGGGGTTTACCTCGCTGCCTGCGGGATGGCTTCGTCGTGGCCCGGTGCGGCGATCGACCTGTCGCGCGATGACGTGACGTTCACACAGTTCGCGCAGATCACCCATGCGTCCGTCATGGGCTACGCGGCAGGTGCCCTGTCATTGTTCGGCGGCGGCAACCTCCCGGACGAAATCAATACGGTCAGTATCATGCTCTACGAAGGGGCGCTCGCTTCGTGCAGCTATGCGGATTTCCTCGCCGGCGCCAATGCGGCGTGGCTGGGTGGCGAAATCCTGTTTTTCCGCAACGCGACGCAGACGGCAGCCAACACCTGGACGTTGTCCGGCCTGCTGCGAGGGCGCGGTGGCACGGAAGCC
Organism: Burkholderia sp. MSMB1498; assembly: GCF_001526245.1. Taxonomy (NCBI): domain Bacteria; kingdom Pseudomonadati; phylum Pseudomonadota; class Betaproteobacteria; order Burkholderiales; family Burkholderiaceae; genus Burkholderia; species Burkholderia sp. MSMB1498. The sequence goes on from NZ_LOYJ01000099.1 coordinate 198,650, forward strand.
GCCATGACAACCCACGCCGCCGGCGAGCGGTTCGTGCTGCTCGATCCTGCTGCGATCGTGTCGATGCCGATCCAGACGACGGATTTCGGCTCGATGCTCTACTTCGAGACATTCCTGCTCAACCCGTTCTCGGGCTCGCCCGGTGCGCAGGTGAGCGTCACGCCGAAGAACGGCCGGATCATGCCGCTCTCGCCGGTGTATTTCATGGCCGCGCACGGCAGCGCGTCGAGCGCCTCCGACATCTCGCTGTCGTGGACCCGGCGTGCCCGCGTGCGCGCCCAGTGGTTCGATGGCGCCGATGTCCCACTCGACGAGTCAGCCGAGAACTACACGCTCACGATCCTGAACGGCTCGATCACAGTTCGGACCGTCACGGTTGCCGGCAATGGTGCGGGCAGCACCTGGACGTACACCGCCGCCAACATCACGGCAGACGGCTTCTCGACGGGCGCGACGATCACCTTCCGCGTGCAGCAGAACAGCGATCAGGGCGTGCTGGGCGCATCTGCCACGACGACCATCACGAGGTAACACGATGTCCAACAGCACGACGCTGCTCGACACCATCGCGACGAATCAGGCGGCCAAGGAAGTGATCGCCAATGCCCTCTTCGATGCGGCGAGTCCCGCGATGATCTGGGGCCGGCGCGCGAGCACGACGAGTGGCCTGACGTGGGGCTACTATGGCGGCACGTATATGGTCGGCACGACCGCCAATGCGATCGTGAACGGCACCGTCACGCTCACCGCGAGCGCGACCAACTACGTGTATGCGAGCGCCACGACCGGTGCCGTGTCGGTGAATACCACGGGTTTCCCCGCCGGGTCGATTCCGCTCTACCAGATCGTGACCAGTTCGACCGGCATCTCCAGCTACATAGACTGCCGAAGCTACCAGCCCAGCGCGATCGCGGGCACCGTCCGCAGCGCAACGAGCGAAGGCAGCGGCACGCCCGTGCTGGATGCAGCGAATTCTACGGCGCAGACGCTCGCTTTCAAGTCGTTGATCGGCGGCGCCGGTGTCACCGTCACGGACGGTGGATCGAACGGGCTTACGATCAGCACGAGCGGTACGAGCGGCACCGTCACGGGCGGCAGCAACGAAGGCAGTGGAGTCGGCGTGCTCGACACTGCCTCCACTACGTCGAGCAACCTGGCGTTCAAAACACTGGTCGCCGGCAGCGGCATCACCATCACCGACAATGGATTCGCCGGCATTGCAATCGATGCGAACGCGGCCGCTGCCGTTGCGCCGGCGATCCAGCAGAACGGGACTACGGTCGTCAATGCGGCGACGCTGCTCAATTTCCTGGGGGCGCAAGTCACGAATCCGGGTGGATCGCAAGCGCAGATCGCGCTGTTCTCTGGTTTCGGCGCGCCCGATCAACCACCAAACCTGTCGAATTTCACCTGGGTCAACCAGGGCAGTGCCACCGCGCTGCAGGAACCTTGGGGCATCAGCCTGTCCACGCCGAAAGCGGGCGGTGAGAATTGCGCGTGCCTCGTGATTGCCGCGCCCGCGACGCCCTACCAGATCGTCGCCCGCATGCGCGCGTTTCCGGCCAGCTCCAGCTACATCAAGTGCGGGCTCGTCTGGCGCAACAGTTCAAGCGGTCTGCTGCAGGTCGCAGGCCTGCTGTATCAGAGCGGATTCCAGTACGGCATCGGCAACTTCAACAGCCCGACCTCGTGGAACGGATTTCAGGGCTCGCAGTACGCGATGACCTTCTGGCCGGACTGGCACCGGATCCGTGACGACGGGACGAACCGGTATTACGACGTGTCGCCGGACGGTGTCACGTGGGTGAATATGTACTCGTTCTCGCGCACGACCTTTCTGACGCCGGACCAGGTGGGATTCTTCGCTGATCCGAACGGGCAAGCCGTCGGCCTTTCGGTGTTTTCCTGGTACGCCGGAGCGTAAGTCATGTCGAACAGCTCGACCCTGCTCGATATGCTATTCGCGACTTCCTCGACGAAGGAGGCAACGCTTAATGCGCTGTTCGATGCCGCCAGCCCGATGATGCTATGGGGCCGGCGCGCGGCAACGACGGGTGGCCTTGTCTGGGGCTACTACGGCGGCACCTATACGAATCCGGCGGGCGTCATGCAATCGGTACCCGACGGAACCCTGACGCTTGCCGCGAGTGCGACGAACTATATCTTTGCGGACCCAGTGACGGGCGTGGTCAGCACCAACACCTCGGGCTTTCCGACTACCTCGTTCCCGCTGTATCAGGTCGTGACCGGCACATTGACGGCGTCGAGCTACACCGACGTGCGCAGTTACCAGCCGAACGCGATCAGCGGATCTCTGCGCGGCGGCGTGAACGAAGGGGGCGGCGCCGGCCTGATCGATACATCGTCATCCACGGCTGCGAGTCTCGTCGTGAAGACGCTGGCCGCAGATGGGAATTTTTCGATCACGGACAACGGTGCAGGAAGTCTGGTGCTGACCTGCCCCGGTGGCACGGTCACCGGGGCATCGAATGAAGGCAGTGGTGCTCCGATTCTCGACACAGCGAATTCGACCGCGCAATCACTCGCCTTCAAGTCGCTCTCGGGCGGCGCGAACCTGCAGGTGACCGAAGGCGGCAAGCTCGGCGCAGGATTGTCTCTTGTCGGCACGCTCAGCGCGGCCGAACAGGCCGGGATCGTAAAGGCCGTGGCGCCGGGGTCGCTGAATTTCACGAACGCGAGTGTGACGGCGGTAGGTTCAGGCGCGACGATCACGCCGAATTCGTCGCATGGCGTGACGGACACGGTGCCGCAATTGTCCGGCTTCACAGCGCGTAATCAGGGAGCAACGGGCGCCGTCGCCACGCAATATCCGTGGGGCATTGGCGTTGTCGCACCGCATTCAAGCAGCGCTCAGGCATTTGTCCTCACGCAGCCGATTCCATCGGGCGCATTTCAGGTAACGATGCGCTTGCGCGCGGCGCCGCTGAATGCCAACTACGGGTGCGTTGGCCCGTGCCTGTATGACAGCGCGAGCGGTAAGCTGAAACTCTTTGAGCTCGCGTATCAGAACCAGCTCGGCTACTGGGTCGGCAACTTCAGCAATTTCTCGTCGTGGAGCGGCAACCCCTTCTCCACGAACCTTGGTGCCGTTCCTGAATGGATGCGAGTCCGTAGCGACGCGACGAACTGGTATTACGAGGTTTCGGGTGATGGTTCTTCGTGGCAAACGCTTTTCAGCGAGGCGATCAACTCATTTCTCACGCCCGATTCGTGCGGGTTCTACGCATTCCAGCCACAGGCAGTGCCCGATCTCGCGTTAGCTGTCTTTTCCTACTCCTGCGGCCCTTAGGTTGAACCTGGCCTCGCAGAAGTCCATCGCCGCCCTTTGGGGCGGTTTTTCATTTCTGGAGCACGCCCGTGGAGAGCAACGATCACGTCATGGAATCCGTCAAGGTGTCGATCGCATGGGTTGGCGGCCTGATCGGCACGCTGCTGGGCCAGGTCGCGGCGTACCTGACGCTGTCGAACGTGGTGCTGTCGGCCACGCTCGTCTACACAGTACTGCAAATTTTCATCCTGGCGCGAGACAAGATTTTTCGCCGCCGCACAAGCACGGAGGATTGACCATGCCCGTCATCACCGCACAGCAGGCCGGTGGCCGCAACCGGACCGCGTTTCTCGACATGATCGCGTGGAGCGAATGGACATCGCGCATCCCCGATTCCGATGACGGCTATCGGGTGCTCGTCGGCGCGACACCGGAGAAGCCGCTGACGTTTTCAAGTTACGCGACGCACCCGGACATTTTCAATGCCGGGCTCGACTCGACTGCCGCTGGCCGGTATCAGCTGCTCTATCGCTATTGGTTGTCGTACCGGCAATTGCTCCGGCTGTCCGATTTCTCGCCGCTCTCGCAGGACAGGATCGCACTTCAGCAGATTCGCGAGAGAGGTGCGTTGCCGTTCATCGACATCGGCAATTTCACGAAAGCGGTCCAACTCTGCTCTGGCATCTGGGCGAGCCTGCCCGGCAACGACTACGGGCAGCACGTCAATACGATCGCCGCATTGCAGACCGCCTACGTCAATGCGGGTGGCGCAATTCTGCGCGGGGCAACCAACCTCGCGTAATCCGTTCGATTTTCATCACTACGACCACGGAGTCGACCATGAATCAAGTCTCGTCCCTCGTCACCGGCCCCGGGCGGTCAGTTGAAACTCCCCCGGTTGTGGTCGCGTAAAATCCCCCACCAGGTGAAGCAGGACGAGGTCGAGTTTTATTCCTCTTTCGTTTTCTGCGCAAGCGCCTCAGCGGCCTCCTTGAGCCGGTAGCTACGACCGTTGAACTCAAGCTGGTGGCAGTGATGCATGAGGCGATCGAGGATCGTCGTGCTCATCGTGTTGTCGCCCAGGTACGCTCCCCAGTCCTGCACTACGCGATTGGACGTGACGATGATGCTTCGGCGCAGTTTGTAGCGCTGATGGACCAGGGTCTGCAACAGCGCGCCGGCCTCGTCAGGGATCGAGCGTGCCAGGAACAGGTCGTCCAGCACGAGCAGGTCTGCCTCGAGTATCGCGCGCAGCCTCGTCTGTCTCTGCTCGGGTGCACTGAGCGCATAGCGGTTAAAGAAGTCGTCGGTTTCAAGATACTGGACCTTGTGCCCCTGCAGGACGGCCTGGTATGCGACGGCCTTGGCAACGTGCGACTTGCCGGTGCCCGGTTTGCCGATGATCAGCCCGTTCTCGCCCGCGGCGATGAACTTCAGCGTGTTGAACTGGAAGCAGGCCTGACGCGGGATTTTCGGATTGAAGGACCAGTCGAACTCGGCCAGCGTGAGTTTCTCTTCAAGACCGGACTGCTGGTAGCGCCGCTCGATGAGCCGCGACTGACGCCGGTCGAGTTCGTCCTGCAGGATCAGCGCGAAGGTTTCCAGGAACGGTTGCTGGGTGCCCTGTGCCTGCAGCACGCGGGTTTCCAGTGTGTCCCGTACGCCGGACAGGCGCAGCATCCTGAGCGCCCGCTCGATATCGGGTAGCGTGGTGGTCATACAGATTCTCCTGTTGTGGGAGGTTGAGAGGCGGCGCTGTGCTGCGCGCCGGCGTTGAAGAACTCGCCGTATTCGTTACCCGGGCGGATCAGCGGATGCTCCTGCGTGAGCGGCAAGGCCAACTGCGGTGCCCGGTCGAGGCGCTCAAGGGCCTGCTCGAACAGCCGCTCGACGACGGCGCGTATCTGCCGGTATCGATAGAGGTGATGACGCAGGGCGTGATCGCAGGCCTGCTCGACGAGCCATGCGGGATACTTCTTCGCCAGCGCGACGATGCCCCACATGCCGCGGTGGCCAACGCGGCCTTCGGCGTCAAACAGGTGCTGGCACAGCGCCCTTGTTTGCGGACCGATGTCGCCAGCGCTGGAGAGCGCGACGCTCGTCTGGCGCGATGGATTGAATGGCCGCTCGTTTTCGGGGAGCTCGAGCGAGCCGGGTTCGATGTGGCGTGGATGGGTGCGCAGCAGTTCCTGCGAGCGGCGATCGCGGATCTCGATCGTGGTGTCATAGATGCGCACACACACGAGAGAGCCGATGGGTGCCGGACGCGCGGCATAGTTGCTGCGATCGATGCTCACGGTGGTATCGTCCCAGACGGTGCGCACGACCTCGGTAAAGTAACGGAAGCCCGTCGTCGGCAGCGGCCGCAGGTGTGGCTTCTCCTCCTGGAACATCGCTTCGACCTGTCGCCGCGCGCGGCCATGGATCCGTTTGGCGGCCCAGTTCTCTTCCCAGTGCATCAGGAATTCGTTCTGGGCCTCGAGTGACTCGAAACGCCGACCCTTGAGGGCCGTGTCCTGCGTATGTCTGATTGCGTTTTCTACGGCACCCTTTCGATTCGGATCACGCACGCGGGCCGGGTCGGCGACGACGCCGTAGTGTTCGAGCATCGCGGCATAGAGCCGGTTGATCTCGGGCTCGTACAGGTCGGGCGTGATGACGCCCTCGCGGAGGTTGTCGAGGACGACGTAACTGACGCTGCCGCCGAAGTACCGGAATGCCTCCTCGTGGAGTTGTGCCCAGACCTGTTGGCTGGACTTCCAGACCACGCGCCGGAAGCTGCGTCGCGAATACCTCAACGTCATGACGAACAGGCGTGGCCGGCGGTAGCGGCCCGTCTTTGGATCTTGGGTCGGTGCACCTTCACCGTAGTCAACCTGTGCCTCTTCGCCGGCGGCGCACTCGAGTCGGTCGAACTGTTCCGGATCGACGTGGCGCAGGGCTCGCACGAAGCGTTTGACGCTCTCGTAGCTGGCCGTGAAGCCATGCTGGTCGACGAGGTCCTGGTAGATTGACTGTAAGCGCGAATTTAACCCCACCTAGAATCGAAAGCTGAACGAGCGCAGGCTTGCGTCCGCAACTACAACTTGCGGACGCAACCGATGACACAGAACGAAGTTGATTTCCTGCCACTGCGGGTGACCGGCGTGACCGCGACGGGCAAGCGCAGGTTTGACGCCGAGGGTAAGCGCAAGCTGATTGAAGCCTGCCTGCAGCCGGGCGCGTCAATTGCCGGACTGGCGTTGAAGGCGGGTGTGAACGCGAACCAGCTGCATAAGTGGATTCAATTGCGCGAACGCGCGAATGCTGCTGTGACGGCGTGCGTCGAGCCCTTGCCATCGGCATTCGTGCCGGTCGTTCCGATCAACGAGGTGGCACCGGTGCGCACGAACCCCGAGCCGGTGAACGTACGGCGAACGTCACACAGGTACGAAGCGGCGAAGGCAATGACGCCGGCGCGACTATCAGCGCAGTTGCCCAACGGCGTAACGCTACAGCTCGAATGCGCCGCACACGATGGCGCTCTCGTGAAGGCGATGATCGAAGCGTTGGGGGCACGCTGATGTTCCGCTTCGACGCGGACCTGCAGATCTACCTGCACCGCGAGCCCATCGACTTCCGCGCCGGCATCAACAGCCTCGTCGCGCTGGTCGAGCAGTCGATGCTGCTCGATCCGCTTGCGCGAGCCGTCTTCGCGTTCCACAACCGCAAACGCGATCGCGTGAAGCTTCTGCTGTATGACCGGGCCGGATTCTGGCTCCTATTGAAACGCCTCGAGGCCGACCGTTTCGTTTGGCCCCGCCGTCAGCAAGCCGTGATCGAACTGACGGCCGAGCAGCTTCACCTGCTGCTCGACGGCGTCGATATCGACGCCGTGCGCCGCCACCCAGCGCGGCAATACTGCCACACGAACTGAAGCAGGGTATCGCCGCTGTTGCCAGTAAACAACGGCGGCTTTAGCTGTTACAAATTCGCGTAAACCTATTTGGCTCTGCGTTTCGCTATCGTTGAGCGCATGTCCCCTCCCAATCTCCCCCGACTTCCGCGCACCGCCAAGGCCTATATCCACAAGCTGGAGGAGCGGGTGGCGGCCGATGCTCAGGTCATTGCCGAGCGTGACGCCAGGATCGACGAATTGACCAAGCGCCTGGATGCGCTGGAAGAGCAATATCGTCTCGCGTTGGCCCGACAGTACGCGCCGAAGAGCGAGAAGCGCCGCGACCGCGTGTTCAACGAGGCCGAAGAGGCAGCCCACGCTGAGCCGGCCGAGGAGGACGACGGCGAGCCGCTGACGTTGCCCGATACCGGGTTGCCGGAACCCGGCCAGCCTGAACCGCGCAAGCGTGGCCGCAAACCGCTGCCCGCGGACCTGCCGCGCGAGCGAATCGAGTACGACCTGCCCGAAGACCAGAAGATCTGCCCGTGCTGCAGCAAGGCAATGCATCGGATGGGCGAGGAAATCAGCGAACAGTTGCACATGCAGGTCAAGGTCTCGGTGCTGCAGCACGCGCGTTTCAAGTACGCGTGTCGGCACTGCGAGCGTCACGGCACGCACACACCGATCGTGGTCGCGCCGATGCCGGCGCAGCCCTTGCCGGGTAGTCACGCCAGTGCATCGATGATCGCCGCCGTCACGGCCGGCAAGTATGTCGACGGCACGCCGCTGTACCGGATGGAAGACGTGCTCGCACGCTCGAATATCGCAGTCAGCCGCGGTACGCTGGCGAACTGGATCATCCGCCCCGCCGAGCTTCACTACACGCGCCTGTTCAAGGCGCTCAAGAAGATTCTGCTCAGCCAGTGGCTGATTCACGGCGACGAGACCACCGTCCAGGTCCTGAAGGAGAACGGCCGAAACGCGCAGGACAAGTCATACATGTGGGTCTACCGAAGCGCGGAGGATAGCGAGCAGCCGGTGGTGCTGTTTGAGTACCAGCCGGGGCGTGGCCAGCAGTACCCGAAGGAGTTCCTCGGAGACTACGCGGGCACGCTGATGACGGACGGCTGGCCTGCGTGGCGGACGGTCAAATCGGCCACGCACCTCGGATGCCTTGCGCATGGACGCCGGATGTTCACGGATGCGCTCAAGGGGCAGAAGAACAAACCGAGCCCCCGCATCACGAAGGCGCTCGAATTCTTCCAGGCGCTGTACCAGGTCGAGACGCTCGCCAAACAGACGTTGCCCGAAGGCGAGACGCTGGCCGATTACCGGTACCGCTTGCGCCAACAGCACAGCGTGCCGTTGCTAAACGCCTTCAAGAGTTGGCTCGACGAGCTCGCGCCGAAGGTTCTGCCCAAGAGCCTGCTAGGCGAGGCGATCGGCTACTGTCTCCGGCAATGGCCTTACCTGAGTCGCTATGTGGACGATGGCCGGTTTGCAATAGACAACAACGTCATCGAACGCGACATCAGGCCGTTTGCCACGGCGAGAAAGTCGTGGCTCTTCAGCGATACGGTCGACGGCGCGAAAGCGAGCGCGATGGTCTACAGCCTGATGCTCACGTGTCGAGCCTGTGGCGTCGATCCCCATGCCTATCTGCTGCACGTGCTGACCGAATTGCCGCAGCGCGCACCGGATGCCGATATTAGCGACCTGCTACCGTTCAACTTCGCTCGACAGCAAGCCGTTACCGGGTAACTCCGATCGCTACCGCGCTGGGCCGAAGTATTGGTCCCACTGTTCCGAATCGGGATCGAGTCGGCGCACAATCGCGTCGTCTGCCCGCGCGATCAACCGTTCCAGCATCTGGCGCTTCGTTACCGAGTAACGGCGAGCTAACCGCGTCAGAGCAAGATACGCTTCCGTGCTCACCCACATATCCAGACGTCGATCACCGTTGCCGTCCTTGCCTGCCGTCTCGCGCCTTGCCCGATAAGCCGCCTGCCGCTGCGCCGTCGTTTGCGTCATCTCGCATCTCCTTCGTTACCCGGTAACTATCGATTCGAAACATGTTACCCGGTAACACGTCACCTAACGACGTGTGGCGGATTTAGCGCTTACAAATCATCAATCGCGTTGGTTCGCCTGACTGCCGATGTACCGGCTCCGGTTGTTTGGTCCCGTTTCGACAAGATGTGGTGGAAGTACCCGCACTCCCGTGCCTACCGCGTCGCGCTTTTGGATATGGGCTGCC